>NZ_JAMZBC010000169.1 GCF_024158715.1 Halomonas sp. 707D7 | reverse complement strand
AGACCAGCACGCCGATGGAGAACGGGCCGGAGTAGCCCTCCTTGCGCATGGCCGGGTAGAGCAGCGACCCCACCGCCACCACCGTGGCCGGGCTCGAGCCGGAGATGGCGCCGAAGAACATGCTCGACGACACGGCGGTCATCCCCATGCCACCGGTAAAGCGCCCCACCAGCAGGTTGGCGAAACGGATGATGCGCCGGGAAAGCCCGCCCGCACTCATCAGGCTACCGGTGAGGATGAAAAACGGAATGGCCATCAGCGGAAACTTGTCGAGCCCGGCGAACAGGCGCTCGACCACGATGGCCAAGGGAATATGGCTGAAACCCGCCATGGTCGCCATGACCGAGCCCGCCAGGGCGATGAAGATCGGCAGGCCGACCAGCATCGAGAGCGCCAGCAGCGCGAGAAACGTCACGATCATGGCGCTATCCAATCTGTTCCAGGTGGGAAGAGGGTCGCTCGCTATCACACAGCGTGCGCAGAAAGTGTTGGGCGAAGCGCAGCGCCATCAGGCCGGCCCCCACGGGAATGGCCAACTGCACTACCCACATGGGCGCCTGCAGCGCGGAGCTCACCTGGCCAAACCGCTGGGTCTGCTCGGTGAGCTCGATGCCGTAGAACACCAGAAAGGCGCAGAACACGACGGAAAGACCGTGAACCAGCAGCGTGATCGCCTTGGCCACCGGCGCCGGGCTGAAGCGGCGCAGGATATCGATACCGATATGGATCCCCTGACGCGCGGCCACGCTCGCCCCCAGCAGCACCATCCAGACGATCTGGTAGCGCACCAGCTCCTCCGCCCAGGAGAAGCCATCGTTGAACACGTAGCGCGCCACGACGTTGGCGAACAGAATGCACGAGGCCGACAGGATCAGCGTGCCGATGAGGATCTCCTCGGCGCGGGACAGCACCGCATCAAGTGCGCGCATGGCGAAAGCTCCCAGGCAAGGCGAAGACGACAGGGCCCGCCACGCGGCCGGGCCCGGCGAAACACGAATTACTGCGCATCGGCGATGGCTTGCTCGAACGTCGCCACAAGCTCGGTGCCGATGTCGCTGGCGAAGCGCTCGTGCACCGAGGCGGTCGCGTCCCGGAAGGCGGCCAGCTGGTCGTCGTCCAGGGTGCTGACCTGGGTGCCGCTGCCCTCGATGGTGGCGATGTAGCCCTCTTCGCGCCGCGCGGTTTCCTCGCGCTGAAACGTCGTGGTCTCGCGGGCCGCTTCGGTCAGCAGCGCCTGGTGCTCGGGGCTCAGGGCGTCGAACCAGCGCTGGCTGAACAGGAACGCATAGCCAAGATAAGCGTGGTTGCTGATCACCACGTCGGACTGCACCTCGTAGAACTTCATCTGGGTGATCGACACCAGCGGGTTCTCCTGGCAGTCGACGATGCGCTGCTGGAGCGCGTTGTAGGTCTCGCCGAAGGCGATCGGCACCGGGTTGGCGCCCATGGCCTTGAACTGCTCCATGATGATCGGGCTCTGCATCACCCGGACCTTCTCGCCCGCGAAATCCTGGGGGCCTTCGATCGGGTGGTCGCAGGTGAACTGCTTGAAGCCGCTCTCCCAGAAGGTCACGCCTTTCAGGCCCACCGGCTCGACGGTGGCCAGCAGGTCGTCGCCGGCCTGGCCATCCAGCACGCGGTGGGCGACCTCCGGCGTGGGAAACAGGAACGGCAGATCGACGATCTGCATGGCCGGCACGAAGCCCGAGAGCTTGGCGGTGGGAATGATCGCCGCCTCGACCGCGCCCAGCTGCATCTGCTGGGTCACCTCCACGTCGTCGCCCAGGGTGTTGTTGGGAAAGAGCTGTACCCTGAGTTCGCCGCCGCTGCGCTCGGCCACGGCGTCCCGAAAGCGCTCCGCTGCCAGGTGCTGGGCGCTGTCTTCCGGCAGGTCGTGGTGGAACTTGATCAGCGTCTCGGCGCTGACGGCGGAAGACATCAAGGCACCCAGCGCCACGCTACACGCCAATGCCGTTTGCTTGAACTTGTTGATCTGCATCTTCATGGAGTGATCCCTGCCATTACCCGGTTCTGAAAGCGCCTCGGGAAGCGAGTTAAGTAACCGTTTACTTAACGAACTGGATAAAGCAAGGAACGTGCCAACATAAGACACGGCGTGTCAGGCGGGCCTCTTCGCTTTCACGCGCTCATGACCGCACCAACGCGGTGCCGACGAGGCCCGGCGTGAGTCGAATTGGTGAGAATCAGCAGCAGGACTGGGCAACGCCAATCCAGAGGCGCTATTCGGCCTTGGGGTCGCGGGATGAGAAAGCCGTCACCGCCGCCACTACCAGCGAGCCCACCGCCAGGCCCACCACCGCCGAGCAGAGGGTATTGAAGCCCCAGCCGAGGGCGCCGCCCAGCGCACCGGCACTGGCGGCGATGCGCTGCTCGACATGGTGTACCCAGTCGTAGGGGGCGTTGAGCCAGCCCACGCCCTCCTCTCCCAGATTGACCAGCAGGATATGCCCGCCGACCCAGAGCATGGCGACGGTGCCCACGAGCCCGATGAGCGCCAGCACCTTCGGCATGGCCACCACCATGCCCCGGCCAAGGCGCTTCATCGCCGAGCTATCACGCTGGGCCAGGCGCAGGCCGATGTCGTCCATGCGGATCAACAGCGCCACCACGCCGTAGACCAGCACGGTGATGAACAGCGCCACCACGATCAGGCTGACGAGCTGCGACCAGAACGGCTGATGGGCGACCGAGGAGAGCGCGATCACCATGATCTCGGCGGAGAGGATCAGGTCGGTGCGGATGGCGCCGCTGACGATGCGCTTTTCCGCTTCCGGCCCCTTGGCCACCGCCGGGGTGTCGTCGTGGTGGCCGGTGAGCTTGTGCCACACTTTTTCGGCGCCCTCGAAGGCGAGATAGGTGCCGCCCACCATCAGGATGATCGGCAGAAGCGCCGGCAGGAAGTGGTTGAGAAGAAGTGCCAGCGGCAAGATGAAGATCAGCTTGTTGCGAATCGAGCCCAGCGCGATCTGCTTGACGATCGGCAGTTCGCGCTCGGGGCTCACGCCTTGAAGGTACTGCGGTGTCACCGCCGTGTCGTCGACCACCACACCGGCAGCCTTGGCGGTGGCGCGCCCGGCGGCGGCACTCACGTCGTCGAGCGACGCCGCCGAAAGCTTGGCCAGTGCGGCGATATCATCGAGCAATCCCAGCAAGCCCCCCATGCGGCGCCCTCCCTGAATCTGCGCTGTGCGATCGATCAAGCTCGATCAGTAAAGCACAGCGCGGGCGAAGGCGCTCGGGTGGCGTGAGAGAAGGCTAACGCGTCAAAGCTCGCGGCGCAGAAGCTCGGCACCGGCGCTCAGCGCCTGGAGCTTGCCGCGCGCCACGGAGCGCGGCAGCGGCGCCATGCCACAGTTGGTGCAGGGGTAGAGCTTGTCGGCATCGACGAATTGAAGTGCTCGTCGCAACGTGGCGGCGACCTCTTCCGGCGTCTCGACGGCGTGGTTGGCGACGTCGATCGCGCCCACCATCACCTTCTTGCCGCGAATCAGCTCGATCAGCTCCATCGGCACGTGGGAGTTCTGGCACTCGAGCGAGACGATATCGATGTTGGACTGCTGCAGTTTCGGGAAGACCTCCTCGTACTGGCGCCACTCGTTGCCGAGCGTCTTCTTCCAGTCGGTGTTGGCCTTGATGCCGTAGCCATAGCAGATATGCACCGCCGTCTCGCACTTGAGGCCTTCGATGGCGCGCTCCAGCGCCGCGATGCCCCAGTCGTTGACCTCATCGAAGAAGACGTTGAAGGCGGGCTCGTCGAACTGGATGATATCGACGCCAGCGGCTTCGAGCTCCCTTGCCTCCTGGTTCAGCGCCTTGGCGAATTCCCAGGCGAGCTTCTCGCGGCTCTTGTAGTGATCGTCATACAGGGTGTCGATCATGGTCATCGGCCCCGGCAGCGCCCACTTGATCGGCTTGTCGGTCTGGCTTCTCAGGAACTTGGCATCCTCGACGAACACCGGCTGGTGGCGCTCGACCGCCCCCACCACCGTCGGCACGCTGGCGTCATAGCGGTTGCGGATGCGTACGGTCTGGCGCTTCTCGAAATCCACGCCGCTCAGGTGCTCGATGAAGGTGGTGACGAAGTGCTGGCGGGTCTGCTCGCCGTCGCTGACGATATCGATGCCCGCCTGCTCCTGGAGCGCCACACGAAGCGCGTCCTGCTTGCCCTCGACGAGCGCCTCGCCCTCGAGCTTCCAGGGCGACCAAAGGGTTTCCGGCTCGGCGAGCCAGGTGGGTTTGGGCAGGCTGCCCGCAGAGGAAGTGGGGAGAAGTTTGCTCATGGTCATCGGTCCGTCAGCGGTTTCAAATCAGGGTCGTGTATCAGTTGCCGTCAGTGCCAGGGCGGCTCATGCCGGGGCGCCGGCGGCCCAGCGCTCGAACACCGCCTGGTAGGGCTTGATGAAGTGCTCCTCGGCGAACTTGCCCTGCTCGGCGGCCAGCTGGCTGCGCTCTTCACGGTCGTAGACGATCCGGGTCAGCGAGTGGTCCGGGTTCTTCAAATTCGGCTGGTAGACGTTGCCCGCCGCCGCGTTGGCGTTGTAGATCTCAGGGCGATAGATCTTCTGGAACGACTCCATGGTGCTGATGGTGCCTGCAAGCTCCAGGTTGGTGTAGTCGTTGAGCAGATCCCCGGCGAAGTAGAACGCCAGCGGCGCCGCGCTTCCCGGCGGCATGAAGTAGCGCACCTCGAGGCCCATCTTCTTGAAGTACTGCTCGGTGAGCGACGACTCGTTGGGGCGATACTCCACGCCCAGCACCGGGTGTCGGTTCTCGGTACGGTGGTACACCTTGGTGTCCGACACGCTCAGGCAGATCACCGGCGGCTTTTCGAAGTGCGCCTGGTACTCGGCGGAGGCCACGAAGCGCTTGAACAGGTTGCCGTGCAGCTCGCCGAAATCCTCCGGCACGCTGAAGCCCGTTTGGCCCTTGTTGTGGGCCGGCAGGCGCACGCTGAAGTCGTAATCGCGCACGTAGGAGGAGAAGTTGTTGCCGACGATGCCCTCGATACGGCGACCAGTGCGGGTATCCACGAAGCGGGTCTTGAGGATCTCGATGATCTGGAACGGCGCGCCCTCGCCGCCCACGGCCATGTCCACGGAGACAATATCCAGCTCGACGCGGTAGCGGTTGCCTTCCGGGTTGTCCCACTGCACCAGCGCGTTGAAGCGGTTGTTGATCATGTCCAGCGTGTTGCGCAGGTTCTCCTGGCGCTTCTCGCCCCGCGCCAGATTGGCGAAGTTGGTGGTGATGCGCGTATTGCTCGACGGGCGGTACTCCTCGTCGAAGCGAATCTGCTTGATGCTAAAGGCGAGATCACTGCTCATGGTCACCTGGCTCCCGTCGTTAAAACCGATATCGCTGCTTGCCTCATGCCGTCGTTGCCGGAGAGGCGGTCGGCGAGCGTGTAGAGGGTTTATACCGGAACCTGATCATGAACAAAAATGCCTTAATTTCATCTTGTGATGATTAGTATTCATATTAACCCTCAAGAGCGGTTCGAGTGAACCAACATGACGGCCATTCATCACTCTTGAGCCGGCACCTTAATGCGGGTGTACCCGAGCATCACATACACCCCGAGAGCCAACAAGGCGATGATCACCGCCGCACTCATCAACAGCGTCGAATGGGTGGTCGAGAAGGCGTCCCGGGCGGCGGCAAGCACCGCCTCGGCAGTGTCCGCCTCGAGCCCCTGAGCCACCACGATGCTGTCGCTGATCGAGTGGCCGGCCTGGGCGGCAAGATCGCTCTCCAGCGAGGCGGGAAGTGCCACCGAACGGCGGTAGACACTGGCCATGAATACCCCGAACAGCGTGATGCCAAGCCCGGTGCCCAGCTCGTAGCTCGTGGCCTCCAGCGCCCCGGCTGCCCCCCCTTGGCGCGCCTCGACCGCCCCCATGATGGCAATCGAGGAGGCCGTTAGCCCGATGCTGAGGGCCAACCCCAGCACCGCCAACGCCAGGGGTACGAGAAGGCCGGGATCGTGGAAGTCCGCCCGGGACAGATAGGCCAGCGCCAGCGCCGAGCACCCTAATGAGGTGCAGGCGACGCGCCGCAGGCCATAGCGTTGGGAGAGATACCCCGCCACTGGCCCGCCCAAGGCCGCCGCTGCCATGATCGGTATCATGAAGAGCCCGGCCTGCAGCGGGGTCTTGCCGAGCACGTACTGAAGCTCCTGGGCCAGGGTCAACTCCACCCCGGCAAGGGAGCCGGACACCACCAGGGCCATGAGCATGCCCGCCACGATGGCAGGATGCTGAAACAGCGAAAGCTCCAGCATCGGCCTAGGCGAGCGCAGCTGCAGCCGGGCGAACCCGACCAGCAGCGCCAGCCCCAGGGCGAGCACGAGCCCGGTGTGCCACCACGCCTGCTGCGCGTTCATGGCCGTCTTCAGGGCATAGACCACCGCGATGAGCCCAATGATGAACATCAGCGCCTGACCCAGGTTCCACTGCGCCGGGGTGACGACCTCGCGCCGAGGCAGCAGCGCGTACACGGTGGGCGCGACCACCAGCATGACCGGCACGTTGATGAGAAATACCGACCCCCACCAGAAA
>NZ_JAMZBC010000168.1 GCF_024158715.1 Halomonas sp. 707D7 | reverse complement strand
AGGTCAAGGACCCGCGCCTGGGCATGATCACGGTGAGCGGCGCGACCGTCAGCCGCGATCTGGGCTACGCCGACATCTACGTCACCCTGTTGGGTGAACAGGCGCCCGAGCGTATCAAGGAAAACCTGCAGGTGCTCAAGCGCGCCTCCGGGTTTCTGAGAAGCCAGATCGCCAGGCGGATCAAGCTGCGCCACGTGCCGGAGCTGCGCTTTCATTACGATGAAAGCGTCGTGCGCGGCCAGCAGCTTTCGTCGCTGATCGACGAGGCGGTCTCCAGTGACCGCGCGCGTCAGGGCAGTGACGAGGATGATGCCGCCGAGCAGGGCGGAGAGCCTCGCTGATGGCGCGCCGCCGCAAGGGGCTGCCGGTCAACGGCGTGCTGCTGCTGGACAAGCCGAAGGGCCTTTCCAGCAACCACGCCCTGCAGCGCGTGCGCCGGCTGTTCGAGGCGCAGAAGGCGGGCCATACCGGCACTCTCGACCCCATGGCGACCGGGCTTCTGCCTATCTGCCTGGGGGAGGCGACCAAGTTCTCGGCGCACCTTCTCGAAGCCGACAAGATGTATCGCACCCGGGTGGAGCTCGGGGTGATCACCGACACCGGCGACGCCGAGGGCGAAGTGCTCGAGCGCCGCGCGGTGCCCGAGCTCACCAGCCAAGACGTGGAGGCCGCCATTGCGCGCTTTCGCGGCGAGATCGATCAGGTGCCGCCGATGTACTCGGCCCTCAAGCATCAGGGCAAGAAGCTCTACGAGCTTGCCCGGGAAGGCAAGGTGGTCGAGCGCAAGGCGCGCCGGGTGTGCATTTTCGATGCGCGGCTGATCGCCTTCGAGGGCACCGCGTTCGAGCTCGAGGTGAGCTGTAGCAAGGGCACCTACATCCGAACGCTGGCCGAGGATATCGGCGCAGCACTCGGCTGCGGGGCGCACATCAGCGCGCTTCGAAGGCTCAAGACCGGGCCTTTCGGGAGTGACGCGATGTGGACCCTCGAAGCGCTCGAAGCGCTCGAGGATCAGCCCACCCGCGAGGCACAGCTGATGCCCGCGGACGTGCTGGTCGATCACCTGCCCGCGCTTGTCGTCGACGACGCTGCCCAGGCTCGTCTGGCCCACGGCCAGAGCGCCACGGTGGATGTCTCGGCCCTCGATGTCGAGGCGCTAGCAAGACTCTATCACGCCGAGGTCTTCATCGGCCTTGGCGTGGTGAAGGGCCCAGGGGAAGTGGCGCCCAGGCGGCTGTTCAGTACCGTCGCCATTTCGTAAGCGATCGCGTTAAAACGTTGCAAGGAGGCGGCGAATTACGCGAAAATAGCCCTTGAGACTGCAAATATGCGTGGTCTCACCCATTCATTGTTAGGCATATTGCTGACTGGAGAGACAGATGGCATTAACCGCTGAGAAAAAGGCCGAGATCGTCAACGAATACGGCCGCGGCGAGAACGACACCGGATCCCCCGAGGTGCAGGTCGCTCTGCTGAGCGCCAACATCAACGGCCTGCAGGACCACTTCAAGACCAACAAGCAGGATCACCACTCCCGTCGTGGCCTGATCCGCATGGTCAACCAGCGTCGTAAGCTGCTGGACTACCTCAAGCGCAAGGATTTCGAGCGCTACCAGTCGCTAATCCAGCGTCTGGGCCTGCGTCGCTAAGACGCCTGCCTTCGGGCAAGCGTGGCGCACACGAAAACGGGCAGCCCTTCGGGGCTGCCCGTTTTTTTGTGCCTGCCGCACGTCGCGTACCCCGTTCGCGCCTGGCGATGCCGGGTTTCTGGTGGCCCTTGAAGGCCACAGCGCCTAGAATAGTGGCGAGTCAAACGACCCAAGATCAGACAAGTAACTCTTCAAGTCAAAGGAAGTCGCCGTGAATCCGGTAAAGAAAACGTTCCAGTACGGTCGCAGCACCGTCACCCTCGAGACCGGGCGCATCGCTCGCCAAGCCACTGGTGCCGTCATGGTCACCATGGACGATACCGTGGTGCTGTGCACCGTGGTGGCGAAGAAAGACGTCAACCCCGGCCAGCCCTTCTTCCCGCTCTCGGTACACTACCAGGAAAAGACCTACGCGGTCGGCAAGATTCCCGGCGGCTTCTTCAAGCGCGAAGGGCGCCCCACCGAGAAGGAGACGCTGACCTCGCGCCTGATCGACCGTCCCATTCGCCCGCTGTTTCCCAAGGGGTTCATGAACGAAGTGCAGGTGATCTGTACCGTTCTCTCCACCGACCGTAACCACGACCCGGACATCGCCGCGATGCTCGGCACCTCGGCGGCCCTCGCCGTTTCCGGCGTGCCCTTCAACGGCCCGATCGGCGCGGCGCGCGTCGGCTTCAACGAAGAGCAGGGCTACTTCCTGAACCCGACCGTCGAGGAGCTCAAGACCTCCGAGCTCGACATGGTCGTCGCCGGTACCGACAACGCCGTGCTGATGGTCGAGTCCGAGGCCCAGGAGCTGCTCGAGGACGAGATGCTTGGTGCTGTGCTGTTTGGTCACCAGGAGATGCAGGTCGCGGTCAGCGCCATCAAGGAGCTGGCCGAGCAGGCGGGCAAGCCGCGCTGGGAGTGGCAGCCGGCCGAGGAGAACGCCGCGCTGAAATCCGCCATCGCCGAGCAGTTCGAGGCCAAGGTGGGCGAGGCCTACCGCATCACCGACAAGATGCAGCGCCAGGACGCGCTGGCGGCGCTGAAAGAGCAGGCGCTCGAGGCGCTGGGAGCGGTCGAGGGCGAGCCGGTCAACGACAAGTTCGACGCAGGCGAGGTGAAGGGCGCGTTCGCTTCCCTCGAGAAGCGCGTGGTGCGCTCGCGGGTGGTGAAAGGCGAGCCGCGTATCGACGGTCGCGACAACACCACCGTGCGTCCGCTCTCCATCGAGGTCGGCGTGCTGCCCAAGACCCACGGCTCGGCGGTGTTCACCCGTGGCGAGACCCAGGCGATCGCCGTGGCAACGCTGGGCACGCTGCGCGACTCGCAGCTGATCGAGTCGCTCGAGGGTGAGCGCAAGGACCGCTTCATGCTGCACTACAACTTCCCCCCCTACTCGGTGGGCGAAGCAGGCTTCATGGGCGGGCCCAAGCGCCGCGAAATCGGCCACGGCCGTCTGGCGCGTCGCGGCGTGCAGGCGATGCTGCCCTCCGAAGACGCCTTCCCCTACACCATTCGCGTGGTTTCCGAGATCACCGAGTCCAACGGCTCCAGCTCCATGGCGTCGGTATGCGGCTCCTCCTTGGCGCTGATGGACGCGGGCGTTCCGCTCAAGGCGCCGGTCGCCGGTATCGCCATGGGCCTGGTCAAGGACCCGGAAGGCTACGCGGTACTGACCGACATTCTGGGTGACGAGGATCACCTCGGCGACATGGACTTCAAGGTCGCGGGCTCCGAAGAAGGCGTCACGGCGCTGCAGATGGACATCAAGATCGAGGGTATCAACGAGGAGATCATGGAGACCGCGCTGCAGCAGGCTCACCATGCGCGCCTCACCATCCTCGAGCAGATGAACGCGGTGATCAACCAGAGCCGCACCGAGGTCTCCGAAAACGCGCCATCGATGGCCACCATCAAGATCGACCCGGACAAGATCCGCGACGTCATCGGCAAGGGCGGCGCGACCATCCGCAAGATCTGCGAAGACACCGGCGCCTCGATCGATCTCGACGACGATGGCACCGTGCGCATCTACGCCGAGGACAAGAAGGCTGCCAAGGCCGCGATCGACACGGTACTGGCGATCACCGCCGAAGCCGAGATCGGCAAGCTCTACAACGGCAAGGTGGTGCGGATCGCCGACTTCGGCGCCTTCGTCAACATCATGCCGGGTACCGACGGCCTCGTGCACATCTCCCAGATCGTGCCGGAGCGGGTCAACGACGTGCGTGACTTCCTCAACGAAGGCGACGAGGTGGTGGTCAAGGTGCTCGACATCGACAACCGCAACCGCGTGAAGCTCTCGATCAAGGAAATCACCGAGGAAGAGAAGGCGGCCTTCGCTGCGCAGAGCGAAAGCCCCGCCGAGTAAGCCAGACCGCGGTGCTGACGCCGCCCCCGCAGCTTCCGGCTGCGGGGGCGGCGTCGTTTGAATACGTCGAAGGCAAGGAGAAGGCATGGAGCAACAGGCAAGATGGTGGGCGGTGGTTGCGGTGATGGGCGGCATCTTTTTGCTGGTGACCGCCGAGCAGCTACCGATCGGGCTGCTCTCGCAGATCGCCCGCGAGATGGGGGTGAGCGAAGGCGCGGCCGGGCTGATGGTCACGGTGCCCGGCGTGGTGGCGGCGTTCGCCGCGCCGCTTCTGCCGGTGGCGGTGGGGCGCATGGACCGCCGGGTGATGCTCACCGCCTTGATGGTCGCCATGACGGTCGGCAGCGTGCTGTCGGCGCTGGCGTCGAGCTTCGTCGCGCTGCTCGCCGCGCGGGTGCTGATCGGGGTGAGCATCGGCGGGTTCTGGGCGATCGCCGGCAGTATCGCCCCGCGCCTGGTGCCGGAGCAGAGCGTGCCCAGGGCGATGACGATCATCTTCGGCGGCGTGACGGCGGCGTCGGTGCTCGGCGTGCCGCTGGGGACGCTTCTGGGCGACATGAGCAGCTGGCGCTGGGTATTCGGCGGGCTCGGCGGCGTCAGCCTGATCGTCGGCGGTGCACTCTGGCTGACGCTACCGGCGCTGGCCCCGCGCGAGCCGGTGCGCCTGGGCGTGCTGTTTCGCCAGCTCGCCAATCGTGGCGTGCGCGTGGCGGTGCTGACCACCGGCTGCGTGGTGGTAGGCCACTTCGTCGCCTACACCTTCATCAGCCCGGTCCTGCAGAGCATCAGCGGCGTCGAACAGCGCCACGTGGGGACGCTTTTGCTGCTCTATGGCGCGGCGGGCATCATCGGCAACGTGGTGGCGGGAATGAGGGCGGCGCGCAATCCTTATATCGCCGTGCTGACGATTCCGGTGCTGCTGGTCGTGATCGTGGCGAGCTTTCCGCTGCTGGGCACGAACCCGCTCACCGGCGTGGGGCTCTTGATGCTGTGGGGCGCGGTCTTCGGCGGCATCTCGGTGAGCATTCAAACCTGGATCCTGCGCACCGCCCCGAACACCGAAGCGGCGACCGCCCTGATGGCCTTCGTGTTCAACTTGTCGATCGGCCTTGGCGCGCTGCTCGGCGGGCGAGTGGTCGATGCCACGAGCCTGCCTACCACCCTGTGGTCCGCCGCAGCGCTGTTCCTGGTCGGCGTGGTGCTGGTCGGGCGCACGCCGTCTCGGCTGGTCAACAAAGAGCGAATCAGGTAGCTTCCGTGAGCGTCGCTTGAGCGCTCCAAAAGCAAAAGCCCCGGCCATTCGCCGGGGCTTTTCATTTGAGGGCTTGCTGGCTCTACGGGCGCTCGATCGCCAACGCCACGCCCTGGCCGCCACCGATGCAGAGGGTGGCGAGGCCTTTCTTGGCATCGCGGGCGATCATCTCGTGGATCAGGGAGACCAGCACGCGACAGCCCGAGGCGCCGATGGGGTGGCCAAGGGCGATGGCGCCGCCGTTGACGTTCACTTTTGATACGTCCCAGCCGAGCTCCTTGTTGACCGACAGCGCCTGGGCAGCGAAGGCCTCGTTGGCCTCGGCCAGATCCAGATCGTCGATGCTCCAGCCCGCCTTTTCCAGGCAGCGCCGGGTCGCCGGTGCCGGGCCGATGCCCATGATCGCCGGATCCACCCCGGCGTTGGCGTAGGCCTTGATGCGCACCAGCGGCGTAAGGCCCAGCTCTTTCGCCTTCTCGGCGGAGCAGACCATGACCACGGCAGCGCCGTCGTTGAGCGACGAGGCGTTGCCGGCGGTCACGGTGCCATCCTTCTT
The DNA here is from genome assembly GCF_024158715.1 of Halomonas sp. 707D7. Lineage (GTDB taxonomy): Bacteria > Pseudomonadota > Gammaproteobacteria > Pseudomonadales > Halomonadaceae > Vreelandella. The sequence goes on along the minus strand of NZ_JAMZBC010000168.1, from coordinate 825 downwards.
GAAGGCGGGCTTCATGGCGCCCAGCTTGTCGGCGGTGACTTCGCGCGGGTTCTCGTCGGTATCGAAGACGATCGGGTCGCCCTTGCGCTGGGGAATCTCGACCGGCACGATCTGGCTCTTGAACTTGCCCTCCTTGATCGCACGGGCGGCGTTCTGCTGCGACTGGGCGGCGAACTCGTCCATCTGCTCGCGGGTGATGCCGTACTTCTCGGCCAGGTTCTCCGCGGTGATGCCCATGTGGTAGTCGTTGAAGGCGTCCCACAGGCCGTCGTGCACCATGGTGTCGATCGCCTTCCAGTCGCCCATGCGCTGGCCCTGGCGCGAGTGCGGGAGCACGTGGGGCGAGGCGGACATGTTCTCCTGACCGCCGGCGATGATCAGCTCGGCGTCGCCGCAGAGAATCGCTTGCGTTGCCAGATGCACCGCCTTGAGGCCGGAACCGCACACCTTGTTGATGGTCATCGCCGGGACGGCGTCCGGCAGGCCCGCCTTGATCGAAGCCTGGCGCGCCGGGTTCTGGCCCACGCCCGCGGTCAGCACCTGACCGAGCAGCACCTCGTCGACCTGGTCGGGCGAGACGCCGGTGGAGGCGAGGATGTCCTTGATCACCAAGGCGCCGAGATCGCTTGCGGGAATGCCGGCGAGCGAGCCGCCGAAGCTGCCGACTGCGGTGCGCCGCGCCGCGACAATGACCACTTCTTGCATGAGAGGGCTCCTGAATTTGATCGGGCGTCATGCCCGGGAACGAGTGCGTACTGCTCAAGCATGTCCGGTCAGCATAGGGCGAGTCGCGCATCGCGGCAATACGCGATTGGTAGCGCGCCG
>NZ_JAMZBC010000167.1 GCF_024158715.1 Halomonas sp. 707D7 | reverse complement strand
GGCCAGCGCCTCGGCCAGCGTCTCCAGGGCGTAGAGGCTGCGAATCGACGGGTCCATGGCGTGGGCGTCGATGTCGATCAGCCGGTCGTTCTCGACCGCCTCGAGGTGGCGGGTGACCGGGTCCTCTTTCAGAAACGCGCGCTTGACGGCGATGTCGTCGGCGGGAAAGCGGCGCCGGTCCATGCGCGCGGCGGCGATGAAGGTGGGGTTGGCGCGGGCGACGCTCTCCCAGCCCACCGTCGGCCACTCTTCCCTGGCGCGCACCACGTTGTGGATGCCCAGTGTCGCCATCATCCAGTCCGGCACGCCGTTGACGCCGGCCACGTACGGGTCGATCCTCAGGTCCGCGGAGGAGTACCAGAACACCCCGCTGAGCTCATTCGGCAAATCGAGTGCTCGAGCGGCCTCGATGGCGGCGGTTTCCCGCGCCTCGAGTTCCGCCACGGCAGTCTCGCCGCGCTCGGCGACGTCGAAGATTTCGGCAAGCTCGTTGAGGCTCTGGTACACCAGCGCCGGGTCGAACAGGCGCTCGCGAGCGCCGTCCATGCTCTGGCGGTTGTCCTTGCCGAGGCACTCGGTGGGCAGCGTCCAGACCGGCACGCCGGCATCGTCGAACATCTCGGGGGTGCCCACGGCGCCCGCCGGACCGACCATCCACTCGTAGGCGGAGATCACCAGGTCCGGCTTTTTCGCCAGCACGCTCTCGAAGCTCGGCGCGTTGTCGGAAAGCCGCTCGACGGCGGCATCCTGTTCTTCGAACGCCTCGAGCACCGGGTTGACCCAGAGCGAGGTGCCGACCATGTGATCATCGAGCCCCAGCAGGTAAAGCATTTCTGTGGGCGCCTGGCCGATGGTGACCACGCGCTCGGGCGCTTTATCCAGGGTGATGGCGTGGCCGCAGCTTTCGAGGGTGAGCGGGTAGCCGGTGGCGGCGAGCGCGCCTTGAGACGCGCCAAAAGATGCGCAGAGCCCTGCCAGGGCCAGCGCCGGGGATCGCTTCAACATCATGTACACTCCCGTGCATGATCGGCGCGCAGGACGCAACCGGGTGATGAGGTGCGTCGGCAGGTCTCCTGACTCGCGGGTCAATGCTAGCTCGCCTTCCCGGACGGTCGTCCAGTGGCCTTGTGAGCGTCGCTCGCCGCCTACAGTTGCGGGGGCAGTTCCGGTTAACGCGGGGCGCTTCGGATTCCCTATCAAGTTCCGCTAGGAACACCGACGCGGGCCATTCTAGAGAGGGCCAGTGCCCCGGGCAATCGGCGCTTTCGCCAAGCGCTTTACGCGGGCTCGCTGGCTTGGCTACGCTGAAACGATCCCCGAAGGAGCAGACCGATGACACACGAAGCGAACTCGAATACGCCCTTTGATGCGCGTCGCTCGCGCTGGGCGGCGGTGCTGGTGGGCATCGGCGTCATGGCCGCGCTCGACGAGATCGTCTTTCACCAGCTCTTGCAGTGGCACCACTTCTTCGATTTTTCCACGCCCGCTTTCGGCATTCTTTCCGATGGCCTGCTGCACGCCTTCGAGCTGCTGGCGGTGGTGGTCGGGGTGTTTCTGCTGCTCGATCTTTCCCAGCGCAAGCGCCTGAGCGTGGCCTGGGCAAAGGCGGGCTTCTTTCTGGGCATGGGGGGCTTCCAGCTCTTCGACGGCGTGATCAACCACAAGCTCTTGCGCCTGCACCAGATCCGCTACGGGGTCGACCCGCTGATGTACGACCTGGTGTGGAACGCCTTCGCGCTCCTCTTTCTGCTGATCGGGGCCTGGCTCTGGCGCCGCGCCCGCATCGCGCGCTGAATGCACGCCTCCCACCACGCTGCGCCGCTCGACTGGCTGCCCTTTCTGCTGGTCGTGCTCGTCACCAGCCAGTATCTGGCGGCGGCCTGGCTTCAGCGGGCGAGCGGATCGGGCTGGAGCCTTTGGCGCTGCGGCTTCTTCCTGCTGGGCAGTGCGCTGCTGGCCATCGCCTTCTGGCCCTCGCTAATGGCCTGGGCGCACGGGGATCTGGTCGGCCACATGACCCTGCACCTGCTGATCGGCATGTTCGCGCCGCTTGGCTGGGTGCTGGGAGCACCCGTGACGCTGTTGCTGCGAACCCTGCCCCAGGCCGGCGGCAGGTGGGTCGTCGCGAGGCTGCACGGCCGCTTCGTTCGCACTGTCGCCCACCCGGTCGCGGCGCTGCTGCTCAACGTCGGCGGCATGTACGTGCTTTATCTGACCCCGCTCTACGCCGCCTCGCTGGAGAGCCCCGCGCTTCACTACGCCGTTCATCTGCACTTTCTGCTCGCCGGGTATCTCTTCTGCTGGGCGATCCTCGCCGAGCCCGACGCCTCGCCTCACCGGCTCACCTTGCGCTTTCGCCTCGGCGTGCTGTTCGCCGCCATCGCCACCCACGGCCTGCTCGGCAAGCTGATGTACGGGTGGGGCTTTCCTCGCGGCACCGGTCACGCCCTCGAGCACGTTCAAATCGCCGCCCAGTGGATGTACTACGGCGGCGACCTGGCCGAGGGGCTGCTGGCGGTGGTGCTGTTGACGCTGTGGCTGAGGCGGCCAGCGGCGCGGCGGGAAGGGCTCTTGAGCCCGGCTGCGCGCTGATGGCGCGCGCCGGCTAAGGCCGCAGGACGGTGGTTCGCCGCGGCGAGAAGATGGCGGTGAGGTCGTCGTCGGCCTCGGTGATCAGGGTCCAGCGCGCGGGCAGGGGAGTCCAGTGCTGCTGGCTGGCGCGACCGATCTTGGTGGCATCGGCCATGACGTAGACCTCGGCGGCACGGGCGATCATCGCCTCCTTCAGCCAGGCCTGGTCGGGGCTGGCCTCGCACAGGCCCTGCTCGGTGACGCCGTCGGCGCTGAGAAACAGCCGGTCGACGGTCAGCCGCGACAGCGTCTCGAAGGCCAGCGGCCCGTAGACCGTCATGCTGGAGGCGCGAAGATCGCCGCCGAGTACCGTGATCCGTCCCTCGGGCAGCTGGGTGAGCAGCGGCAGGGCGGCCATGTTGTTGGTCACCACGTGCAGCCCCTTGCGCTCGTGCAGGCGGGCGGCGAGGGCGGCGGTGGTGGTGCCGCCGTCGAGCAGCACCGTGTCGCCCTCCTCGATGCAGCCGAGGGCGCACTCTGCCAGGCGGATCTTGATGTCGCCCTGGCGCGAGCGGCGCTGCTCCAGGGTCAGTTCCGGTTCGCGCTGGCCGATCGAGGTGGTGGCCCCGCCGTAGGTGCGCACCAAAAGCCCTTCGCGCGACAGCGCGCCCAGATCGCGACGCACGGTCGCCTCGGAAATGCCGAAATGGTGGCAGAGCGCTTCGATACTGCATACGCCCGATCGTACGGCTTCTAGCATCGCCTTGCGGCGTTTGACGACTTTCATGGCAAGCTCGGCTGGTTACGTTGATCGTGAGTATGGCAGTTGGGCCGACGGCGCGCAGCCCTGCTAAAGTCGTGGATTATGATTAAAGCGATCATTTTCAGTTTAGACATTAGTATAGTGCCTAATATCAATTATATGTATTTTTATATTTAAATTCATAATCTTATTTAATTCGAAGGGCGATGTTGACGCTGTCGACGAAAGATTCTCTATTGCCAAAAAGGATCGAAAAGATCATTTTGTCGCTATTGATAAATGCTTTTGAACGGTTCGCTCGATTGGTTGGGCCGCGCCGTTCGCTGGAATCGAATCATGAGGTAGGGCGACATGGTACTTAAAAGCGGACTCAAGAGAACCGATTGCGGACTGGCACTTTTGCTGCTGGCCTTCTGCGCTTTCGCCGCCTGGCGCACCACGCTTGTGCCATCGACCGGCGCGGGCAGCCAGGCCGGGCCGAGCTTTCTGCCCTGGATCGCGATCGTCGGCATCGCGCTGCTCTCGCTGGGACTGTTTTTACGCGGAGCGCTCGCGCCGGCACCCGCAAGCGACGTCGTCCCCGCGCGCGGACGCAAGATCACCTACCCCACGGTGGTACTGGTGCTGTTCATCGTATTGATGATCGGTTACGCCGTCGCCTTCGAGCGCGTCGGCTACCTGCCCAGCACGATCGCGACCTTCGTGATCGGCATGCTGCTGTTGCGCGAGCGCCGCGTGCTCCAGTTTCTGGTGGTGCCGGCGCTGATCGTCGCCGGCGTCTACCTGGGGTTCACCCATCTGCTCGACGTCTACCTGCCCTGATGAGGCCTCCCCCGGGCCTTTCCCCCTAACGATAATAATCATTAGAACCTCACTGGAGAACGCACATGAAATTGCTCCCGACTCTCGCCACTCTGAGCTGCGGCGTACTGTTGACCGCCATGAGCGCCAACGCCGCCGACTACCCGGTTCGCCCGGTGCAGATCATCGTGCCTTACGCAGCGGGCGGCGGTACCGACCTGTCCGCACGCATCATGGCCGACACCCTGAAGAAGTATCTGGGCAAGTCGCTGGTGGTGCGCAACCAGCCCGGCGGCGGCGGCTCCATCGGCACCAGCGCCGCGGTCCATGCGCGCGCCGACGGCTACACCCTGGGCATGAGCGCCCAGGGGCCGCTGGCCATGCTGCCCCACTACGGCGGCGTGGACTACAGCCTCGACGACGTCGAGTTCCTCGCGCTGATGGGCCGTAACCTGATGGTGGTCGCGGGCTGCCAGGGCGCGCCCTTCGACGACGCCGAAGGCTTCGTCGAGTACGGTCGTGAGCACCCGGGCGAGGTACGCGTGGGCAACTCCGGCGCGGGCGGTGCCAACCACATCGCCATCGAGGGCTTCGGGAGCGCTGCGGGCATCGAGTTCAACAGCATGCCCTTCGGTGGCGCTTCGGCGGCGATCACCGCCTGTGCCGGTGGTCACATCGACGCCGTCATCGCCCACCCCGCCGAGGTCCTGCCGCACATCGAGTCCGGCAGCCTTCCGGCGCTTCTGGTGCTGGAGGACGAGCGCATCGATGCGCTGCCGGACACCCCGGTACCGTCGGAGCTGGGCGTGGAGTTCACCTGGTCCGCCTGGAAGGGCATCATCGCGCCGAAGGGGCTGCCGGAGGACGTGAGGGCGACCCTGGATGAGGCCCTGCGCCAGACGTTCGAGGACGAGGAGTTCCTGACGCGCATGGCGGAGATGGGCGAGCTGGTCGATTACCGCACGGGCGACGATTTCCGCGAGCTGGCCGAGAGCGACTCCGCCACCGCCGAGGAAATCATCCGCCAGCTGGGGATGTACGGCGTCAACCAGTAGTTCGTCAAAAGGCTTGCCCCTCGCCACGGCGGGGGGCAAGTGTTTTCTGATTCTCGTTGCGTGAGCGGATCGCTATGGAAATTTCATCGTATGTGTTGGCCGTGTTCGACCCCAGCGTTCTCTGGGTCATCGCGCTCGGCACGCTGGGAGGCATGATCATCGGCGCCCTGCCGGGATTGACGGCCACCATGGGGGTGGCGCTGCTCATTCCCCTGACCTTCGGCATGGCGCCGGTGATGGGTCTGAACATGCTGATCGGTATCTACATCGGCGGCATCTACGGCGGCTGTATCTCGGCGATACTGCTGCGCACCCCGGGCACGCCCTCGTCGGCGGCGACGGTGCTCGACGGCTACCCCTTGGCCCAGAAGGGCGAGGCGGGCAAGGCGCTCGGCATGGCGACCATCGCCTCCTTCATCGGTGGGCTGTTCGCGGCGATCGTGCTGGCCGCGCTCGCCCCGCAACTGGCAACGCTGGCGCTCAAGTTCGGCCCGGCGGAGTATTTCGCCCTGGCGGTGTTCGGCCTCACGATCATCGCCAGCCTGTCCGGCGATATCCTGAAAGGGGCGATCGCCGGGCTCATGGGGGTATTGATCGGCTGTGTGGGCGCCGACCCCATCAGCGGCATCTCCCGCTACACCTTCGGGGTGTCGGGCTTTGCCTCGGGCTTCGCCTTCACGCCGGCCTTGATCGGGCTGTTCGCGCTCTCCGAGGTGTTCGTGCAGATCGAGAAGATCCTGAGCGACCGGGTCGAGCGCATGAAAGTGGGCGGCATCTGGCCCAACCGTCAGGAGATGAAGGAGAGCGGCATGCCGATGCTGCGCGGCTCGTTGATCGGCACCTTCATCGGCATCATTCCCGGCACCGGCTCGGGAACCGCTGCGTGGATCAGCTACAACGAGGCGCGGCGCACCTCGAAGACCCCGGAGAAGTTCGGCACCGGCCACGTACCCGGCGTTGCCGCCACCGAAAGCGCCAACAACGCGGTGTGCGCGGCGGCGTTGATCCCGCTGCTGGCGCTGGGCATTCCCGGCGACGTGGTGACGGCGGTATTGATGGGCGGGCTGATGATCCAGGGTCTGGCCCCGGGGCCGATGCTGTTCCAGCAGAACCCGGAGGTAGTGACCGGTATCTTCACCGGGGTGTTCGTCGCCACCATCTTCATGCTGGTGTTCGGCCTTCTGGGCATTCGCTTCTTCACCCAGATCCTGCGCGTGCCGCGGCGCCTGCTGACCATGGCCATCGTGGTGTTCTGCTTCGTCGGCTCCTGGGCGATCAACCTCAACGTGGTGGATCTCTACACCATGGTCGGGTTCGGGGTGCTGGGCTATTTCATGCAGAAGTACGGCTTCTCGCAAGCGGCGTTGTGCATCGCCTTGATCCTCGGGCCGATGGCGGAATCCAACCTGCGCCTGGGGCTGATGAGTGCCCGCGACGATCTTGGCGTGTTCCTCTCCGGGCCGCTCACCCTGCTGTTCCTGGGGCTGGCGGTGATCTCGCTGCTGCTGCCGCTGCTGCGCGGCTTTCGCCAGAAGCGCCAGGCGGTCAGCGCCGGCTGAGCGAGCAGGCTGACTCGCCGAGTAAAAAAAAGCC
>NZ_JAMZBC010000166.1 GCF_024158715.1 Halomonas sp. 707D7 | reverse complement strand
GAGTGAAGTCGCCGGCGGTGGCGGCTTCCAGGGGCAGGCGCTTGGAGCGGATCACCGCGTCCACCGAGCACGCCTCGGCGGCGGAGTGCTCGCCGTCGGAGGTGCGGGTGAACAGCGACATGACGATCAGCAGCACGATGTTCACCGAAAGCGAAATCAGCGTGGTGGTGTACCAGCTCGGCGCATCGGCAGGCATCAGGTCGAGAAACGGCAGGCGCGGCAAAGGTGTGGCGAGCAGCAGCGGCAGCCACAGCCCCCACAGCCAGACCAGCGTTCCACCGGCGAGCCCCGCCACCATGCCGTTGCGGTTGGCCCCGGGCCAGTAGAGCAGCGCCAGCAGGCCGGGCAGGCACTGGGCGATGCCCACGAAGGCGGCCAGGCCCAGGTCGGTCAGTGAGTGCTGGCGGCTGACGCCTTCGGCGAACAGCCAGCCTCCGGCCACCACGCCTACCATCAGCGCCCGGCGCAGCCACAACAGCCAGCCGTAGAGGTTGCTTCTGGCCTCCGGCGGGCGGGCGACGAGCACCACGTGGTTGAGCACCATGCCCGATAGCGCGATCGCCATCATCATCATGGTGCCGCTGGCCGCCGCCAGGCCCGCCAGAAAGGCGAGCGCGCCGACCCAGGGGTTGGTCGAGAGCAGAAACGCCGCGTAGGCGGTGATCGGTATCTCGCCGTGCTGGGCCTGGGCGGCCCACCAGATCAGCGGCACCGGCAGCGCCATCAGCAGCAGAAACAGCGGCAGCGTCCAGCTCGCCTGTAGCAGCGCCTGGCGCGACAGGCTCTCGGCGAAGGTGAGCTGGAAAAGATGCGGCATCAACAAGGCGGCGGCGAAGAACAGCAAGAGCAGGGTGCGCCACTGGGCGGGATCGAGCTTGGGCGTCGCCGCCTGGGCCGCGGCCCCGGGCCCGTCGAGCCACTGCTGCAGATCCTGGGGCCCGTTGAACACCCCCCACAGGGCAATGGCGCCAAGGGCGAGCAGGGCGGCGAGCTTGATCAGCGACTCCAGCGCGATGACGCTGAGCAGGGTGTCGTGACGCTGCTGGTGGCGGTGGCGAGCGCCGAACAGGATCGCCCCCAGGGTGACGAAGGCGCAGAAGACGAACGTGGCCACTTCGCTGTAGCGGCTGTGGGTCAGGTGGAAGGCCGCCTCGCTCAGCGTCTTCACCTGGATGCCCAGCAGCGGCAGTACCGCCACCAGGCTCAAGAGCGTCACCAGCGACCCGACCCAGCGCGAGCGAAAGCGAAACGCGAACAGGTCGGCAAGCGAGGCGAGCTGGTAGGTGCGGGTGATGCGCTGAACGGGCACCAGCAGCACCGGCGCCAGCAAGAACACGCCCGCCGCGCCGAGGTAGTAGGCAAGGTAGCCAAACCCCGCTTCGGCGGCGAGCTCGACGCTGCCGTAGATCGCCCAGGCGCTGGCATAGAGCCCCAGCGCCAGGGTGTAGACCAGCGGATGGCGGGTGACGCGCACGGGAATCAGGCCGCGCTCTACCGCAAGCCCCGCGCCCAGCAGCAGGGTGAAGTAGCCAAGGCCGAGCACGATGACGCCCAGAAGCTCAACGCTCATCCAGTTTCCTTTTCTGTTCGAGCCACAGGGTGAGCGCGATCAGCCCGCCCCAGATCACGAAGGGGCGATACCAGGCGGTGCCGGGCTCGCCCCAGCCATCCATCAGCACCGGCGAGAGCAGGTAGCCACCGAAGACCAGAAACAGCACCAGGCGATAGACGTACATGTCAGCCTTCCTCGGGCTCTGGGCGCTCTCTGAGCGGGCGAAGGCGCTCCGGGTGCCAGTGGGCCACCGCCCACTCGAGCTGGCGGGCAGGCAAGGCACCCGCGAGATCCGCAGGCGGCGCCTGGTCGAGGGCGTTGATCGCCTGGAACAGCGCCCGGCGTACCGCGTCGGGGTGGCAGGCGAGCGGCGGGGCCAGGTTCTGCTTGGAGAGTTTCTGCCCCTCGCGGGTGACGATCAGCGGCAGGTGCAGGTAGCGCGGTACCGGGTAGCCGAGGGCCGCCTGGAGCTGGCCCTGCCAGGGGGTGTTGTCGAGCAGGTCGACCCCGCGCACGATATCGCTCATGCCCTGCTCGGCGTCGTCGACCACCACGGCGAGCTGGTAGGCCCACAGCCCCTCCTTGCGCTTCAGGACCACGTCGCCGAGCTCGGCGGGGTCGAAGCGCTGCTCGCCGAACAGCCGGTCCTGCCAGTGGATGGGGCGCCGGGCGAGGTCGCTGCGCAGCCGCCAGGCCACGGGCTTGCCGGGCTCGCGAAGCCCCTCGCGGCACCAGCCGGGGTAGACGGCGTGGGCCTGCCACTGCTTGCGCGAACAGCTGCACGGGTAGGCGAGCCCCCGTTCGATCAGTTGCTCGAGGGCGTGCTGGTAGGCTTCATGGCGCTGGCTCTGGTAAACCACCGGGCCGTCCCAGTGAAGCCCGAAGGCCTCGAGCTGGGCGAGAATGGTGTCTGCCGCCCCTTCGGGGCAGCGCGGCGGGTCGATGTCCTCGATGCGCAGATGCCATTCGCCGCCGGCGGCGCGGGCGTCGAGGTAGCTGCCGAGGGCGGCGATCAGCGAGCCGAAGTGCAGCGGGCCGGAGGGCGTGGGCGCGAAGCGGCCGCGATAGCGAGAGGATGTGTCCATGGCGCCCATGATGGGTCAGGTGGAAGGGGCGGCAAGCCACGAAAACGGGCACGCGAAGGTGCCCGTTCGAGAAGTGCGATCGAGCGTCGATCAGCCGCCGAGCTGCTTCTCCTTGAGTTCGGCCAGCGTCTTGCAGTCCACGCACAGGGTGGCGGTGGGGCGCGCTTCGAGCCGGCGAATACCGATCTCGACGCCGCAGGCCTCGCAGAAGCCGTAGTCGTCCTCGTCGATCTTCTCGATGGTCTCGTTGATCTTCTTCAGCAGCTTACGCTCGCGATCCCGAGTGCGCAGCTCCAGGCTGAAACCCTCTTCCTGGGTGGCCCGGTCGGCCGGGTCGGCGTAGTTGTTGGCGTCTTCCTGTAGGTGGCGCACCGTGCGGTCCACCTCTTCCATGAGGTCTTGCTTCCAGTCGAGAAGCAGCTGGCGAAAGTGCGCAAGCTGCTTGTCGTTCATGTACTCTTCACCCGGTGCCGGCTGGTACGGAGTAAAGGATTTGGACGCTTCCGGTTTCTGTTCCGCTACTGGCATGGGAGTGCCCCCTACTTATGTGACTGTCGATCGACCGTGACGACGCCACGATGTCACGCCAAAGGGATGCTTGTTTAGCCTAAATCGACGCCCCTTGCAAGCATAATGGGCGTCATTAGACGATAGTTCTACTACCTGCCGCCGTCGCGCACTTCGACCGTTCGATCATCCAAGGAGCCCGCATGGGTTGGAATCCACGCCTTGAGCAGGTTGCGCCGTTTCGCGTCATGCACCTGCTGGAAATGGCCCAGGCCCGCGAGGCCCAGGGCTTTGACGTCATTCATCTGGAGGTCGGCGAGCCCGACTTCCCCACGCCGGCGCCGATCGTCGCCGCCGGCCAGCAGGCGCTGGCCGAGGGGCGCACCCGCTACACGCCGGCGGCGGGGCTGCCCGCGCTTCGCGAGGCGATCAGCGGCCACTACCGTGATCACTTCGGTGCTTGTGTCGATCCTGCGCGCATCATCGTCACCCCCGGCGCCTCCGGGGCGCTCTTGCTCGCCAGCCAACTCCTGGTGAGCAGCGGCGACCGGGTGCTGATGGCCGATCCCAACTACCCCTGCAACCGCCACTTCATGGCGCTGGCCGGCGCCGAGATCGACGCGGTGCCGGTAGGCCGCGAGACCGGCTGGCAGCTCGATGCCGCGCTGGTCGAGCGCCACTGGCAGCCGGCCACGCGCCTGGCCATGCTCGCCTCGCCGTCGAACCCGACCGGCCATACCCTGGGGCGGGCCGCGCTTGCCGGCGTGTGCGAGGCGGTGGCGGCGCGCGGCGGGGAGCTCCTGGTCGACGAGATCTACCAGGGCCTCAACTTCGACGATGCGCCGCTCTCGGCCACGGCGATCTCCCATGATGCCTTCGTGGTCAACAGTTTCTCCAAGTATTTCGGCATGACCGGCTGGCGCCTGGGCTGGCTGGTGGCGCCGGAGCGCGCCGTCGAACCGCTGACGAGGCTTGCCCAGAACGTCTTCCTGGCCGCGCCGACGCCCTCCCAGCACGCTGCCCTCGCCGCCTTCACGCCGGCGTGCCGGGAAGAGCTCGAGGCGCGCCGGGCGACCTTGAAGGAGCGCCGCCAGGTGCTGCTCGATGGTCTTCAAACGCTGGGGCTCGCCCCGGACGTCGCGCCCCAAGGGGCGTTCTACGTCTGGCTCGACATCTCCCGCTACAGCGACGACAGCCAGGCGTTCTGCCAGCGGCTGCTCGAGGAGGAGAACGTGGCGATCACCCCGGGGGTGGACTTCGCCGTCGAGGGCGGCGAGCGCTTCGTGCGCATCGCCTTCACCGCACAGGTCGCGCGCCTCGAGGAGGCGCTGGTGCGCCTGGCCCGCTTCGTGGCGCGCTCATGATCGCCTACGAGGGGCTGGTGCCGGGTGTGCTGCTGCGCCGCTACAAGCGCTTCTTCGCCGACGTGCGTCTGGACGACGGGCGCGAGGTGACCGCTCACTGCCCCAACACAGGCTCGATGAAGAGCGTCAACGTGCCGGGCTGCCGGGTGTGGCTCTCGCCAAGCGACAACCCCAAGCGCAAGCTCGCCTGGACCTGGGAGTTGATCGAACTGCCGAATGAAAACGGCGGGGTAGAGCTTGCCTCGATTCACACCGGGCGTGCCAACCGCATCGTCGAGTCGGCGCTGGCCGCCGGCCGGCTCGACGCGCTGGCGGGCTACGACACGCTGCGCCGCGAGGTGAGGGTGGATGATTCGCGGCTCGACTTTCTGCTCGAGGACACGGCGAGCGGGCGGCGCGCCTATCTCGAGGTCAAGCAGGTCACGCTTCTTGAGGACGACGGGCTGGGCTACTTTCCAGCCTCCGTCAGCACTCGCGGGCTCAAGCACCTGCAGTCCCTCGAAGCGCTTGCCCGTCGGGGCGAGCGCGCGGTGCTGGTGTTCTGCGTGGCACGCCAGGGCATCGAGAGCGTCGGCCCTGCCACCCACATCGACCCGGCCTACGCCGCCGGGTTTCACGCCGCCGTGGCCCAGGGGGTCGAGGTGCTGGCCTACGCCATCGGTGTCGGGTGGGAGGCGGGCGCGCCGTCGTCGATTTTCATCGAGCGGCCCGTGAGCGTGCGCCTCTAGCGGCGGCGCACGCGAAACACTGCGATCTCGCCGAACAGGTTCGGCCACCACCGGGAGGTCCAGTGGCCGCGATGCTCGCCCACGCCCACGGCGCGGTCGACGATCACCAGCCCCTTCTCGCGGCACAGCTGCTCGAAGTCGTTGAAGGTGGAGAGGTGGATGTTGGGCGTGTCGTACCAGGCGTGGGGCAGCGACTTCGAGACCGGCATGTAGCCGCGCAGGCCCAGATACACCCGGTGGCGCCAGTAGGCGAAGTTGGGGAAGGTGATGATCCCTTCGTTGGCCACTCGGAGCATCTCGTCGAGCATCCTGTCCGGGCGGCGCAGCGCCTGCAGCGCCTGGGTCATGATCACCTGGTCGTAGCTCTGGTCGCAGAAGTTGCCCAGCCCGTCGTCGAGGTCGTGCTCGATCACCGAGACGCCGCGCGCCACGCACTCGGTGATGCCGGCGGGGTCGATCTCGAGCCCGAAGCCGGTCACGCCCTTCTCGCGACCCAGACGCTCGAGCAGCGCGCCGTCGCCACAGGCCAGGTCCAGCACGTGAGCGCCTTCGGGCACCCAGTCGACGATCAGTTCAAGATCGGTACGCATCATGCCGGGGTCTCCGTGCGGGGGGCGGCCAGGCCGAGGTCGCGGGCGGCGCGCGTCATGAAGGCGTCGAACACCGCTTCATAGCGCGGCTCGGGCAGCAGGAAGGCGTCGTGGCCGTGGGGGGATTCGATGTTGGCGTAGCTGACCGGCTTGCCGGCGCGGATCAGCGCATCGACCAGTTCCCTGGAGCGCGAGGGCGGAAAGCGCCAGTCGGTGGTGAAGCTCACGATCAGAAACGGACACTGGGCCGGTGCCAGCGCGCAGGCGAGATCGCCGTCGCAGGCCGCCGAGGGGTCGAAGTAGTCCAGCGCCTTGGTCATCAACAGGTAAGTGTTGGCATCGAAGGCGGTGGAGAAGGTGTCGCCCTGGTAGCGCAGGTAGGACTCCACCTGGAACTCCACGTCGAAGCCGAAGTTCAGGTCGTCGGCCCTGAGGTCGCGGCCGAACTTGCTGCCCATGGCGTCTTCGGAGAGATAGGTGATGTGGCCAACCATGCGGGCGAGCTTCAAGCCCCGTTTGGGCACCGTGTCGTGCTCGGCGTACCAGCCGCCGTGAAACTCCGGGTCCGAGCGGATCGCCTGGCGGGCGACCTCGTTGAAGGCGATGTTCTGCGCCGAAAGCCGCGGGGTGGCGGCGATGATCACCGCGTTGGCGACCCGCTCGGGGTGGGTGATCGTCCACTGCAGCACCTGCATGCCGCCCAGGCTTCCGCCGACGAGGGCGGCAAAGCGCTCGATGCCGAGGTGGTCGGCGAGGCGCGCCTGGCTTGCCACCCAGTCGCTCACCGTCACCAGGGGAAAGTCCGGCCCCCACTGGCGCCCGGTCGCCGGATTGTGGCTCACGGGACCGGTGCTGCCGTGGCAGCCGCCGAGGTTGTTGAGCGAGACGACGAAGAAGCGGTCGGTGTCGATCGGCTTGCCCGGGCCAATATGGGCGTCCCACCAGCCGGGCTTGGTGTCGTC
>NZ_JAMZBC010000165.1 GCF_024158715.1 Halomonas sp. 707D7 | reverse complement strand
TTGCCGGCCTGGGCTTCGCGAATCAGCCGCTCCAGGGTGTGGGGCGCCTTCGACTTCACGCCTTCGGCCTGGAGCCCGTACCGGGCGGCGAAGCGGGCGGCCTGCTCGACGATCTTGCCCGTCGAGTCGTAGATCGAAAGCGGCGGCTCCTGGCGTGCGGCGTCGAGCAGGGCCTCCTCGGAGTCGGTGGGCTGGGCCAGGGCGAGCGACGTCGAGGCAAGGCCCAGGGCCGCGGCGAGCGTGGTCAAGTAGCGCATGGAAAACTCCTTCAAACGGCCTGCATGTAGGCGATGGACGAGCAGCGGTGAAGTGTCGGGCGGGCGCCGCTTTCCAGGCGGTTCCCGTCCAGATCGAAACGGTGCAGGTACTGCAGGTCGATACGACAGCCGACGGCGTCGCCGGCGCGGACCTGCGGGCGGTGCTGCGTCGAGAGCTGGAGCGCGTGGTCGTCGACGAGAAGCTCCAGTACCCAGCTGCCGCCGGTGGGCATCACGCTCTGTACCCGGGCCGCCACGGTGCCGGGGGCATCGACCGGTGCCAGCTGAAGGTCCTCGGGGCGAAGGGCCAGGGTATGCGCGACGGCGTCTCGATCGAGCCTGCGACCCAGACGCGAACTCGTCGCGATCTGGTTGATCGGCGGGTTGCCGATGAACTCGGCGACGAACCGGTTGTTCGGGCGGGCGTAGATGTCGTCGGGGCTTCCGACCTGCTGAAGGCGGCCCTGGCGCATCACCGCGATGGTGGAGGCGAGCGTCATCGCCTCCCACTGGTCGTGGGTGACGAACACGATGGTAGTGTCGAAGGCCTGGTGCAGGCGCTTGAGTTCGGCGCGCATCTCGAGGCGCAGCGAGGCGTCGAGGTTGGAGAGCGGCTCGTCGAGCAGCAGCACTCTGGGATTGAGCACCATCATGCGGGCCAGCGCGACGCGCTGCTGCTGGCCGCCGGAGAGCTGCGACGGGTAGCGGCTGGCGTAGGCGGCGATGCCGAGTTTCTCCATCACCTCGCCGGTGCGCAGGCGCCGCTCGTGCGCCGGCAGCTTGCGCAGGCGCAGGCCGAAGTCGATGTTCTGGGCCACGCTCATGTGCGGCCACAGCGCATAGCTCTGGAACACCAGGCCGAGCTCGCGCTTCTCCGGCGAGACGAAGCGCCCGCTCGCCGGATCGTCGACCACGGTGTCCCCGATCGAGAGGCGGCCCTGGCTTGCCTGCTCGAGCCCCGCGATCATGCGCAGCAAGGTGGTCTTGCCGCAGCCCGACGGGCCCAGCAGGCACATGAAGTCGCCGCTCTCGACGTGCAGGTCAAGGGTGTCCACGGCGCTGGCGCCGGGGCCGTAGCGCTTGGTGAGGGCGTTCAGGGTAATCGTTGGCATGGTCAGCTCTCCAGGCCCTGGGCAAGGCCGGTCTTGGTCAGTTTCTGGGTCAGCACCGTACCGCCCCAGGCGAGCAGGGCGATCATCAGCACCACGGCGTTGGCGGCCTGGGTGTAGTTGTAATCGACCAGGCGCAGCGAATAGGTGGTCAGCACGTCGGTGGCGGGCACCGCCAGGATGATGAACAGGCTCACTCCCTTGATGCCGGAGATGAAGGGCAGCACGATCCCCACCACCAGTGCGCCTTTCTGGATCGGCACGATGATGCTCGCCATGCGCCGCCACCAGCCGGCGCCGACGATCTGCGCGGCCTCCTCGGGCTCCCTACCCAGCTGGGTCATGGCCGAGATGCCGGCGCGGGAGGCAAAGGGCATCTGGTCGGCGATCAGCGCCAGCATCAGGATGACCGAGGTGCCGTAGAGCGCCGGAACGGGGCCGCGCTGCACCGCGAACAGCGAAAGCGTGGCGGCGGCGAAGGCGATGCCCGGTACCAGGTACGGCATGAAGGTGAGCTGGCGCAGGGTGCTCGCCAGCCAGTGCCAGGGCGTGCGGGTCACCACGTAGCCCACCAGGAGCCCCAGAAGGCCGGCGCAGACCGACGCGCTGCCGACGATGCGCAGGCTGTTCCAGGCCGCGGACCAGAAGTCCGGCGTCAGCAGGATGCCGCGGGAGAGGGCGACGGTCGACAGATCGCGCCCGACCCAGTAGTCGAGGGTGAAGTTGGCCGCCTCGAAGCGCCCGGGAAGGTGCATGATCGTGGAGAGGAACAGCGTGCCCAGCGGCAGCACCACGCCGACGCAGAACAGCGCGGCGGCGGCCAGGGTCGCCGGCAGGCGCCACACGCCCAGCGGGCGACGGCGCTGCATGGCGCCCTTGCCACCCAGGGTGACGAAGCGGCGTGCCTCGCGCATCAGGTAGAGATCGATCGTCAGCGTGATGCAGCCCAGCACCATGATGGCGCCGGCGAGCACCGAGGCGACCCCGGTCTGGCGCGAGGAGATGGCGCGAAAAAGCGAGGTGGAAAGGGTATCGAACTGCACCGGCAGGCCGAGGATGTAGGGCACCGCGAACTCGCCCAGCGCGTCGGCGAGAATCAGCACCATGGCCGACATCAAGGCCGGGCGCATCAAGGGCAGGACGATGCGCAGCGCCACCACCCTGCGACCCGCGCCCAGGATGCGCGCGGAGTCTTCGAGCTGGGTATCGAAGCGGCGCAGGGCGTTACCGAACAGCAGGATGACCAGCGGGATGTAGTGCAGCGCCATGATCAGCGTCATCGGCACGGCTCCGTAGGCCAGCCAGTCCGGCGAGTCGATGCCCATGGCCTCGAGCCAGCCGGGCTGGCCGCCCATCGAACGGTTCTTGAACAGCGTCGTCCAGGCCAGCGCGAAGGTCCAGGTAGGCAGCATGAAAGGCACGATCAGGGCGGTGGCGAACCAGCCCCGCCCCCACAGATCGGTGCGGCTGAGAAGCCACGCCATCACGCCACCGACGACCATGGCGATGCTCATCGAGGCGATCGCGACCATCAGGGTGTTGAGCAACGGCTGCCAGAAGAGCCGGTGGGAGACCGGCGAGGTGAACACGCGCTGCAGGTAGTGATCCGTGAAGCTGCCCTGGGGCGCGCGGATGCGCGTGGCGTCACCGAAGTTGACCTGGATGGCATCGAGCAGGATCGAGATCACCGGGGCGAGGATCAGGTACCCGAACAGCGCCAGAAGCGAGATGCCCAGAATCGTCGCCGAATGCTTCAAGCCCAGCGGCACTCCACGTCGTTGCAGGTGCGTCGCGTCACTCCACTGTGCCATGACCTATCCTCTTTCGAAAAATGCGGGCGATCGAAGTCAATCGACCGAGACAGGGGCATTCTAGGCGGCGAACGTGACAGTAAATTGACATGTTGCACCTATGTGCAAATTGCCTATTTTTAATTTTTAATAGTGATTTCAAGATCTTGAGTATGGGTAAAAGGTTCGTCAAAAAGCCGTACAGATAGTTTCATGCACATCGATACACGCTGAAGCTAACCCGGGGCAACGGCGTGACACGCACTCTCATCGAGGCTGTGGGCGGCGATGGGCTACGCTTAGGAGCATCGAGAGTCCAGAGGAGAGTGGCATGCGCGAGCGCGGACGAACACGGCGATTGATGGGCCTGGGGGCACGAACCGGCGGGGCGATGCTCAAGACCCGCCTCGGTGGCCAGGCGGACTGGCGCGCGCTGGGCGAGGCGCTGTTCGAGGGGCTTTCCGAGCTCAAGGGCCCGGCGATGAAGATGGCGCAGCTGATGTCCCAGTGGGACGACCTGCTGCCGGCGGATCTTTCCGAGGAGCTGGCGCGTTTGCAGCGCCAGGCGGAGCCGATGCCCTGGCCGCGCATTCGCGAGGCGCTCCTTCTACAGTACGGCGATCTCGACGCGCACTTTCGCGAGATCGAGGAGCGCCCCTTCGCCAGCGCCTCGATGGGCCAGGTGCACAAGGCACTCACGCATGAAGGCGACACCGTGGTGCTCAAGGTGCAGTACCCCGGGCTTGCCGAGGTGCTCGAGAGCGATCTCGTCCAGCTCAAGCGCATTCTGCGTCTGGGGCGCTGGTTCAAGGTGCCCCAGGCGCGCCTGGACGCGCTGTTCGAGGAGCTCGCCACCGGGCTTCGTGACGAGCTCGACTATAAAGCCGAGGCCCGGGCGCTTGCGCGCTACCGCGAGCGTTACGCGAGCGAGCCGCGGCTGGTGATACCCGAACCGCTGCCGGCGCTTTGCGGATCTCACGTGCTCGCCATGCGCTTCGTCGAGGGTACGCCGCTTCGCGAGCTGGAAGAGGCCGACGACGCCACCCGGCAGGCGGTGGCACGCACGCTTGCCGACTGGATCACCCGCGAGCTGTTCACCTTCGGGGAGCTGCACGCCGACCCGCACGCCGGCAACTTCGCCGTCGATGCCCAGCAGCGCCTCGTCATCTACGATTTCGGGGCGGTGATCGAGGTGCCCCAAGAGCAACTCACGGCGATGATGGCGCTCTTGAAAGCGACGCTGGACCAGGACGCCATGGCGATGGACGACGCCATGATGGCGCTGGGCGGACGTCAGGGGCAGGGCGCGCCGCTGGCGCTCTACCGCGAGGCGGCCGAATGCGTGGCGCCCTTGTTCGCACCCGGCGAGCAGGATTTCGGCGACGTGCGCGTGCACCGGCGCCTGCGCGAGCTGTCGCCCAAGGTGTGGGGCGCGATGGATCGGCTCCAGCCGCCGGCGGATACGCTCTTGCTCTCGCGTGCGCTCAACGGCCACTACTGGAATCTGGTGCGCTTGAAGGCACGTCTGGACATGCACGCCCGTGTGGCCCCCTTGCTGGACGAGGCCGGCTTTGCACCGCCCCGTTGAGGCGGCTCAGCCGGCCAGCGACTTGAGCCAGAACACCAGCGGCTTTTCGCTCTCCTCGGCCGCGTCGATGTCCTTCCAGGCGAAGCGAGCGGTCAGTGCCGCGCGGCGACGGTAGCCCAGATGCTCCCAGAAGCCGTGAAGCGGCCGGTAGCTGGCGAGTTTGGCCGGGTGATCCTCCGGACGCTCCACGGCGCAGAAAGCGACGGTCCCGAAAGAGTGGGATCTAGCGTGCGCCTCGCGCGCCGCTATGAACGCCTTGCCAAGGCCCTGGCCACGGTAGTCGTGAAGCAGCACGGATTCGCCGTAGTAGAACACGTCGCTCGGGTCGATATCGGCACGCTCGAACGGTGCGCGAAATTCGGCGACTTCATCCTTCAGCGGCTGCCCCGTCGAGGCCCCGACCAGCGTATCGCCGTCGAAGGCGAGCACGAACAGGCTGGCCGGATTCTGAGCGTAGCGGCCCAGGTACTCGGCCTCGTAGGCCAGGTCGCCATCGTAGAGGTAGGGGTAGTCACGAAAGACGCGAATGCGCAGGCGGGCGAGCGCCTCCAGGTGCGGCGTGATGGCATCCCCCTGGCAGGTGACGAGGGTTACGGCGGTCATCGCGGGTGGGGTCTCCAGTCTAGGGTCGCGCGGGCGGCGCTTGGTGCGGTCATCGCACACTAGCAGCCCAGGATGGTGACGCCAATCCTTCTGCGTCGAGCCCGGTAGCCGTGCTAGACTGTTGCGCTTTCAATACAGGGGAGATGGCAATGCTGGCGGTATGGGTCGATCAGCTGCTGGGATTTGCCTCGGGGGCACTCTCGGCGATCAGGCAGCACGAACACTACCCGGACTTCATGATCTGGGTGCGCGACGAAGGCGCGGAATTCTTCAACGGCAACGTGGCGACCGCTCAGGCGCTCGCGCCGATTCTCTGGTCGCAGACCCCGCTCGAACGGCTCGATTTCGCCGCCGAGTCCCTGGCCACGCCCGGGCGCAACGAACCTTGTTGGTGCGACTCCGGGCGCAAGTACAAGCAGTGCTGCCAGCGGGTCGACTTCCCGACCGAGATTCCCGCCCAGATGATGTGGATGCTGTCGCTCAAGGAGTGGAAGGGAGCGACCTTGAAGGCCGCCCTCGACAGCCACCGCGCGTCCGCCCAGGCGCTGCTCGAGGCTGGGTTGATCGCCGCCGAGAGCGGCCAGACCGGGCGCGCCATGCAGATTCTCGAGTCGCTGTTCGACGGCAGCGACTGGTCGCGCCTGCCGGATCAGGCCGAGCCCGCCTTCGAGATCCTGCTGGACATCTACCAGGAGCGCGGCTTCACCCGCAAGCGCGCGGACCTGCTCGACGAGGTGATGGAGCGCGGGCCGCTGTTCTTGCGCGGCGTGGCACTCGAGCGCCTGTGCCTGATGCATCTGGACAACGACGACCTGGACAGCGCGCGCGGCGCCTTCATCAAGGCGATGCAGGCGCTGCCGGACTCGCCGACGCTGGCCTACATCGAAGCCATGCTGCTGCTTCACGAAGGCCACGAGGAGGAGGCGCGCGAACGGGCCAACTTCTGGTATCGCCGCCTGGTGCGCCAGGGCGGGCTCGACGAGGAGCAGCTGGAGTTCCTCGCGGCGCTGGCCGACAACCCCGGCGCCACCCTCGCCGACCAGCTTCTCAGCGCCGAGGAGGATCTCGCCACGCCACTGATCGCGCTGCAGTCGCTTCTGGCGGCACTGCCCACCGCGCCCAAGCTCGACATTGCGCCCTCCGAGGATGGCGAGCGCCTGTACTACACCACCACCGCGCGTGAAGAAACGCTGTTCGCCGCCTGGCACGAGCAGTTTCAGGTATGGGTGGATGACGACGTCGCACTCGGTTTTCGCGACGACCCCTGGGGAAACGCGGTGGAGTGGATGTCGGCGCTGTGCGCCAACCCCGAGTGGCTCGACGCACCGCAGGTGGTGCAGGATCTCACCCTGGCGCTCACCAGCCGTTTCGGAAGCCTCCCGTGGATGGCGGCGAGCCTGCTCGAGCCCTTGGCGGTGCGCCTTTCGCGCTGGCTCGAGCAGGCGCGCGCC
>NZ_JAMZBC010000164.1 GCF_024158715.1 Halomonas sp. 707D7 | reverse complement strand
TAGGCGGGCTGGTCGAGCTCGGCCTCGAAGGCGCCGGTCAGGCGAAAGGCGCCCGCTCGAGAAGGCGAAGCACCGAGCCATGCCTGCACGCGCTCGGCCTGCTCTGAAGTGGCCACGATCCAGCCCGTACGCGTCTCGTGATCGAGAGTGATGCACCAGTCGTAGAGCCCCAGGCGCATGGCGGGAAGCCCGGTGGCGCTTGGGTGTCGACTCTCGATACCCAGCTGAGCGCGACCGAACTCGTAGCTCCAGTAGCCGACGAGCCCGCCCAGAAAGGGCAGCTCGCTCGCAAACGCGGGCAGGGGCAACTGCTCGAGCAGCCACTGTTTCAGCGCGAAGGGGTCGTCGAGCAGGGCGGAGGGCGGGGTGAGCGTGGCGGAGTCGTAGTGCACCGCGCCGCGTGCGTCGATCTCGAGCGTGGCGACCGGGTCGCTGGTCAGAATGTCGAAGCGCCCGCTTTCGGCGCGCGGGCGGCCACTGTCCAGCAGCGTCGCGCCCGGGCGGTTTTTCAGCGCCTCGAAGAGCGCCAGCGGGTCCTGGGCGTAGGGAAGGGCGGTTGCGGTGATCGCCGTGCTCATGAATCCATGCCTTGCCGGGTGGGGCGAACATTCTAGTGAGCGCGCCCGTTGGAGGCCAGCGGCGATGCAACATCTTTTTCACGCCGGCTGGTTCGCACCTATCGAGCGATTCATGGTGATTGTAGACATTCGCTCTGGATCCGCTTCGTCACTTCCACTAAAGCTTAAAGTGAATGGCCGAATGGAGCGGTTGACGCACTCCGGTGGGCGGGCTAAAGTGCCGTTATTCCCTTTTTATTGTCGACAATTAGCCATGCGTTCAACCACCGAAGCCGCCTCCCGCTCTCTGGAGCACCCGGCCGAGCCCGCCACACCTGCCGTGCGCACCCTTGCCGAGCGGGTGTTTCACCAGCTGCAGAGTGCCATCGTGCGCGGCGAGCTGGCGCCGGGCAGCAAGATCACCGAGCCCGGGCTTTCGAAAACCTACGGTATCTCCCGGGGGCCGCTTCGAGAGGCGATGCGCCGGCTCGAGGCGCATCGGTTGATCGAGCGCGTACCCCACGTCGGCGCTCGGGTGGTCAAGCTCTCGATGAAGGAGTTGCTCGAGCTTTTCGACGTGCGCGAGGCGCTCGAGAGCATGGCCGCCAGGCTCGCCGCCGAGAACATGGGGCCAGAAGAGGTTCAGGGGCTGCGTGACGTGCTCGCGGTGCACGAAGGCCAGAGCGACCTGCAGCGCGGTGAGGCCTACTATCAGCGCGAAGGCGATCTCGACTTTCATTACCTGATCGTTCAGGGCAGCCACAACAAGATGCTGATGAACCTGCTCTGCGACGATCTCTATTACCTCGTGCGCCTCTACCGCACCCAGTTCAGCGCCAGCGGCGCGCGGCCCCAGCGCGCCTTCGTGGAGCACCACCGCATCGTCGATGCCATCGAAGCGGGGGATGCCGAGCTTGCCGAGCTCTTGATGCGCCGCCACGTCAGCGCCTCGCGCGAGAACGTCGCCGACCGCTACGCCGCGATGCTGGCCCACGGCGAACCCGACTCATGACAGGATCGACAGGAGAGACCATGTCCACTAACGCATCATCCTCGCTCACCCCGGGCGCCCGGTTTCGTCAGGCGCTACAGGATCAACGCCCGCTGCCGATTCTCGGCACCATCAACGCCTACACCGCGCTGATGGCCGAGCGGGTCGGGCACAAGGCGATCTATCTTTCCGGCGGCGGAGTCGCCAACGCCTCCTTCGGGCTTCCGGATCTGGGCATGACCACCATGAACGACGTGGTCGAGGACGCCCACCGCATCTGCGGCGCCACGGACCTTCCGCTGTTGGTGGATATCGATACCGGCTGGGGCGGGGCGTTCAACATCGCCCGCACGATCAGGGAGATGGAGCGCGCAGGGGTCGCTGCGGTGCATATCGAGGACCAGATCGCCCAGAAGCGCTGCGGCCACCGGCCGAACAAGGCGATCGTCTCCCAGGGTGAGATGGTCGATCGCATCAAGGCGGCGGCGGACGCCAGACGTGACCCGGATTTCTACCTGATCGCGCGTACCGACGCTTTCCAGAAGGAGGGGCTCGACGCTGCCATCGAGCGCGCCAACGCCTGTGTCGACGCCGGCGCCGACGCCATCTTCGCCGAAGCCGTGCACAGCCTCGACGACTACCGAGCGTTTTGCACCCGCGTCGATGCGCCGATTCTGGCCAACATCACCGAATTTGGCGCCACACCCCTGTTCACCCAGGCCGAACTCGGCGAGGCGGGCTGCGCAATGGTGCTCTACCCGCTGTCGGCGTTTCGCGCCATGAACGCCGCCGCGCTCAAGGTCTACCAGAGCATTCTCGATCACGGCCATCAGCGCGAAGTCGTCGATACCATGCAGACCCGCGACGAACTCTACGACTTTCTCAACTACCACGACTTCGAGCAGAAGCTCGACGCGCTGTTCAGCGAGCAAAATGAGCGCTGACGAACACGTTCCATGAAGTCCGTTAACCATAAGCACCTGTAAGAAACACTTATAAAAAGTACTTATAAAAAGCACTTATAAAAAAGCACTGAGGAGACGCACCATGGCTGACAAACCGCTGGCAGGCGCAGGACTTCGCGGGCAGAGCGCGGGCAGCACCGCCCTTTGCACCGTCGGCAAGACCGGCTCCGGGCTCACCTACCGGGGCTTCGACATCGAGGAACTGGCCGAAAAGGCGAAGTTCGAGGAGGTCGCTTATCTGCTGTTGAAAGGCAAGCTGCCCAACCGGGCCGAGCTCGACCACTACATCGACACGCTCAAGGGCCTTCGCGGCCTGCCGTCGGCGCTCAAGGCCGTGCTCGAGGAGATACCCGCCGACGCCCATCCGATGGACGTGATGCGCACCGGCACCTCGATGCTCGGCAACCTCGAGACCGAGGAGAGCTTCGACGAGCAGCAGGACGTCGCCGACCGGCTGCTCGCCGTGCTGCCTTCGATCATCTGCTACTGGTACCGCTACAGCCACGACGGCGTGCGCATCGACACCGAGACCGACGACGACTCCGTGGGTGGTCACTTCCTTCATATGCTGCGCGGCAAGCCGGCCTCCGATCTGCACGCCCGGGTGATGAACGTCTCGCTCATCCTCTACGCCGAGCACGAGTTCAACGCCTCGACCTTCACCGCCCGGGTCTGCGCCTCGACGCTTTCCGACATGCACTCCTGCATCACCGGCGCGATCGGCTCGCTCAGGGGCCCGCTGCACGGCGGCGCCAATGAGGCGGCGATGGCGATGATCGAAGAGTGGGCCTCGCCGGACGAGGCGGAGCGCGAAATGCTCGGCAAGCTCGAGCGCAAGGAGAAGGCCATGGGCTTTGGCCATGCGATCTATCGCGAGTCGGACCCGCGCAATGCGATCATCAAGAAGTGGTCGAAAAAGCTCTCCGAGGACGTTGGCGACACTCGGCTTTTTGCTGTCTCCGAGCGCTGCGAAGCGGTCATGTGGCGGGAGAAGAAGCTCTTCTGCAACGCGGACTTCTTCCACGCCAGCGCCTACCACTTCATGGACATTCCGACCAAGCTGTTCACGCCGATCTTCGTCATGTCGCGGCTGACCGGCTGGGCGGCCCACGTGTTCGAGCAGCGCGCCAACAACCGCATCATTCGCCCGAGCGCCGACTACATAGGCCCCGAGAAGAGCGAGTGGGTGCCGATCGACGAGCGCGCGTAGGAGGCTTTCATGAACAGCGACTACCGCAAGCCCCTTCCCGGCGCCTCGATGCAGGGCGAGCCGGTCGACTTCTTCGACGCCCGCCAGGCCGTCGAGGACATATCGCCCGGCGCCTATGCAAAACTTCCCTACACCTCCCGCGTGCTCGCCGAGCAGCTGGTGCGCCGCTGCGAGCCGAAGCTCTTGCGTGACGCCCTGACCCAGCTGATCGAGCGCCGGCGCGATCTCGACTTTCCCTGGTACCCGGCGCGGGTGGTGTGCCACGACATCCTCGGCCAGACCGCCCTTGTCGACCTCGCCGGGCTGCGGGACGCCATCGCCGAGCGCGGCGGTGACCCGGCCCGGGTCAACCCGGTGGTGCCGACCCAACTGATCGTCGATCACTCCTTGGCCGTCGAGCACAACGGCGACGACGCCAACGCCTTCGAGAAGAACCGCGAGGTCGAGGAGCGGCGCAACGACGACCGCTTCCACTTCATCAACTGGACGAAGCTCGCCTTCAAGAACGTCGACGTGATCCCGCCGGGCAACGGCATCATGCACCAGATCAACCTGGAGAAGATGTCGCCGGTGGTGCAGTGTCGAAGACTCGATTCCGGCGCGAAGGTCGCCTTCCCGGATACCTGCGTGGGCACCGACAGCCACACGCCGATGGTCGACGCCCTCGGGGTGATCTCGATCGGCGTGGGCGGGCTCGAGGCGGAGAGCGTGATGCTCGGGCGCGCCTCGATGATGCGCCTGCCGGATATCGTCGGCGTCGAGCTTTCAGGCCGGCTTGCCCCCGGCGTCACCGGCACCGACATGGTGCTGGCGATCACCGAGTTTCTGCGCCGCGAGCGCGTGGTCGGGGCGTATCTGGAGTTCTTCGGCGAGGGGGCGGACGCCCTTGGCATCGGCGACCGGGCGACGATCTCCAACATGACGCCGGAGTACGGGGCGAGCGCGGCGATGTTCTACATCGACGACCAGACCATCGAGTATCTGAAGCTCACCGGGCGCGACGACGAGCAGGTCGCGCTGGTGGAAACCTACGCCCGGCACACCGGCCTCTGGGCCGATGATCTCGACACCGCCGAGTACGAGCGAGTGCTGCGTTTCGATCTCTCGAGTGTCACCCGCACGCTTGCCGGGCCGTCGAACCCGCACGCCCATTTGCCGACCTCGGAGCTTGCCCGCCGTGGCATCGCGGTGGATTACCCGCGCGCCCAGCAAGACGAGCAGGCGGGAAGGCTTCCCGACGGCGCGGTGATCATCGCCGCGATCACCAGCTGCACCAACACCTCCAACCCGCGCAACATGGTGGCGGCGGGGCTGATCGCCCGCAACGCCAACCGGCTGGGGCTTCTACGCAAGCCCTGGGTGAAGTCGTCGCTGGCGCCGGGCTCGAAAACGGTGAAGATGTATCTCGAGGACGCCGGGCTGATGGCGGAGCTCGAGGCGCTGGGCTTCGGCGTGGTGGGCTACGCCTGCACCACCTGCAATGGCATGTCCGGCTCGCTGGACCCAAAAATCCAGCGCGAGATCATCGAGCGCGATCTGTACGCCACGGCGGTGCTGTCGGGCAACCGCAACTTCGATGGGCGCATCCATCCCTACGCCAAACAGGCGTTTCTGGCCTCGCCGCCGCTGGTGGTCGCCTACGCCATCGCCGGCACCATCCGCTTCGACATCGAGAAGGACGTGCTGGGGGTGGACGACCGCGGCCACCCGATCACGCTCAAGGACATCTGGCCCGACGACGACGAGATCGACGCCATCGTCAAGGCCTCGGTCAAGCCGGAGCAGTTTCGCCAGACCTACATCCCGATGTTCGATCTCGACAAGAGCGCCGGCGCGCCGGTCGACCCGCTCTACGCGTGGCGCCCGCAGAGCACCTACATTCGCCGCCCGCCCTACTGGGAAGGCAACATGGCGCGCGCCCGGGCGCTCAAGGGCATGCGCCCGCTGGCGATCCTGCCGGACAACATCACCACCGACCACCTGTCGCCGTCGAACGCCATCCTGGCGGACAGCGCGGCGGGGGAGTACCTGCTGAAGATGGGCCTGCCGGAGGAGGACTTCAACTCCTACGCCACCCACCGGGGCGATCACCTGACCGCCCAGCGGGCGACCTTCGCCAACCCCAAGCTCTACAACGAGATGGCGCTGGGCGACGATGGCCACGTGCGCCAGGGCTCGCTTGCGCGTCTTGAGCCCGAAGGCAAGGTGGTGCGCATGTGGGAGGCGATCGAAACCTACATGGCGCGCAGGCAGCCTCTGATCATCATCGCCGGCAACGACTACGGCCAGGGCTCCTCGCGGGACTGGGCGGCCAAGGGCGTGGCGCTCGCCGGGGTCGAGGCGATCGTCGCCGAAGGCTTCGAGCGCATCCACCGCACGAACCTGGTGGGCATGGGGGTGATGCCGCTGCAGTTCGAGCCCGGCACCACGCGCAAGACCCTGGCGCTGGACGGCACCGAAGTGTTCGATGTGGAAGGCGACACCGCGCCGGGCGCGACGCTTTCGCTTTTGATCCACCGCGCCGGCGGCACCGAGCGGGTGCCGGTGATCTGTCGCCTCGACACCGCCGAGGAGGTCTCCATCTACACCGCCGGCGGCGTGCTGCAGCGCTTTGCCAAGGACTTTCTCGAGGCGACGCCGGCCTGATTCGGCATTGCCTCATTCCCGACACTCACGCCCGGCCCCGCGCCGGGCGTTTCAGGAGCGACCCATGATGAGCCCGCAAGTCGAGATTCCCGCCACCTACATGCGCGGCGGCACCAGCAAGGGCGTGTTCTTCAAGCTCGATGACCTGCCCGAGGCGGCGCGCGCCCCGGGCTCCGCCCGCGACCGGCTGCTGCAGCGCCTGATGGGAAGCCCGGACCCTTACGAAAAGCAGATCGACGGCATGGGCGGGGCGACGTCGAGCACCAGCAAGGCGGTGATCCTCTCTAAAAGCGCCTCACCTGATCACGACGTCGATTATCTCTTCGGTCAGGTCGCCATCGACCGCCCCTTCGTCGACTGGAGCGGCAACTGCGGCAACCTTTCCGCTGCGGTCGGCCCCTTCGCGATTCGTGCCGGGCTGATCGAGGCCGCGCGAATCCCCGAGAACGGCGTGGTCGAGGTACGCATCTGGCAGGCGAATATCGAAAAGACCATCATCGCACGGGTACCGATCAGCGCCGGCCGGGTGCAGGAG
>NZ_JAMZBC010000163.1 GCF_024158715.1 Halomonas sp. 707D7 | reverse complement strand
TCGAGCATGGCGTCCTCCAGCTCTTTGACGAACAGCCCTTTTCCGCCAATCTTGGAAAGCGGGGTATCGAGGATCTTGTCGCCCTTGGTGGACAGCGCCACCAGCTCGACCTCCAGACCACTGTGCGCCGCCATCAGTCGTTCCCGGACGTACTCGGCCTGCCACAGGGCCAGTTGGCTCTTGCGCGTGGCGATGCGCAGTTTGGTGATGGATGACACGTTATTCTCCCTTTGCCGCTGACACGGCGCGTCGAACTATGATAAGTCTCATCATAAAGCACCCGGTCACGCAGTAAAAATAACCAGCCATAATTGGTTGATGGACCCTTTGTTCAGGTAACGCCCTATGTCCCCTGTCAAGCCGCAAGGCGAGCTAGATCAATTTTTCCTGCTGTCGCAGGACTTGTTCTGCTGCATCGATTTCACGGGGACGCTGCTGAACGTCAATCCCACCTTCGAGAACCTGCTGGGGTATTCCGCTCAGGAGCTGATCGGCCGACCCTGCGGGGTGATCATCGACCCGCAGGACTACGCGGTGATCGAGCACGCCCTGATGCGCCTTCGCGACGGCCGGTCGATCGAGGCGTTCGACGTGCGCGCGCGCAGCTGGCAAGGCGAGCTCTTCTGGCTCGAGGTGAGCGCCTGTGCCAACGACGACGTCATCTACGTGATCGCCCGCGACATCACCCGGCGCAAGACCGCCGACCAGCAGTTGGCGCTCTTGCAGCGCAGTGTGGAGTCGAGCACCAACGGCGTGGTGATCGTCGATGCCCAGTCCGACGACCTGCCGATGGTCTACGTCAATCGCGCCTTCGAGCAGATCACAGGCTACGCCCGGGACGCCGTGATGGGGCTCAACTGCCGCTTTCTGCAGGGCGAGGAGACCGACGCCGCCACGCTCAAGCAGCTGCGCCGCGCCATTCAGGAGCGGCGCGACGTGCACGTCATGCTGCGCAACTACCGCCGCGACGGCACGCTGTTCTGGAACGATCTCTACATCTCGCCGGTGCGCGACGAGCAGGGCGTGGTCACCCACTTCATCGGCGTGCAGAACGACGTCACCGCCCAGCGCGAGTATCAGGCGCAGCTCAGGCACAACGCCCACCACGATGCCCTGACGGGGCTGCCCAACCGCCAGCTCCTGCATCAGCGCCTGGCCCAGGGCTGCGTGCTGGCCAAGCGCTACCAGCGCTACCTGGCGGTGCTGTTCATCGACCTGGACGACTTCAAGCCGATCAACGACTCCCTTGGCCACGACGTGGGCGACTTCATTCTGGTCAGCGTGGCGCGGCGCCTCGAGGAGGAGCTGCGCCCCTGGGATACCGTGGCGCGCATCGGCGGCGACGAGTTCATCGTGCTGCTGCCGGATCTGGCCCATGAGCAGGACGTGATGCAGGTGGTCGAGCGGCTGCTGGCCAGGCTGTCGGCACCTTACTGGTACCAGGGCGAGGAGCTTCACATCACCGCCAGCATCGGTATCGGCACCGACGATGGCAGCATCACCAAGCCCCGGACGCTGATCCAGCAGGCGGATCTCGCCATGTACAAGGCCAAGCGGCGCGGGCGCAATACCTACCAGTGGTACACCGACGAGCTCAACCGACGGGTCACCGAGCGGGTCAACCTGCGTCACGCCCTGGCCCAGGCCATCGAGCAGGAGCAGTTCGAGCTGCACTACCAGCCGCAGATCGACAGCGTCAGCGGGCGGGTGGTCGGGGTCGAGGCGCTGCTGCGCTGGCAGCACCCGCTGCAAGGCAATATCCCGCCGATCGACTTCATCGGGCTCTCCGAGGAGACCGGGCAGATCATCCCGATCAGCGACTGGGTGCTCAGGCGCGCCTGCCTCGACGCGGTGGCCCTCAATCGCGGCGAACACGCCCCGCTGACCATGGCCGTCAACGTGTCGCCCATGCAGGTCCAGCGTCCGGGGTTCGTCGCCTCGATCGAGCGAGTGCTGGCCGAGACCGGCCTCGCGGCGGAGCTTCTGGAGATCGAGATCACCGAAGGCGTGCTGATGGACAGCACCGATCACGCCATCGACGCCATCGAGGGGCTGCGCGCGCTGGGCGTGAACATCGCGCTGGACGACTTCGGCACCGGCTTCTCGAGTCTGAGCTACTTGAAGCGCCTGCCCATCCAGAAGCTCAAGATCGACCGCTCCTTCATTCGCGACGTGACCTGCGACGAGAACGACGCCGCCATCGTCGAGGGGGTGATCACCCTGGCGGAGAAGCTCGGCCTCACCGTGCTGATCGAAGGGGTGGAGACCCGCGAGCAGTTTCTCTACCTGCGCGAGCGGCATCCGACCTACCTTCAGGGCTACTACTTCGCCCGCCCGATCCCGCTGGACGCGCTCACCGACTATCTGGATCGCTTCGACCAGCACGCCGTGCTGCGAGACCTCGCCGGGGCCTGAGGGGCGCCCTCGAACTCGCGCAAACCCCGTGCCGCGAATACGGCCGACTCTGGTACACTCTGGGCCAACGATTCCCTTCGTTTTGCCAACCTTCGTTTTGCCAACAGGTACCCTTGATGAGCCACGCTACGAATCAATCCTGGGGCGGCCGCTTCAGCGAACCCACCGACGCCTTCGTCGCCCGCTTCACTGCTTCCGTGAACTTCGACCAGCGCCTGGCCGGCCAGGACATTCAAGGCTCGATCGCCCACGCCACGATGCTCGCCCGCGTCGGCGTGCTCAGCGACGCCGAGCGCGACGCGATCATCGAGGGCCTGACCGAGATCAGAGGCGAGATCGAACGCGGCGAGTTCGAGTGGTCGGTGCCGCTCGAGGACGTGCACATGAACATCGAGGCGCGCCTGACCCAGAAGATCGGCATCACCGGCAAGAAGCTGCACACCGGCCGCTCGCGCAACGACCAGGTGGCCACGGATATCCGGCTTTTCATGCGCGACGCCATCGACTCGATCGACTCAGAGCTTGCGCGCCTGCGTGAAGGCATGATCACGCTCGCCGAGCGCGAAGCGGACACCATCATGCCGGGCTTCACCCACCTGCAGACCGCCCAGCCGGTCACCTTCGGCCACCACCTGCTGGCCTGGCAGGAGATGCTCGCCCGCGACCACGAGCGGCTTCTGGATACCCGCAAGCGGGTCAACGTGATGCCGCTGGGGGCCGCTGCCCTGGCCGGCACCACCTACCCGATCGATCGCCACGTCACTGCCGAGCTTCTGGGCTTCGATCGCCCGGCGGAGAACTCGCTGGACGCGGTGTCCGACCGCGACTTCGCCATCGAATTCGCCAGCTTCGCCAGCATCCTTCTGATGCACCTGTCGCGCATGAGCGAGGAGCTCGTGCTCTGGACCAGCGCTCAGTTCGACTTCATCGACCTGCCGGATCGCTTCTGCACCGGCTCCTCGATCATGCCGCAGAAGAAGAACCCGGACGTGCCGGAGCTGGTGCGCGGCAAGACCGGGCGCGTCTACGGCCATCTGATGAGCCTGCTCACGCTGATGAAGTCCCAGCCGCTGGCCTACAACAAGGACAACCAGGAGGACAAGGAGCCCTTGTTCGACGCCGTCGACACGGTGCTGGATTGCCTCAAGGCCTTCGCCGACATGGTGCCCGCTATCGAGCCGAAGAAAGAGAGCATGTATGAAGCCGCGCGGCGCGGCTTCTCCACCGCGACGGACCTGGCGGATTACCTGGTGCGCAAGGGCGTGGCCTTCCGCGATGCCCACGAGATCGTCGGCCAGTCGGTGGCCTTCGGCCTGAAGGAGAAGAAGGACCTGTCCGAGATGACCCTCGAGGAGCTTGCGCAGTTCTCCGACACCATCGAGGCGGACGTTTTCGAGGTGCTCACGCTCGAAGGGTCGGTCGCCGCGCGCAACCACATCGGCGGCACCGCGCCGGATCAGGTCCGCGCCGCGGCGAGCCGCGCCCGTGAGGCGCTCAAGGCGCACCGGGAGGCGAAATGAAGGCGCTGGCCGCGATCGTGCTGATCGCCCTCGTGCTTGCCGGCTGTGGGCAGAAGGGCCCGCTCTACCTGCCGGATGACGCCCCCCAGACCGCCGAGGAGTCCTGATGGATCACTTCAACTACCGTGACGGCGTGCTGTTCGCCGAGGACGTGCCGCTCACCCGCATCGCCGACGAGCTCGGCACGCCCTGCTACGTCTACTCGAAGGCCACCTTCACGCGCCACTTTCGCGCCTATACCGAGGCACTCGGCGGTCATCCGCACCTGATCTGCTACGCGGTGAAGGCCAACTCGAACCTCGCGGTGCTGGGGCTTCTGGCGAAGCTCGGCGCGGGCTTCGACATTGTCTCCGTCGGCGAGCTCGAGCGCGTGCTCAAGGCCGGTGGCGACCCGGGCAAGGTGGTCTTCTCGGGCGTGGCCAAGCGGCGCGACGAGATGATTCGCGCGCTCGAGGTCGGCATCAAGTGCTTCAACGTGGAATCCACGCCGGAGCTTGAGCGGCTGAACGCCGTGGCCGCGGAGCTCGGCGTCGTCGCGCCGGTGTCGCTTCGCGTCAACCCGGACGTCGATGCGGGCACCCACCCGTACATCTCCACCGGGCTCAAGGACAACAAGTTCGGCATCGCCGTCGATGAGGCGCTGGAAGCCTATGCGCTCGCTTTCGATCTGCCGAACCTGGCGATCAAGGGGCTCGATTGTCACATCGGCTCGCAGCTCACCGAGACCGCGCCGTTCCTCGACGCCCTCGAGCGGCTGCTGGTGCTGATGGAGCGACTGCGCGAGCGTGGCATCGAGATCGAGCACCTGGATCTCGGTGGCGGCCTCGGCGTGCCCTACCGCGACGAGACCCCGCCGCAGCCCTTCGACTACGCAAGCCAGCTGCTCGCGCGCCTTTCCCGCTGGGAAGGCGGCGAGACGCTGACATTATTGTTCGAGCCCGGCCGCTCGATCGCCGCCAACGCCGGGGTGATGCTCACCCGGGTCGAGTTCCTGAAGCCCGGCGAGACCAAGAACTTCGCCATCGTCGATGCGGCGATGAACGACCTCATTCGCCCGGCGCTCTACCAGGCCTGGCAGGCGATCGTGCGTGTCGACACCCGCGAGGCGCGCGAAAGCGCGGTGTACGACGTGGTCGGCCCGGTGTGCGAAACCGGCGATTTTCTCGGCAAGGAGCGCGAACTCGCCATTGCCGCAAACGACTTGCTGGCGGTGCGCTCCGCCGGTGCCTACGGTTTCGTGATGGCGTCGAACTACAACAGCCGCCCGCGGCCTGCTGAAGTGATGGTCGACGGTGACCGCGTTCACGTGGTGCGCGCCCGGGAAACCCTCGAGCAGCTCTGGGCCGGCGAGGCGCTCTTGCCGGACGAGGCGAACTGATGCTTCTGCACTTCACCAAGATGCACGGGCTGGGCAACGATTTCATGGTGGTCGACCTGGTCACCCAGCGCGCCCGGCTGACCGACGAGGTGATCGCCCAGCTCGCCGACCGGCGCTTCGGCATCGGCTTCGATCAGCTTCTGGTGGTCGAGCCGCCGCGTGACCCGGACATGGACTTTCGCTACCGCATCTTCAACGCCGACGGCAGCGAAGTGGAGAACTGCGGCAACGGCGCACGCTGCTTCGCCCGTTTCGTGCGCGAGCAGCGCCTGACCCACAAGCACGAGATCCGCGTGGAAACCGCCGGCGGGCCGCTCACCCTGCACGTGCAAAACGATGGCGAGGTACGCGTCGACATGGGCCGACCGCGCTTCGAGCCGGCCGCGCTGCCGTTCGATGCCCAGGAAGACGCGGTGCGCCACGCCATCGAGGTCGACGGCGAGCAGCTCGAGATCGGCGCGGTGTCGATGGGCAACCCGCACGCGGTGCTCACGGTCGAAAGCGTCGACACCGCCCCGGTCGAGCGGCTGGGGCCGCTGCTGGAAGCCCATCCGCGCTTTCCCCGCCGGGTCAACGTCGGCTTCATGCAGGTGGTGTCCAAGAGCGAGATTCGCCTGCGCGTGTTCGAGCGCGGCAGCGGCGAGACGCTCGCCTGTGGCACCGGCGCCTGCGCGGCGGTGGCCAGCGGCATTCGCCAGGGACTCTTGAAAAGCCCGGTGACGGTGCACCTGCCCGGCGGGATGCTGACCATCGAGTGGCCGAGCGAAGATGCCGCGCTGATCATGATCGGTCCCGCCACGCGGGTGTTCGACGGCCGCGTGACGCTCAACTAATCAAGGAGAATGGCGATGTCGCAAGCCCCGGAGCCCCGCAAGACGCTCGACCCGGACCAGGTCGCGTTCTGGCTGGCCCGTCACCCGGACTTCTTCGTTGGCCGGGAAGGACTCCTGCAGCAGCTCAAGGTGCCGCATCCGCACATCGACGGCGCCGTGTCGCTGCTGGAGCGGTTGGTGATCGACCTGCGCCAGCGCGCCGACAGCGCCGAAGGGCGCCTCGAGCATCTGCTCGAGACCGCTCGCCACAACGAGGCGCAGTACCGGCGCCTGCGCGAGACGCTATTGGCGCTGATCGAGGCCGAGGACCGCGACGCCCTGGCCCAGGCGCTGGCCGTGCAGCTCGGCGAGCGCTTCGATACCCCCGCCATGGCGCTTTGGTGCCCGGCCAGCCTGAGTGACGACGAGCCCGCGCCGCCGCAGCCGCCGCGCCACGTGCTGGACCAGCACGCGACGGCCCGGTTGACGGCGCTGCTCGATGGCCGCACCAGCCGCTGCGCCAAGCTCAGCGTGAGCGACTGGAAGTGCCTGCTGCCCCACGCCAAGCCGCCGCGCAAGGCCGGCTCCTGCGCCGTCTCGCGACTGGCGGCGGGCGAGCCCGTGGGCTACCTGCTGCTGGCGAGCCCCGACCCGCAGTGCTATCGCGCCAGCATGGACACGCTGTTCACCGAGTACCTGGGCGATATCGTCGCCCGCCTGCTCCAGCGCCTGGGCGGGCATGGCTAGCTCGGTACTCCAGGCGGCCATCGAGCGCTACCTGGACGCGCTCGCCCGGCGGGCGAGCGCGTCCAGGT
>NZ_JAMZBC010000162.1 GCF_024158715.1 Halomonas sp. 707D7 | reverse complement strand
GCCGAGACGGGGCCTGCGGGGCAGGAGGCGGGAGAGCGGCTGTTCGAAGGTGCCTGCGCGGCCTGTCACACCGTGGCGGGCGGGGCGACCAACGCCGGCGGTCACGCTTTCGATACGCCGTTCGGTACGCTCTACAGCACCAACATCACCCCGGACGAGGCGACGGGCATCGGCCGCTGGTCCTACGCCGCCTTCGAGCGCGCCATGCGCCAGGGCATCGGTCGGGACGGTCGCCACCTCTATCCGGCCTTTCCCTACACCGCCTTCGCCAAGACCAGCGATGCCGATCTTCAGGCTCTGTATGCTTACCTGATGGCACAACCCGCGGTTTCCGCGCCGCCGCGCGACAACGCGCTCTCCTTTCCTTTCAACCAGCGTGCGCTCATCGCCCCCTGGAACGCCCTGTACCACGATCCTACCCCGTTCACGCCGGACCCGGCCCAAAGCGAGCTGTACAATCGCGGGGCGTATCTGGCCGAGGGGCTCGGGCACTGCAGTGCCTGCCATAGCCCGCGCAACGCCATGGGCGCCGAGCAGGGCGGGGAGCGCTACCTGGCGGGGGCACTGGTGGATGGCTGGGAGGCGCCGGCGCTGAATACGCTGTCGCGCGCGCCGATCCCCTGGAGCGAAGGGGCGCTGTTCGATTACCTGCGCACCGGGCGTGCCGACCTTCACGGGGTGGCCTCCGGGCCGATGGCGCCGGTGGTGGCCGGGCTTGCCGAGCTTCCCGAGTACGACGTGCGGGCCATCGCCCACTACGTGGCGCGCCAGATGGATGCCCCGGTGCAGGACGACCCGGCCAGCGCCGTCGCGAGCGAGCGGCTCGCCGCCGAGACGGGGCCTGCGGGGCAGGAGGCGGGAGAGCGGCTGTTCGAAGGTGCCTGCGCGGCCTGCCACGTGGACAACGGCGTGCCCGGGTTCACCAAGGCCTCGACGTCGCTTGCGCTCAACACCAACCTGCACAGTGACCATCCGGACAACGTCATCCAGTCGATCCTGGGCGGCGTTCACGACAGCGCCGTTCCCGGCACGGGCAGCATGCCGGGCTTCGCCGACAGTTTCAGCAACACCCAGGTCGCCACCCTGGCGGCCTATCTTCGGGCGCGGTTCGCGCCCGAGGCGCAACCCTGGCAACAACTCGAACAACGCGTTGCTGAAATACGCCGACCTCACTAGAACAACCCGCAACGCTCTCCCTGACAATACAAGACGAGGTGGATCATGAAACGAAGCAAGTGGATATGGGCAGTCTGGCTAGTGGTGCTCGCCAGCTGCATCGCGCCTTACACGATCCTGACGGACGTGGCGGCCTGGTACGGCAGTTTTCTGTTCTGGAGTTGCGCGGGGCTTGCGGTCATCGCGCTGAACATCCATATCACCAAGGATTTCGAGGAGCACGATCATGAGTGAGTCGATGATCTGGTGGTCGATCGCCATCTACCTGCTGATCGCGGTCGGCATCGCGTTCCTCTCACGCCAGGGCCCTGCCGAGAGCATGTCCGGCTACTTTCTCGGCAACCGGCAGATGAACGGCTTCGTGTCGGCGCTGAGCTACAGCGCGACGACCTACAGTGCCTTCATGATGGTGGGGCTCGCCGGGCTCACCTACGCCGGCGGCGTGGGCGCGCTTGGCTTCGAGATCATCTACTTCGCCGGGGTCTCCCTGGTGGCGATCTTCGGACCGCGCTTCTGGGCGGTGGGCAAGAAGTTCGGCTTCGTCACCCCCAGCGAGATGCTCGGCCACCGCTACAACAGCAAGCGAGTCGCCATGGCGGTGTCGATCGCCAGCTGCATCTTCCTGATTCCCTACTCCGCCGTGCAGCTCGCCGGCGTCGGCTACCTGCTCGAGGGCATGACCGACGGGGCGATCAACTTCACCACCGGCGTGGTCATGGCCACCGCCATCGCCATCTTCTTCTCCTATATTGCCGGCATCCGCTCGGTGATGTGGACCGACTCGCTCCAGGCGCTGATGATGATCGTTGCTTCCACCCTGGTGGCGTTTCTGGTCATCCAGGGTCTCGGCGGCTTCAGCGGCCTGTTCGGCACCCTCGAGCGTGATCACCCGGCCTCGCTCACCGTGCCCGGCTCCGGGCTCTTCAGCCTGGTCACCTTTCTGGGGCTGTGCATTCCCTGGTTCTTCTTCAGCCTCTCCAACCCCCAGGTGAGCCAGCGCCTGTTCATGCCGTCGTCGCTGCGCTCCATGCGCCAGATGCTGATCGGGTTTCTGGTGTTCGGCTTCATCTACACGCTGGTCTCGGTGCTCTGGGGCTTCTCGGCGCTGGCCGCCTTCCCGGACCTGGCCCGGGCGGATCTGGCAACGCCCTCGCTTCTGGCCTCCGAGTTCGTGCCGCCGGTACTGGGGGTGATCGTGATGATCGGCATCATGGCCGCTGCGGTCTCGACCATCGACTCGATCATGCTGACCCTGGCCTCCATGATCTCCCGTGACGTCTACGCCAACGCCAAGCCCGGCGTCGACGAGAAGCGCCAGCTCCTGATGGGCAAGATCGTCGTGCCGGTCATCGCGCTGCTGGCGCTGGGCTTTGCGGAGCTTCAGCTCGACTTGATCGCGGTGCTGTCGGTGGCCGCCTCCTCGGGGCTCGTGGCCATGGTGCCGGCGATCATTGGCGCCTTCTTCTGGAAACGCGGGACCGCCGCCGGCGCCCTGGCGAGCGTGGTGGGCACCAGCGTGTTCGTGCTCGGCATGTACGCCACGGGCAACTCGCTGCTGGGCCTGCCGTCGGGCATCTGGGGCATCGTCGTGTCCACGGCGCTGTTCGTCGGCGTGAGCCTGGCAACGAAACCCCACGTCGCCTCAAGCGAAGCCTTCCTGAGTGCGATCAAGGAGGAGCTGGGTCGCCGCAAGCGCGCGCCCCAGGCGCCGACCTCGCCGTCGACCACCGAGCAAGTGAGCGTCTGAGCCTCGGCGCTCGAGCCCGGGCCCGTCGCCGCACCGAGGGACGGCGGGCCCCTGACGAACAGCAGGAGTCATCATGGATCACGCAAGCTTTACGGAAATCTGTCTGCACCAGCTGAAAATGTCCGGCGTGCGCTCGGACGAGCGGCTCGTCGTGCTGACCCAGGGCAGCGAACGGCTCGACTACGCCGATGCCTTCATGGCCGCCGGCCAGCGCCTGGGGGCCAACATGTACCACATGCGCCTGCCGGCACCGCCCGCCATGGGGGGCTGGAACGTGGGCGCCACCGGGCTTGCGGCGATGCCGGAGGCGGTGGAAGCGCTGAAGAACTGCGACATGCTCATCGACTGCGTCTTTCTGCTCTTCTCCCCGGAGCAGATGGCGATCCAGGCGGCGGGCACGCGCATTCTCACGGCGGTGGAGCCGCCGGCGCTGCTGGCGCGCATGCTGCCTTCCCAAGAGCTTCGAGAGAAGGTCGAAATCGGCGCTGCACTGCTCGAAAAGGCCAAGGTGATGCGCATCACCTCGCCCCACGGCACCGACGTCACCTACCGGCTGAATACCTACCCGACCGTCGCCGAATATGCCTGCACCGACGAGCCCGGACGCTGGGATCACTGGCCCTCCGGCTTCGTCTTCACCGGCGGTGACGACGACGGCGTCGACGGCACCATCGTCGTGGCCCCGGGGGATATCCTGCTGCCCCAGAACATGTACGTTCGCGACCCGATCACCTACACCATCGAGAAGGGGTTCATCACCGATATCCGCGGCGGGCTTGATGCCGAGCTTGTGAAGTCCTACATGGACGGCTTCGACGACCCGCGTGGGCTCGGCATGAGCCACGTGGGCTGGGGCATGAATCCGGACGCCAAGTGGCATCGCATGGTGCCCGGCGAGTTTCCCGGCGGCATGGGGATGGAACCGCGCAGCTTCTACGGCAACGTGATGTTCTCGACCGGCCCCAACAACGAGCTGGGCGGGCCCAACGACACCGCCTGCCACCTGGACATCCCGATGCGCGGCTGCTCCTTGTTCCTCGACGACGAGCCCATCGTCATCGACGGCGACATCGTGGTGAAGGAGATGCAGATGGCCCGCCGCTGAGGCGCTGCCCCCGCACAGGCGTCACCAAGGCACCCGCGGGTGCCTTTTTCGTGGGCGTGGTCTCAGCGCGCCCGCTCCAGGCTCTGCACCGTGAGATCCAGCGCCTTGTACATGTCGAGCCGGGCGGAGAGGCCGATGTCTGGATGTTCCAGGTCGTGGGCGCGCTCCGAGGGCAGGATCGGCGCGGTCAGGTCGTCCGCATCCGTGGGTTCGAAGTCGAACTCCTCGCCGATCGGCATCGCGCTTCGGCGCAAAAGGATGCGCAGCTGGGCCGGGGTGAGGGTCGGGTCGATCGACATCATGGCCGCCAGCAGCCCGGTGACCAGCGGGGTGGAGTAGGAGGTGCCACAGTGCGCGTTACCAAGCTCCCCCTCGGTGGCGGTGGAGCCGCGCACGCAGGCGGCGGCGGTGACGTCAACACGCATGTCGATGTTCGAAGCCTCGCGCTTGATCGCGTAGCGCGCATCGTCGACCGCCACGTCCTCATTGCTTCGCTCGTGGCCGCCCACCACGAACAGCTGGTCGGTGACGAAGGAGGAGGGCAGGCGGTAGTCGTCGCGTCCGGAGAACGACGAGGCGTTGCCGGCGGAGTTGACCACCACCACGTCCGGGTGCTTGCGGCGCAGCCACAGGAAGAACTCCTCGAGCAGCTCCTCGTAGCCGTCCATGGCGATGCCGGAGCGCACCAGCGAGTCGACCTCTTCGCCGTTGATATCGAGGGTGCCCACCCGGTGGATGCCCCAGCTCCAGTTGAGCAGCCGCGCGCCGTCCTCCACCAGATTGACCGAAGCGGCGATGTTGGCGGTGATGCCGGCATCAGAATTGCGATCGACGATCACGTCGAAGCCGGGGCCGACGCTGTCGAGCCCGCGCAGAAAGCCGCTGTTGCCGCCCTCGTTCCAGGCGGCGGCGAGGATGCCCGCCACCGTGGTGCCGTGGCCGCCGGGGTCGTCACCGTCCTTGGCGTAGACGCAGGTGCGGGTCGCCTCAGTACGGCAGTCGCCCAGGTAGTCGGCGAAGTCCGGGGCGTCGAAATCGACGTTGCGCTCGATCACGCCGATGCGCACCGGATGGGTGTCCACATCGCCATGCTCCCGGGAAAGGCGCCTCTGATAGAAGTTCACCGCGTCGAGAAAGCGGTTGGCCGCCCACTCCTGGTCGTGGGCCTCCGGCGGGGCGCTCGCCTCGCGCTCGATGCTCTCCTCGGCGTTGGTCTCCTCCACCACCACCGCATCCACGCTGACCTCGCTGCCCAGGCGTAGCACCAAGGCATCACGGGTATCGAGATCCCGGGCGGGCAGGCGCAGCTGGTAGGTGTTGAGCGGCGGGATCTGGCCGACCACCTCGGCGCCGTACTTGTCGGCCAGCCGACGCGCCTCCTCCAGGCCGTCGTACTCCTCTTCGATGATCAGGCTGATCAGATCGACGTAGCTCGCCACGCCGTCCTGGTTATCGGCGATCGCCTCGTCGCCGGCGGCGATCACGTGGCTGCCCCTGAGGCTCGCCCAGACCGGGTTGCTTTGCCGTCCGCCCTGGGACAGCCACAGCGGGCCGCTTGGGGTATCGCCATCGAGCGTGACGCGCAGCAATTGGTCCTGGCGTTCGATGCGCTCGGTGGCAAGCGTGGCGCCATCCAGGGTGACCTCGACGGCGCCCTCTTCGAGCCCCCGGGTGCGCAGGCAGAAGGTCGGGTGCTGCGCGTCGAGCAGATCGGCGCAGCGCTGGAAGAGCTCGATGCGAAGCGGCGTCTGAGCGGCGGCGGAAAGCGGGGCGAGCGTCAGCGCCAAAGCGGCGCCGAGCGGCAGAGCGAGCGGCTTGACGACCATGTCACGGTATCCTTTTCGGCCATGAAAGCCGACGAGCATAACCGTGACGGCTTAACCGAACATGAACGGCAGACGCCCCGCTGGCGCGGGGCATCGATTAGCTCCAGGCGCTGAGCTGGCGCCGGTGGTTCATCTGCGCCTGGGTGGCGCTGATCGGCGCAAGCCTTACCCGGGTGCCGGGCAGGCACTGGGCGAGCCGGGCGCAGGCGCCGGGGGTGAGCGCGCCGATGCGCGGATAACCGCCGATGGTCTGGCGGTCGTTCATCAGCACGATCGGCTGGCCGTCCGGCGGGATCTGCACTGCGCCCAGCGGAATGCCCTCCGAGACGATGCCGGTGAGCGTGCTTTGAAGCGGCGTGCCGGTCAGGCGAATGCCCATGCGATCGGCGCGCTGATCCACCGTCCACTGCTGATTGAAGGCCTGGTAGAGGCTGCGCCCGGCGAAGTGTGCCGCCTGGGCGCCGAGCACGAAGGACAGCGTGACGACGCCTTGCGCGGGCAGCGGCAGCTGAGCACTGCGCGGCAGCCACCGCGGGGTGGGGTCATTGCCGCGCCAGGTGAGCCGGTCGCCGG
This sequence comes from Halomonas sp. 707D7, assembly GCF_024158715.1. Classification (GTDB taxonomy): domain Bacteria; phylum Pseudomonadota; class Gammaproteobacteria; order Pseudomonadales; family Halomonadaceae; genus Vreelandella. The sequence continues at coordinate 549 of NZ_JAMZBC010000162.1, read as the reverse complement.
TCTTGAGCGGCGCGCCGTCATCCGTGAGCCCGCCGATCTTCTCGCGCACCGTGCAGGCGCGGCTGCCGAGCGTCTCGGGCGCGTCCAGCCCGCCGGGAAACGCCAGGTAAGTGCGCAGCCCGCCCTTGGGTTGGCGAAAGCAGAGGCGCTGCCCCGGGCTCATCGTGAAGGTGCCTTGTGCCGCGAGCGGCGCGTCGTCGATGCGCGCGTCGAGATCCGCTCCGACCAGCGCCAGCGTCACCTCGCATTCGGCCTCGAGGGTCAGATTGCCGCCCATCACGATCTCGAGCGCGGCACTGTGCACGGGGTTGCCCAGAAGCCAGTTGGCCCAGCGATGAGAGATCCAGTCGGCGGCGCCGCCCTGGGTGACGCCCAGGTGGTTGACCCCGAAGCGGCCGCTGTCCTGGATCAGGGCGAGCGGGCCTGCCTGGATGACACGTAATCCTTTCATGAGCGCTCCTCCATCGGCGTGGTGTCGCCGCCGGCGGCCTCGAACTCGGCCTTCGAGATCGCCTTGAAGCGCACCTTGTCGCCGGGGCTGAAGAGCGG
>NZ_JAMZBC010000161.1 GCF_024158715.1 Halomonas sp. 707D7 | reverse complement strand
CCGCCTGTGCATAACAGTCAGGTTTTTCCACACCGCTTTCAGACGGGTCATCACTTACTAATAATAAAATAAAAAATATAGAAAGAAGTTCTGTTGATGTTGTAACTACTGGTGTGGATAAAATCTGTGTATAAGCAACTAAATCCCATATTTATCAGATAAGTATATTGTTGAACGATCCGTGGTTAAACGGCGAGGTGCCTGCGGGCAAGCGGTGGTGAGGCTGTGGATCGAAAGGCGGTTTATGCACAGCGCAGCGAGAACACCGGTTATCCACCGGTGTATACCGGCGCTGTCCGCCCGGCTGTGAACAAGCGCAATGATGGATGCGAATTCCATCAGAGGCGGCTATGGCGGGCCCCATGGAGCGACGTGAATAAATTCGAAAAGAAAGTATCCACAGGCACAAAAAAGGCCTGTCATGGTGACAGGCCTTGAAAATGACCGGTTTCGAGCGCTCACGCGCTTGGCTAGCGGTGGCTCAATGCTTGAGTACCCGCGCCAGAAACGCCTGGGTACGCTCGTGCTGGGGAGCGTCGAACAGCTGCTCCGGCGCACCCTGCTCGGCGATCTCGCCCTTGTGGATGAAGATCACCCGGTCTGCCACTTCGCGGGCAAACCCCATCTCGTGGGTGACGATCACCATGGTCATGCCCTCCTTGGCCAGCTCGCGCATGGCGTCGAGCACTTCGCCGATCATCTCCGGGTCGAGCGCCGAGGTGGGCTCGTCGAACAGCATCAGCCGCGGCTCCATGGCGAGTGCCCGGGCCAGCGCCACGCGCTGTTGCTGGCCGCCGGAAAGCTGGCTCGGGTACTTGTTCGCCTGGTCGGCGATGCCCACTCTGGCCAGTAGCCGCTTGGCGGTCTCGGTGGCCTGCTCGCGGCGCTGGCCGCGCACCTTGATCGGCGCGAGGGTGACGTTGTCGATCACGCTCAGGTGCGGGAACAGGTTGAACTGCTGGAACACCATGCCGACCTCGGTGCGGATGGTCTGCAGCGCCTTGGTGCTCTTGCCCAGGGGCTTCAACAGGTTGCCGTCCACCTCGAGCAGGCCGGACTGGAACTCCTCGAGGCCGTTGATGCAACGAATCAGCGTGGACTTGCCCGAGCCGCTGGCGCCGATGATCACCACCACTTCGCCGGGGGTGATCTCGAGGTCGATGTCGTTGAGCACGTGCAGGCTGCCGAAGTGCTTGTGGAGCTTTCGCATGCGCACGATGGGGGGCTTGGTCGTCGTCATGGCGCGCTCCTTATTGGCCGGCGAGGTGAGAGCGCTCGAAGTAGCGCAAAAGCAGGGAGAGGGTCCAGGTGATGGCCAGGTACATCAGCGCCACCACGAAATAGACCTCGAGGGCGGTGAAGGTGGTGGCGATGTAGATCTGCCCCTGGCGGACCAGCTCGCCCACGCCGATCACCGAGAAGAGCGAGGTGTCCTTGATGCTGATGATCGCCTGGTTGCCCAGCGGCGGCACCATGCGCCTGAGCGCCTGGGGCCAGATCACGTAGCGGAACGCCTGGGCGCGCGACAGCCCGAGCGACAGCGACGCCTCGCGCTGGCCGCGCTCGATGGACTGCACCCCGCCGCGCACGATCTCGGAGATGTAGGCGCCGGAGTTGACCGCGATGGCGGCGATGCCGGCGGTCAGGGCGTTGATCGGCCCGTCGAGAAGCTGCGGCAGGCCATAGAAGATGAACAGCACCTGCACCAGGATCGGCGTGCCGCGAAACACCTCGATGTAGACGCTGGCCAGCCAGCGCATCCAGGCCACGGGGCTCAAGCGCAGAAGGCCGAAGAAGATGCCGATGACGAAACCGATGGCGAGCCCCCCGAAGGAGATCGCCAGGGTCCAGGGAATGCCCGGCAGCAGATGGGGGATCGAGGCCAGCGCCGCCGACCAGTCGAACTGAAAGTTAACGTCCACGCGTTATCTCCAGAGAAAAGTCACAACTAAAAGGGCCGGACAACACATCGTCCGACCCTGCAGGAGTAGATCGCGTCAGTGCTTGACGATCAGTCGGCGGTCGGCGCTTCGCCGAACCACTTCTCATAGATCTCGTCGTAGGTGCCGTCTTCGCGCATGGTGGCCAGCGCCTCGTTGGTCGGCTCTACCCACTCGCTGCCCTTGTGGAAGACGATGCCGTACTGCTGGCCTTCGTAGAGGGGACCAACGACCTTGGTGCGGCCATCGCCACGGGTCTGGGAGAAGTAGGCGACGTTGGGCGCGTCGTAGAGCACCGCATCGACGTTGCGGCCCAGAAGTGCCATGTACATGTCGGCAGTACCCGGGTAGGGCGTGATCTCGGCGTCGTCGCCCAGCTGCTGCTGGAGGAATTCGTAGCTGGTCGAGCCGATCTTGGTGGCGACCTTCAACCCGGCCAGGTCTTCGATGGACTCGACCTCGTCGTTGTCGGCGCGCACGATGATCTGCAGGCCGGAGTCGTAGTAGGGGTCGGAGAAATCCACCACCTGGGCGCGTTCGTCGGTGATGGTGGTACCGGCGATGGCGATCTCCTGGCTTCCGGTCTGTACCGCCGGGATGATGCCGGAGAACTCCATGGTGGTGAGGTTGACCTCGAAGCCCGCGCGGTCGGCCACTTCGTTGATGATGTCCATGTCGAAGCCGATCATCTCGCCGGTGTCCGGGTCCATCATCTCGAAGGGCACGAAGCTCGGGTCGGTGGCGACGTTGACCGACGGCGTCTGGGCCAGCGCGGCGGTGCTGCCGAGCGCGAGGGCGGCGGCGATCACGCTGTAGGTAAGCTTGGTCTGCATGGATGTTTCCCCGTAGTTATTGCGCGTGGCGGGATCGGCAGGCACGAGGGCCATTAGAGGCGCGACGCGATGTTATTGACCCATCAACCTTGGCGAGAAACCGCCAAGGCGTCAAGTCACGGGGAGGAGCTTGCGTTAACGCAGGTTAGACCATGAAGGAGGCGCCACACCCGCAGGTGGTGGTGGCGTTGGGGTTCTGGACGCGAAAGCGCGCGCCGGCGAGCCCCTCTTCGAAGTCGATGGTGGAGCCGACCAGGTACTGATAGGAGAGCGGGTCGACCACCAGGGTGGCATCGCCGAACTCGATCAGGGTGTCGTCGTCGGCGACGCTTTCGGCGAAATCGAATCCATACTGAAAACCGGAGCAGCCGCCGCCGGTGACGTAGACGCGCAGCTTGAGCGCATCGTTGTGCTCATCAAAGCGCAGCGCCTTGATGCGCTTGCGGGCGCTGTCGGATAACAGTAATGGGGTGGGTACGAACGCTTCTGCACCGCTCATAGGTACCTCCCGCGAGCTTGAACGAATGAATGTAGCGGCAATTATGGGTAATCCCTAGCAAAAGGGTCAACTATTGGTCGACCCTTCTGCCGGGACGCAAGCCCTAGGGCATCAGCGCCGGGGCATCGAGGCCGAGTTTCTCGTCGAAGCCGAACATCAGGTTGAGGTTCTGGATCGCCTGGCCCGAGGCGCCCTTGACCAGGTTGTCGATCACCGAAAGCACCACCACGGTGTCGCCGCCTTGCGGGCGGTGAACGGCGATGCGGCAGGTATTGTTGCCCTTCACGCTGCGGGTCTCCGGGTGGCTGCCGGCGGGCAGCACGTCGACGAAGGGCTCGTCCTGGTAGCGCTTCTCGAACAGCGCCTGCAGATCTTCCGCGTCGGCGGTCAGCGTCGAGTAGAGGGTGGCGTGGATGCCGCGGATCATGGGGGTGAGGTGCGGCACGAAAGTCAGCCCCACCGGGGAGGCCTGCATGTCGTTCAAGCCCTGGCGAATCTCCGGCAGGTGGCGATGGCCTGACGCGCCGTAGGCCTTGAAGGACTCGCTCGCCTCGGCCAGAAGAGAGGGCACCTTGGCACCGCGCCCGGCGCCGGTGACGCCGGACTTGCAGTCGGCGATCAGCCGGGTCGGGTCGATCAGCCACGCCTCGAGCAGCGGCAGGTAGCCAAGCTGCACGGCGGTCGGGTAGCAGCCGGGCACCGCGATCAGCCGCGCGTGCTTGATCTTCTCGCGGTGCATCTCGGGCAGCCCGTAGACGGCCTCGTCGAGAAGCGCCGGGGCGCCGTGGGGCTGGCCGTACCAGCGGCTCCACTCGTCGGCATCGCGCAGGCGGAAATCCGCCGAGAGATCGATCACCCGGGTGCCGCCCTCGAGAAGCTCGCCGGCAAGCGCGTGGGCCACGCCGTGGGGCGTGGCGAAGAACACCGCGTCGAGGGCGCCGAGGGCGCGGGCGTCGGGTTCGCTGAAGGTGAGGGTATCGTAGTGGCCGCGCAGGTTGGGGTACATGTCGCACACCTTGACGCCGGCCTCGGAGCGCGAGGTGATCGCCTCGACGCTGACCTCTGGATGCTGGGCGAGAAGCCTCAAGAGCTCCACTCCGGTATACCCTGTACCGCCGACGATACCGACCTTGATCACGATCCACCTCTCTAGCGTTTGATCTAGCGTTTGACGTTGAGCCTGGGAAACTGTCTGCACCTGCCGACACGTGCCCGCGAACCACGCGCGGGCTGTTTAAGCGCAGGCAGCTATGCTACAAGGCTATGATACACAAGAGTGACCGCGCTGAAGCGCCGAGTTCAACGTCGATTCCAAAAAAGTCGTCACCCTCATCAGCCAAGGAAAAGGCCCGTGGCACGGTTTTCCCGAGCAGATTTCACCCTGGAGTCCTTTCGCCGCCAACTGGCCAACGTCGATGCGCTGCCGCAGCTATGCGTGCTTGGGCTGCTTTCCGGCGTCATGACCGGGGCGGTGATGGTGGCCTTTCGCCTGCTGCTGGACGCCGGCGCCCTCCTCTACATGCCCGGGGCCGACCCGGAAGCCTTCGAAAAGCTTGCCCCCTGGCTGCGTGCGCTGCTGCCGCTGCTCGCCGTCACCTTGATCGGCGTGTTCCTGTATCGCCAGAAGGCGGCGGCGCAAAAGCTCGGGGTGGGCCACGTGATCGAGCGGCTCTCCTACCACCAGGGCCGCTTTCCGCTGCGCAACTGGCTCAACCAGTGGTGGGTGGGGGTGGTGTCGGTGCTCGGCGGGCTCTCCGCCGGGCGCGAGGGGCCGGCCATCCACCTGGGGGCGGCGGCCTCGAGCGGGCTCGGGGTGAAGCTGCGCCTGCCCAACAACAGCCTGCGCGTGCTGGTGGCCTGCGGCACTGCCGCGGGCATCTCCGCGTCCTTCAACACGCCGATCGCCGGGGTCATCTTCGCCATGGAAGTGGTGATGATGGAGTACACCCTGATGAGCTTCATGCCGGTGATTCTCGCCTCCACCATGGGCGCGGTAGTCGCCCAGGCGGTGTATGGCAGCGAACCCGCCTTTCGCATTCCCGAGGTGTCGCTGGGCTCGCTGATGAACCTGCCCTGGGTGGTGATCACCGGGCTCGGCATCGGCCTGCTGGCGGGACTTTTCATTCACGTTTCCCGCAACCGGCGACTGAGCGGGCTTCCGCTATGGCTGCGCCTGGCGGTGGTGGGCGTGCTCACGTCCGCCACCGCCTGGTGGTTTCCCCAGGTGCAGGGCATCGGCTACGACAGCCTGGCGGCGGCGCTCAACAACCAGCTCGGCCTCCAGGTGCTGCTGGTGCTGGTAATCGCCAAGCTGCTGGTGACCGCCATCACCGTGGCCGGCGGCGTACCCATCGGTATCATCGGCCCGGTGCTGGTGATCGGCGCCGCCGCCGGCGCCTTGAGCGGCGCGCTCGGCGCCTGGCTGTGGCCGGCGAGCGCCGCCGACCCCGGCGTGTTCGCGATGCTCGGCATGGCGGCGATGATGGGCGCGGTGCTTCAGGCGCCGCTCGCGGCCCTCATGGCGCTGCTGGAGCTGACCCATACGCCGAACATCATGCTGCCGGGCATGCTGGTGGTCGTGGTCGCGTGCCTGACCTCGCGCCAGCTCACCGGCTGCGAGGGCTTTTTCGTGAGTTCGGTGCGCTACGGGCTGCACCCCCTGCAGCAGCCCTTGATGCAGGCGCTCTCGCGCGTCTCGGTGCCGGCGGTGATGGAGCGCCAGCTGGTGCGCACCGAGCGCATCGTCACCCCGGAGCAGGCGCGCAAGCTGCTCGACACCAACCCGGTATGGCTTTTGATCGAGCGCTCCAGCGACGACAAGCCGGTGCTGGGCATGAAGGCGGCGGCGCTGGCGCGCTGGCTGCTCGAGCACGACGAGGCGCTCAAGGGCGAGCCACCCCCGGAGGACGAGGTGGTCGACCTGCTCGAGATTCCGGGGCAGCGCGTGGAGATGGCGCCGGTTGCGCTTCAGGCCACGCTCTCCGAGGCGTTCTTGAAGCTTCAGGACCAGGCGCTGGGCGCGCTCTACGTGGTGCATGGCTACCGACCGAAGCAGCAGCGAATTTCGGGTATCATTACGCGGGGGGCGATCGAGCGCTACTACCACTACTCGGACCCCCAAGACAAAGAGCCGACCACCTGAGGAGAGAGCATGTATTTGTGGATGAAGGCCCTGCACCTGATAGCCATGGTGACCTGGTTCGCCGCCCTGTTCTATCTGCCGCGGCTTTTCGTGTACCACGCCATGGCGCGTGACCAGGGCGATGAGCAAGCGATCACTTACTTCGCGACCATGGAGCGCAAGCTGTATCGCGGCATCATGACGCCGTCGATGATCCTGGTTTTGGTGTTCGGCGCTGCCATGCTGTATCTCGTACCGGGCTGGCTAAGCCAGGGGTGGATGCACGCCAAGCTCGCCCTGGTGGTGGCCCTGATCGCCTACCATCACGTCTGCCTGATCTATCTCAAGCAGTTCGCCCAGAACCGCTGCACCAAGAGCCACGTCTTCTTTCGCTGGTTCAACGAGGCCCCGGTGATCGCGCTGATCGCGATCGTGCTGCTCGCCATCCTGAAGCCCTTTTGATGCAGCTACCGCTTCCTCCCATCGTATTGGTGCTGGCCGGGCATGACCCGACCGGCGGTGCCGGCTTGATCGCCGACAGCGAAGCCGTGGCCGGCTGCGGCGGCTGGGCGCTGACCGTCCCTACC
>NZ_JAMZBC010000160.1 GCF_024158715.1 Halomonas sp. 707D7 | reverse complement strand
GGGTCGCATCGTCGATCACCTCGGGAGCCGGGTCGCCGCGCTCCAGCGCCGCCTTGGCCGCCAGCAGGGTACGGTAGAGGGCGGGCGCCACGGCGCGCTGCCCGGCATTCAGATAGCCGTTGCGTGACGACAGCGCCAGGCCATCTTCGGCGCGCTGGGTAGGTACGCCGACGATCTCGATGGGCAGGTGCAGGTCCGCGACGAACTTGCGGATCACCGCGAGCTGCTGATAGTCCTTCTCGCCGAAGAAGGCGATGTCGGGCTGCACCAGGTTGAAAAGGATCGTCACCACGGTGGAGACACCGTCGAAGTGCCCGGGGCGCGCGCGACCGCAAAGGGTGTCGCCGACGCCGGGCACCTGCACCCGAGTATGAGCTTCCAGGCCTGCGGGGTAGAGCATCTGGTTGGTCGGGGTGAAGAGCAGGTCGCAACCGGTGTCGCGCAGTTTGGCCTGATCCGCCTCCAGGGTGCGCGGGTAGGCGTCGAGATCCTCGTTCGGGCCGAACTGCATCGGGTTGACGAACAGGCTCGCCACCACGATGTCGGCCCGCGCTCGGGCGCGTTCCACCAGGGCCATGTGGCCGGCATGCAGGTTGCCCATGGTAGGCACCAAGGCGATGCGCGCACCGGCACGGCGATGTGCGGCGAGGGCGTGGCGAAGCTCATCTATCGCGTGAAGGGTGTGCATGGTCGATACTCGGCTCGTGAAGAGACTCAGAAGCAGTGCTATTAGAAACAGTGCTATCAGAAACAGTGCTCGGCGGCAGGGAAGGCGCGGCGCTTGACCGCAGCGTGGTAATTTTCGAGTGCCGCCTGGATGCTGCCGGCGCCGTCCATGAAATTCTTCACGAAGCGCGGCGTGCGCCCGTGGGTCACGCCGAGCACGTCGTGCAGCACCAGTATCTGACCGTCGGTATCCGGTCCCGCGCCGATGCCGATCACCGGTACCGGCAGGGTCTCGGCCGCCGCCTTGCCCAGGCTCGCCGGCACGCACTCGAGCAGCACCGCCGAGGCGCCAGCCTCTACCAGCGTTCGGGCGTCGTTCAGGATGCGCTCGGCAGCCGCCTCGTCGCGACCCTGGACCCGGTAGCCGCCGAGCTGATGCACGCTTTGCGGCGTCAGCCCCAGGTGAACGCAGACCGGCACGCCGCGACGCGTCAGCTCGCGCACGCCCTCGGCCATCCACGCCTCGCCTTCGACCTTGACCATCTCGGCACCGGCGCGCATCAGGCGGGCAGCGTCCGTCAACAGGCCCTGGGTCGTGACGTTGCTCATGAAGGGCAAGTCGACCATCAAGAGGCTCGCCCCCTTGCCCTGGGCGGCGCAGCGGGTGTGGTAGACGATGTCGTCGACGGTGACCGGTAGCGTACTGGTGTGGCCCTGCAGCACCATGCCGAGCGAGTCGCCGACCAGCAGCACTTCGATGCCGGCGCGGTTGGCCACGGCGGCGAAGGAGGCATCGTAGGCGGTCAGGCAGGAGAACGGCTCGCGGGCACCTTTCAGGGCGTTGAGCGTGTTGAGCGTGACGGGTTTCATGGCGGGCTCTCTCTCGAATTGTTATCGCCGGTGGAGTCACTGCACCGGCGTGGAGTAGAGCGCTGATTGTTACCCAGGCGCGCGGGCAAAGTCGAGGCTAGCCCGGGCCATCCTCGACCAGGCGCTGAAGGCCCTGATCGTCGAGTCGTTCGATCCAGTGGCTCAGGGGCTCGCCTTCGACGCGAAGCGAGAGAGTGAGCTCCGCCAGCGGGACCAGCACGAACGCGCGATCGCAAAGGTGCGGGTGCGGCACGCGCAGGCGCGGGCGATCGATGCGCTGGTCATCGAACAGCAGCAGGTCGAGATCGAGGGTGCGCGGGCCCCAGTGGCGCAGGCGCCGGCGGCGGTGGCGCTGCTCGAGGGCCTGGAGCTGGTCGAGCAGCGCCAGCGGTGAAAGCGCCGTGTCGATTGCGGCCACCGCGTTGACAAAGTCCGGCTGATCCTGAGGACCGACCGGGCGGCTGGCGTAGAGTGACGATGCGCCGTGAAGGGTGGTGAGCGGAAGCTTTCCGAGCTCGACCAGCGCCTGGCGCACCTGAGCCAGCGGTTCGTCGAGGTTGCTGCCCAGGCCGATGTAGGCGCGGGCGCGGGTCAGGGAGCTCACTGATCGAACTTGCGCGGCGGCTTGCGGCGCTTCTTGCGCCGCCGGTCGCCCTGGCTTGCCGGGTCACCGCCGACCTTCTGCAGCAGGCGGCGCTGCTCGTGCTCGTCGCCGTGCTGGAACGCTTCCCACCAGTCACCCAGGCCGCGCGGCAGCTCGCCGGCCTGCTCGCGCAGCAGCAACAGGTCGAAGGCGGCGCGAAAACGCGGGTGCTCGCGGGTCTGGAAGGCGCGCTTGCCGCGCCGCATGGGCAGACGGGCCTGCAGCTCCCAGATTTCGCGCATCGGCATGCCGAAACGCTTGGGGATCGAGACGTGCTGGAGCTGGCGGGCGCTGACCTGCTGCGCGGCGAGCTGCAGCGCCGGCACGGACGGCATGCCTTCGTTTTCGAGCGCCATCGCCTGGAGTGCCACCGGGCCCCACAGAAACGCCGCGAACAGAAACGCGGGGGTGACCGGGCGCTCCTCGGCGATGCGCTTGTCGGTATTGATCAGCGCCTGCTCGATCAGCGCCTCGACCCAAGGCTCGTCGGCCATGGCCTCTTCGGCCTCGGGGAACAGCATCCCGAACAGGCCGTAGTAGCTCAAGAGCTGGAAGGTCACGAGGCCATGCCCGGACATGAACAGCTTGAGCGCCTCGTCGAACAGCCGCGCCGGCGGAATCTGCAGCAGCAGCGGGGCGAGTTCGAACATCGGCGCTTCGGTGTCCGGGGCGATCTCGAAGTCGAGCTTGGCGGCGAAGCGCACCGCGCGCAGCATGCGCACCGGGTCCTCGCGATAGCGGGTCGCCGGATCGCCGATCAGGCGCAGGGTACGGGCGTTGATGTCGCCGATACCGCCGGCGAAATCGTGCAGCGAGAAGTCGGCGATGCTGTAGTAGAGGGCGTTGACGGTGAAGTCGCGGCGCAGCGCATCCTCTTCGATGCTGCCCCAGACGTTGTCACGCAGCAACAGGCCATCGTCGGACTGGTGGGCGATGTTCTCGCCATGCTCGTCCTGGGGCTTGCCACGGAAGGTGGTCACCTCGATCACTTCGCGGCCGAAGCGCACGTGCACGATGCGAAAGCGTCGGCCGATCAACCGCGAGTTGCGAAACAGGTCGCGCACCTGCTCGGGCGTGGCATCGGTGGCCACGTCGAAATCCTTCGGCATCTTGCCGAGCAGCGCATCGCGAATGCACCCGCCCACCAGATAGGCACCGAAACCCGCGCCATCCAGACGGTAGAGCACCTTCAAGGCGGCATCGCTGATCTGCTGTCGAGAAATGGGATGCTCGGAGCGAGGAATGATCTGCAGCGCTGGCGCCTTGGCGGGGCTCTGCGGGGAGGCGGGCGGGGTCTTCACTTGCTCTCCCGAACCAGGAAAAAAGCGGGTAAGTCCTCTAAACATGCGTCGATATCGACTCGCGGTTAATCAGAATAAGTAGGTTCACAAGGGCAACGATAAATGATAAGTCGCTGAGTGTAGCCGACCCTCATGCGCCTTGCAAAGCGTCCTGACAGGGTCTGTACGAGGTGCGTTCGAAAAAGGCATGCCCTGGACGCGGAAAGGGGAGGCTAAGATAGCCTCCCCTGTCAATTGGGTAAATCAGCATCCGTGCTGCTGTTTTTCTTCATGATGGCACATCGCCCTGAATACGCACCGCAGTCAGCAAGATTGTACTTACTTGGCTCCGACCGCCTCGTATTCAAAACAATAATCCAACCGCGAACTTCTCTCACCCGGCGAGTTGTTGTTGGCTCCGGGCTGTACACTTCGAGCGTTTGTTCTTGTTGGCTGCTCGACCCGCGTACGTCGCGTCCTTTTTCGGGCTCCTGCTGGCTGTTGTTGTTCTTGTCGAACGCCCGTCACGGGCGTCAGCAAGTGGCGAGACTCAAGCCGTTATCGTTGTGTTCTGCTTCATCTCACTCTTCGCACGTTGTTATTGTTGTGGCGAAGCGTTCGCGGTGTCGGTTGTTCTTGTTGTTGCCACCGCTGCCCGTTTTCTATTTTTCTTACCCGGTAATACTGCACTGCGCGTGCCACTTATAAAAAAAGAAAGTTAATTCATGCGCTTGTGAATTAGTGGGCGTGCCAGGATGGTGTGCGCTCGAAAAGTGTTACCCGAAAAACGCCGTTTTTTAACCCGCGTGGGTGGGACGGTAACAGCGCCGAACAACACGATTTCGTGAACATTTCTTATTCAAATCAGGCTATTGGACGTTGGTCGTAGACGGTGCATGCGCGTGGCAGGAATGCACTCAATTGGGGCGTTTGGAGGTCTTCTTGCGCGGTATGCCCAGCCGCTGGCGCCTTTCCCACAGGCTCTTGCGACTGATGCCAAGCTTGTGGGCAAGCTCGGTCTCGCTCATCTGATCCTGATGCTCGAGCACGAAGTGCTGGAAATAATCCTCCAGCGACAGATCCTCTTCATCGTCGTCCAGCGGTACCGACTCGGGGGCGGGGGCAGCGGGGCGATGAACGATCGGGCCAAGGCCCAGGTCGTCCGGGTGAATCAGGTGGCCCTCGGCCAGGATCACGCCGCGCTCCAGGGCATTCTCGAGCTCGCGCACGTTTCCCGGCCAGGGGTAGTCCTGAAGGTCCTGGCGGGCCGCACGTGAAAGCTTGAGCCCGGGGCGCTCGTGGCGCTTGCAGGCTTTCTCGAGCAGGATGTCGGCGATCTTGAGCACGTCCTGCTCGCGTTCGCGCAAGGGCGGCAGGGCGATCTGCATGACGTTGAGGCGGTAGTAGAGATCGAGGCGAAATTCGCCGCTTCGGGAAAGCGCGCGAAGATCGCGGTGGGTGGCGGTGATCAGGCGCACGTCGACGTGACGGGTCTCGACCGAGCCGATCTTGCGGATCTCGCCTTCCTGAAGCACGCGCAGAAGCCGCGCCTGGGCATCCAGCGGGAGCTCGCCGATCTCGTCGAGAAACAGCGTGCCGCCGTCGGCGGCCTCGACCAGCCCGGTACGGGCCGCACTCGCCCCGGTGAAAGCGCCTTTCTCGTGGCCGAACAACTCGGATTCGATCAGCGTTTCCGGGATCGCCGCGCAGTTCACGCAGATCAAGGGGGCCTTGGCGCGCTTGCTCTGCTGGTGCAGCGCTCGGGCGACCAGCTCCTTGCCGGTGCCGGACTCGCCCTGGATCAGCACGCTGACGTCCGCCGGGGCGGTCTTGCGAATGCGCGTGTAGACCTCTTGCATCGCCGCGCAGTCGCCGATCATGGTCTGGCGGGTGCCGCGCTCGTCGGTGATCGCCGGGGCGACGTCCCGGGCCCGGGCGCGCTTGTGGAGGATGCGCTCGACGGTCTCGAGCAGTTCGGTGTGATCGAAGGGCTTGGCGACGTAGTCCACCGCGCCCTGCTTGAGCGCCTCGATGGCCGACCGCATGCTGGCATAGCTGGTCATGATCAGCACCGGCGCCGGGGCGGCGGCGTCGATCAGCACGGTGCCCGGCTCGCCGGGCAGGCGCAGGTCGCTGATGATCAGATCGAACTCGGCGAGCGCGAGCAGCGCGGCGTCCTCGACGCTCGGCGCCTCGACGACGTCGTAGCCGCTGCGCTCCAGAAGACGTTTCAGGGCGCTGCGAATAATCGTTTCGTCTTCAACAATCAGTATCCTGGCCATGTAGAGGTCGATCATCCTGTGGGTAAAGCGGCAGCCAGAGCGTGATGGCGGTGCCGCGCGACCGGCCGCTCGGCGGCGAGGCGCATTCGATCCGGCCCTGGTGCTCGTTGATAATCTGGTAGGCGACCGAGAGCCCGAGCCCGGTGCCTTCGCCCGGCGGCTTGGTGGTGGTGAAGGGCTCGAACAGGTGATCCTTCACGCTGGGCGCGATGCCCTCGCCGTCGTCGGTCACCCGCCACCAGGCGTACTCGCCCTGCTCGCCGGCCTCGATGATCACCTCGCCGCCCACCTTGCAGGCGTCCCGGGCGTTGCCGAGCAGGTTGACCATCACCTGGGTGAGGCGCTGGGCGTCACCCTTGACGACGACATGGCCAGGGCTTGCGTTGACAAAGCCGACATCCTCCCCCGAGCGGGCCAGGTGGATCAAGTGTAGCGCATCGTCGCCGATCGCCTTGAGCGCTACCGCCTCGCTCGGGGCCGGCAGCGCCTGGCGCCCGCCGTGGGCGAAGCCTACCAGGGCGTTGACGATGCGCGTCACCCGCTGGGTGAGTTCCTGAATATGGTCGGCGGTTTCCAGCAGCGCCGGGTCGCTGGTGTCGAAGCGCAGGTTCTGGGCCAGCGACGAGATGCCGGTGATCGGATTGCCGATCTCGTGGGCGACCCCGGCGGCGAGCTGGCCGATCGAGGCGAGCCGCGCGGCGTGCACCAGCTCCTCCTCGAGCCACTTCATCTCGGTGTGATCCTCGACCAGGATCACGCTGCCGCCGCGGCTGTCGAGCCCGCTCAGGGTGGCCTGCTGCAGGGTCAGAAAGCACTCTCGACCATGTAACCTGGCGGGCTGCTTGTAGAGTGGCGTATGGGGCGCGTCGAGCACGCCGGCCAGCAGCGCCGGCCAGGGCGCCGGGAGGCTATCACGGCGCGAGCCGACCACGCTGTCGCCGGGGATGCCGGAGAGCTCGGCCAGCGCCTGGTTCCACAGCGTGATCTCGCCGTCATCGCCAAGCACGCAGAGCCCGACCGGCAGGTGGGCGAGGGTCTGGCGGTGGTGGCGGCGCAGCCCGTCGAGCTCACGGGCAAGGCCGGTCAGCCGCGACCGGTAGGCTTCGAGCCGGCTCTCGACGAAATGGATGTCGTCGGTGCCCGGGGTCTCGTCGTGGCGGTAGGGCAGGTAGCGGTCGACGATGTCGCGGGCCACCGATGGCCCCATCAGCCCGGACAGGTTCGCCTGAATGCGATCGCGCAGCCGGCGCAGGGCGTAGGGGCGGCGCTCGTCGTGCGTCAGGTTCAGCGC
>NZ_JAMZBC010000159.1 GCF_024158715.1 Halomonas sp. 707D7 | reverse complement strand
GCATCACGGGTGCAGGCGCTGGAGGCGCAGGCGCGCACCCTCGTCTACCTTGCCAGAGGCGACGCGCCGATCGCGCTGTTCGGCGTCAGCGACCCGCTGCGCAGCGACGCCTTTGACGCGGTCGCGCGGCTGCAGGCAGATGGCCTGAAGGTGATCATGCTGACCGGCGACAACGAGCACACCGCCGCCGCCATCGCGAGGCAAACCGGCATCAGCGAGTTCCAGGCGAGCATGGCGCCGGAGGAGAAGCACGCGGTGATCGAGCGCCTGCAGCGTGAAGGCGAGGTGGTGGGCATGGTGGGGGACGGCATCAACGATGCCCCGGCGCTGGCCCGCGCCGACGTCGGCTTCGCCATCGGCCAGGGCACCGACATCGCCATCGAAAGCGCCGGCATGACCCTGATGCGCGGCTCGCTGCACGGCGTGGCCTCGGCCATCGAGATCAGCCGGGCGACGCTTGCCAACATCAAGCAGAACCTGGTCGGCGCCTTCGGCTACAACGTGCTGTGCATTCCCATCGCTGCCGGCGCCCTCTACCCGCTGACCGGCACCCTGCTCTCGCCGATGATCGCAGGCGTTGCCATGTCGCTCTCCTCGATCACCGTGGTCGGCAACGCCAACCGCCTGCGGCGCTGGACACCCACCCAGGAGAAGAACGCATGACGCTACTGGTCAACCTCGCCGGTCTCGCGCTGATCGGCCTGATCGTCGCCTGGTTCTGGAAGGGCGGCATCAACTGACGCCGATGTAGCGCCCGGGCTTGTGGTTGAGCGCGATGATGAGGTTCAGCGTCAGCGCGCCCAGCACCGAAAACGCCACGCGATCCAGCGGCAGCTGGGTGAGCGCGACGGCGAGAATCACGGCGTCGATCGCGAGCTGCACGTAGCCCGCCCGCAGGCCGTGGCGCTGCTGCAGGTAGAGCGCGAGGATGTTGATGCCGCCAAGGCTCGTACGGTGGCGAAACAGCATCAGCATGCCGATGCCCATGAGTGCTCCGCCCATCACCGCAGCGTAGAGCGAGGGCACGCGCTCGAACACCACCCAGCCCTGGGTGAGTTCCGAGAACAGCGACACCAGGCCGATGGCGACGAAGGTGCGCAGGGTGAAGCTCCAGCCCATGCGCTTGATCGCGAGGTAGTAGAACGGCAGGTTGATGACGAAGAACCAGACGCCGAACCCCCACCCGCTCAGATAGTTGAGCAACAGCGCAAGCCCCGCCGTGCTGCCGGTGAGCAGCACCGCCTGGGTGTAGAACGTCACCCCGAGCGCCACGAACAGCGTGCCCAGCAGCATCGCCATGGCGTCTTCGATCAGGGTGTGCGGGTCCTTGGGAAGGTCTTCCACGCGCATGCGGCGTCCTTTCTTTTCTTGTCGGTACGAGGTTCGAACCACCGAGCTCTAAAGGGGCTCGGCGTACTCCACCATCAGCTGCAGCGACTCCCGCCCGCGCCAACGGTTGCGGTTGAGCTTGAAGGCGCAGGCGAGCGTGTCGCCGACGCCGAAGGCGGGAAGCTCGCCCGGTGTGAGGGCGCGAAACCAGATCGCCTTGCAGGTTACGGGGCCAAGGGAAAGCTCCAGCATCAGGTGGATGCCCTCGCCGCCCACCGGGCGCAGCGCCTCGACGATGAACTCGCCCTGGAACAGCGGCGCCTCGAACTCGCGCCCGAAGGGGCCTAGCGCATCGATCTCGTCGAGTGTGGCCAGGTTGAGCTGGGCGGCACCGAGCGTACCGTCGGTCAGGAGCTTGGGCGTGCGCGGCGTCTCGCCGAGCTGCTCGACCACGGCCTGCAGGAACGCCGCCTTGAACGCCTCACGCTGCTCTTCGGGTAGCCCTACGCCGGCCGCGCCGGCGTGGCCGCCAAAGCGCGGCAACGCCTCGGGGGCGAGCTCGAAGGTGCGCGCCAGCGCGTCGCGCAGGTTAAGCCCCTCGATGGAGCGCCCGGAGCCGGTGAGCATGTGCGGCGCGGCGGCGCGGGTCAATACCACCGCCGGGCGCCCGAAGGCCTGTACCAGGCGCGAGGCGACGATGCCCTGCACGCCGGCGTGGCCATCCTCGAGAAACACCACCACTGCGGGCTCGCCGGCTTCGATCGCGGGCAGCGCCAGGCGCTTGGCCTCGTCGGCCATGTCTGCCTCGATCGCCTTGCGCGACTGGTTGTCCTGGTCGAGCACCTCGAGCTGGCGGTTGGCCACCGCGTCGCTCTCGGCGAGCATGTAGTGCAGCGCGGCGTAGGGGTCGTCGAGACGCGAGCGGGCGTTGATGCGCGGGCCCATCTGGAAGGCCAGCGTCTCGGCGCTGAAGGGCACGCTGTCGGCGCCGAGCCGCGCCGCCATCGCCCGCCAGCAGGCGGCGTCCATGCGGTTGATCAACGTGAGCCCGTGACTGACCACCGCGCGGTTGGCGGGGCTTGCGCCGAGCGAGACGCAGTCGGCAACGGTGCCGAGTGCCACATAAGACAGCCAGGGCGAAAGCTTGGGCGTGGCCTCGTTCAGCTCGCCCCACTCGATCAGCACGCCGCGGGCCAGCGACATCAGAAGCCAGGCCACCATGCAGCCGGCGATGGTCTTGTCCGGGTAGTCGCAGTCCTCGCGGGTCGGGTTGATGCAGGCGTAGGCGGATTCCGGCGGGCCGGCCAGGGGCAGCGCGTGGTGATCGCTCACGACCACGTCGATGCCGGCTGCCTTCAGGCGCGCGATGCGCGGCTCGTCGCTGCTCCCGCAGTCGGCGGTGATCACCACGCTCGGGCGCGGCGAAAGCGCCAGCGTGCGCTCGACCAGCGGCAGACTGATGCCGTAGCCGTCGTTGATGCGGTGGCCGATCAGGCTGTGAAGCCGCTTTTCCGGCACGCCGAAAAGCTCGACCAGGGTGCGCCGGATCACCACGTGGGAGGTGATGCCGTCGACGTCGTAGTCGGTGAGGATGCCGATCGACTCGCCCTCGGCGACGGCCTTGGCGATGCGCTCGGCGCCGCGCCGAGCGTCCGCCAGCTTCTCCGGGTGGGCGAGATAGCGAAGACTCGGCGACACCAGTGGTGCGAGCGGCTCGGTGTAGCCCGGCAGGCGCGAGGCGAGAAGCCTCGCCTGAAGCTCCGAGAGACCCTCTTGCTGGGCGCGGGCGTAGACCGCCTCGTCCAGGGGACGAGGCGTCAGCCGGGGGCGACTGGCGTCTTGCAACAGCGTGGCGGGGGCGGCACTCAAGTCGGTCACTACCCCGGGCGCCGGTTGTCGGCCACGAAGCGCTGCACGCTTTCAAGCCTGGCGGGCAGCACCGTGTAGCGCTCCTCGCGCTCGAGCAGGTCGTCCATGTGGGTGGGCAGCGGCACGCCCTGGAAGCCCGCCTTGACCACCGCCTCGGCGAACTTGGCCGGGTGGGCGGTGGCCAGCGTCACCATGGGCGTGGTCTGGTCACTGCGAGCACGTTCGGCGGCGCGGTAGCCGGTGGCAGTGTGCGGGTCGAGCATCTCGCCGGTGCGCTGGTGCGCCTCGCGAATCACTTCCAGAATGGTGGCGTCGTCCACGCTGAAGCTCGAAAACTTCTCGCGCAGGCGTGAAAGCGGCGCGTCGCCAAGGGCCGTGGACTCTTGCTGGAAGCGATCGAGCAGGGCCGCCACCGCAGCACCGTCGCGCTCGTAGGCATCGAACAGCAGGCGTTCGAAGTTGGATGAGACGACGATGTCCATCGACGGCGCCAGTGTGGCTTCGAGCTCCTTCTTGGAGAAGTCGTTGGCGGCCAGCGTGCGGTGCAGGATGTCGTTGGCGTTGGTGGCGATGATGAACTGCTTCACCGGCAGCCCCATCCTGTAGGCCATGTAGCCGGCGAAGACGTTGCCGAAGTTGGCCGACGGCACGCAGAAGCTCACTTCGCGGTGCGGCGCGCCGAGGGCGACGCCGGCGGCCACGTAGTAGACGATCTGGGCCATGATGCGCGCCCAGTTGATCGAGTTGACCGCCACCAGCCGGGTGCCCTGCAGAAAATCCTGGTCGGCGAAGCTCGCCTTGACCATCGCCTGGGCGTCGTCGAAGTTGCCCTCGATGGCGATGTTGAAGACGTTGTCGGCAAGCACGGAGGTCATCTGGCGGCGCTGCACTTCCGAGACGCGGTTGTGCGGGTGCAGGATGAAGATGTCCAGGTTGTCGCAGTGGCGACACCCTTCGATGGCCGCCGAGCCGGTGTCACCGGAGGTCGCGCCCATGATCACCGCGCGCTCGCCGCGCTTTTTCAAAAAGTGATCGAGCAGGCGGCCGAGCAGCTGCAGCGCGACGTCCTTGAAGGCGAGCGTCGGGCCGTGGAACTGCTCGAGCAGGAAGTGGTTGGCGTCGAGCTGCTTGAGCGGCACCACCGCGTCGTGACTGAAGGTAGCGTAGGCCTCCTTCACCAGGCGCTTGAAGGTCGCATCGTCGATCTCGCCGTTGACGAACGGCTTCATCACCCGAAAGGCGATCTCGGCGTAGGAGAGCCCCGCCATGTCGGCGAGCTCCTCGCGGGAAAACGGAGGGATCTCTTCGGGCACGTAGAGGCCGCCGTCGCTGGCCATGCCGGTGAGCACCACTTCTTCGAACGAAAGCGCCGGGGCCTGGCCCCGCGTGCTGATGTAGCGCATGGGATTACTCTCCTTCGTCCAGGCTTTCGACGCGGATGCGCGTGACGGGACCTGCGATGTCCGCCATCGCCTCGATTTCGCGGATCGCCTCGTTCATCTGGCGCTCGCGGGTGCGGTGGGTCAGCAGGATGATCGGCACCAGCTCCCCTTCGGTGGCTTCCTTCTGGATCAGCGCCTCGATGGAGATGCCCTGCTCGGCCAGGATGGTCGCCACGCGCGCCAGCACGCCGGGGCGATCCACCGCCAGCAGGCGCAGGTAGTAGGCGGTGGTGATCTCTTCCATCGGCATGATGGGCAGGTCGTTCTCGCCGTCGTCGATCCCGCTGAAGGCGAGATACGGCACGCGGTAGTGGTGGTCGGTGGCGATGTCGCGGGCGACGTCGAGGATGTCCGCGACCACCGCCGAGGCGGTCGGCTCGGCGCCGGCGCCGGCGCCGTAATACAGCGTCGGGCCGACCGCGTCGCCCATCACGGCGATGGCGTTCTTCACGCCGTGGACGTTGGCGAGCAGGCGCTCCTTGGGAATCAGCGTCGGGTGGACGCGAAGCTCGAGCCCGCCCTCGGTGCGCTTGCAGATCCCCAGGTGCTTGATGATGTAGCCCAGGTTGTCCGCCTGATCGACGTCCTCGGCGGTGATGCGCGCGATGCCCTCGGTGAAGGCCTTCTCGAACTGCAGCGGCACGCCGAAGGCGATGGAGGCGAGAATGGTCAGCTTGTGGGCGGCGTCGATGCCCTCGACGTCGAAGGTCGGGTCGGCTTCGGCGTAACCCAGCGCCTGGGCCTCGGCGAGCACGTCCTCGAAGGCGCGACCTTCGTCACGCATGTGGGTCAGGATGTAGTTGCCGGTGCCGTTGATGATGCCCGCCACCCAGTCGATGCGGTTGGCACCCAGGCCTTCGCGCAGCGACTTGATGACCGGAATGCCGCCGGCGACCGCCGCCTCGAAGGCCACGATCACGCCCTTGTCGTGGGCGGCGCGGAAGATCTCGTTGCCGTGCACCGCGATCAGCGCCTTGTTGGCAGTGACCACGTGCTTGCCGTTCTCGATGGCGGTGAGCACCAGTTCGCGGGCCAGGTCGTAGCCGCCGATCAGTTCCACCACCACGTCGATGTCGGGGTTGGTCGCCACCGCGAACACATCCGTGGTGGCGTTGATGCCGGTAATGTCGCAATCGGGGTGAATGCTGCGGTGGGCGACCTGCTCGATGACGATCGGGCGGCCGGCGCGACGGGTGATGTCGTCGGCGTTACGCGTCAATACGTTGAAGGTGCCGCCACCGACGGTTCCCAAACCACAAAGGCCTACTCTTACCGGTTTCAAAATACTTCCCCTCTTGATACGCACTCAAGGTGCTGCGTCTTGACGTTTGATTGGCGTGCGCCGCCCGAAGCGGCCTGTCTAGTCGTTCAAGCCTAACATGTCGGCGAGGCGATCCGGCGGCACGAACCCCGGCACCATCCGGCCATCGGGCAGGATGATCGCCGGCGTCCCCTGGACCCCGAGCGCCATGCCGAGCTGGTACTGCTCGGCCACCGGGTTGTCGCAGATCTCGCCGCTGACCGGCTCGCGCCGCTGGGCGCGGCTCATCGCCTCGGTGCGGTTGTCCGAACACCAGGCGCGCTGGATCGTGGCGGCGGCGTCGCTCTCCATGCCCGCCCGCGGAAAGGCCAGGTAGTGTACCGCGATGCCGCGCTCGTTGAGCTCGGGAAGGGTCTCGTGCAGGCGCTCGCAGTAGGGGCAGGTCGGGTCGGTGAAGACCACCACCGTGGCCCGGGGCTCGTCCACGCCGCGATACACGAAACGATCACGCTCGGGCACGGCGGCGAGCGCCTCGACGCGCTCCTGGTTCTTGGCCTGCTCGGTCAGGTTGACGAGCCCCTGGCCGCCATTCTCGAACAGATCCCCGACCAGAAAGTAGCTGCCGTCGGCGTTGGAGTAGAAGGATTCGCCGTTCTCCAGGCGCACCTGGTAGATGCCTTCCATCGGCGTCTCGGTGACGCGCTCGACCGGCATGGGCTGGCCGTTCACTTCCAGGCGCTCGGCAAGCGCCGGGGCGTCGGCCAGCGCCGGCAGCGTCGAAAGGCCCGCACCCAGCGCCAGCATCGTTGCCAGGCCCGGGCCGGCCAGGGTGCTTCGCGTCATGAACGTCGTGCGTTGGCGCATGTTGTCAACCTCGTGGATGGTGATCGGCGTGCAGTTGCTCCAGGCGCGCCTGGGCAACGTGCGTGTAGATTTGCGTCGTGGACAGGTCGCTGTGTCCGAGAAGCAGCTGTACGACACGCAAATTGGCGCCATGATTCAATAAATGCGTCGCGAAGGCGTGGCGCAGCGTATGCGGCGACAGCGGCCGGGTGATGCCGGCGGTCGTCGCGTGGCGCTTGATGCGGTGCCAGAAGGTCTGGCGCGTCATCGCCTTGCCGCCACGCCCGGGAAACA
>NZ_JAMZBC010000158.1 GCF_024158715.1 Halomonas sp. 707D7 | reverse complement strand
GGCCGGGCATCGTTGATCCAGTAGCCGTACTTCTGCTTGTGCGGCGGATTGACGATGCCGGCGATATGGCCGGAGCCGCCCAGCACGAAGGTAACCGGCCCCTTGGGCAGAAGCGCGCCATGGTAGGTGCTGTTCCACTTGGCGATATGGTCCTCCTTCGTCGAGACGAAGTAGCTCGGTGTCGAGACCTTGCGCAGGTCGATCTTCACCCCGTCGAGCTCGATGCCGCCGGGCTCGACCAGGCGGTTCTCCAGATACAGGTGGCGCAGGTACCAGCCGTGGGTCGCCGCGGGCAGGTTGGTGCCATCGGTGTTCCAGTAGAGCAGGTCGAACGCCGCAGGCACCTCGCCCTTCAGGTAGTTGTTGACGAAGAACGACCAGAACAGGTCGTTCTCGCGCAGCAGGTTGAAGGTGTAGGCCATGGAGCGGCCATCGAGATAGCCCTTGAGCTGCATCGAGCGCTCGATCCCCTGCACCACGGCCTCGTTGAGGAACACGCCGATATCACCGGGGTCACGGAAATCCTGGAGCGTGGCCATGTAGGTGACCGACTTGACCTTGCGCGCGCGCCGGGTGCTGGTCAGGTACGCCACCGTCGAGGCGGTGAGCGTGCCGCCTACGCAGTAGCTGACCAGGTTCACCGACTTCTCGCCGCAGGCGCGTTCGATCGCCTCCATGGCGGCGATGGGGCCCATCTGCATGTAGTCCGCCCAAGTGACGTCGTGCTGCTCGGGGCCCGGGTTGCGCCAGGAGATCAGAAATACCGTATGGCCCTGGTCGACGAGCCACTTGACCAGCGAATTGTCCTCGCGCAGATCGAGAATGTAGTACTTGTTGATCCAGGGCGGCACGATCAGAAGCGGCGTCTTGAACACCGTTTCTGTCGCCGGTGCGTACTGGATCAGCTGGATCAATTCGTTCTCGAACACCACCGACCCGGGCGTGACGGCGATGTTCTCGCCGACGGCGAAGGCCTGGCGGTCGGTCATGGCCACGTTGATGCCTTCGCTGGAGTTGGCGAGATCCTCGCGCAGCCGCGTCAGGCCATCGAGCAGGTTCTGGCCCCGGGTTTCCAGGGTGCGCTTGACCACCTCGGGGTTGGTCGAGATGAAGTTCGACGGCGACATGGCGCTGACCAGCTGGCGGGCGTAGAAGGTGAGATTGCGCCGGCTCGCGTCGTCGAGCCCGTCGAGGCCGGCGATCAGCTCGTCGACGGATTGCGAGAACAGCAGGTACTGCTGCATCAGGGAGAGATAGAACGGCTCGCTCGTCCAGGCGTCATCCTTGAAGCGGCGATCCCCCTTGGCGGGCTGGATCAGCGGCGTCACGGCTTCGCCGGCCAGCGCGCGCATGCCCTGCTGCCACAGGAGCCACTGATCCTGGGCCAGGCGGGCCTGGGTCTGCCAGACGAGCGCCGGGTTGCCCATCAGCGCCTGGGCGGCCGCCTCGAAGCTCGCGCGCATGTCGCTGTAGACCGAGTCGGCGGCCTCGCTCGGCGCCATGCGCGCGAGCAGATCCTCCATCAGGCCCTGGTACTGCTCGCCGACCTCGTCGAGAACGCGCTTCCACGCGCTCATCTCCTCCTGGGTAAAGCCCTGCGCTGCCCCGCTCCACGCTGATTGCATCGTCCCCTCCCCCTGCCTCACCTGCCCGTTGGCGTGCGTCCCAAAAAAAGACGGCGCCCGAGGGCGCCGTATGCGTTCGCGATCACTTCTTGCGCGTGGACTGGCTGGACGCCTGGGCCCCGGGGGCGCCCTTGACGGCGGCATCGGCCTGTTCGCGCATCTGCTGGCCGGCGGCGTTGGCCTGCTCGCCCATCCGGCGGCCGGTATCGCTGAACAGCTTCTCCATCTGGGACTTGAACTCGAGGCTCATCTCGCTCATGGCGCGAGCGTCTTCCTGCATCTGCTGGGAGAGTTCCTTCATCATCTCGGCCTGCTGGGAGCCGAAATCGCGCAGGCTGTCGGCGTCGTCGATCTCGGTGGCGCGGCGCAGGCGGTCGGTGCCCATCTGGCTATAGCGCTGCATAGCCTCGAGCTGGTAGTGGGTGAGCTTTTCCATGTTGTCGAGCATCAGTGCGTTCATCCTGCGCATCGGCTCGAACAGCTGGCGGGTCTGGCCGTTGAAGGCGTCGAACATCTTGTCCTGCATGATCCTGGCTCCTCTGGAAAGTCAACAGAAAGCGATGCGCGCGCTGCATCGCCATGTACTGCGCATTCGCACGCCAGCAAAGAGGCCACCATCCTGCATCCCTCGAGCGACCGCCCGGCCACCGCGCCGTATCTCATAGTCATACGTTTGCGACACGCGCTCGTCAATAGGCGCGGTTAACGCTCTTTCGACTCGACGCGAGCGCCGCCGCTACTCCAGAGCGTAGCGGCTGGCTCGGCGCTGCGCAAAACCGCGCGACCTACTTCTCGCGCGTGCTGGCGCGCGAGCGTGACGCGGCACTCGCGCGGCGCTTCGGGGTGGCGTCTTGTGGTGCCGACGACTCGTCGGGCGCCTCTGACGCCTTGGCGCCGGCGCTGCTGGCCTGTCTGAGCATGTCCAGCATCATCTGCTGATAGGTGCCGAAGTGGGCGAGCCCCTGAGAGAGGCCCTGCTGCATCATCGGCTGCTGCAGGAAGGGGCGCATCAGGCTCATCGGGTCGTAGCCCTCCACCCCGGACTCCATCTGGCGCTGGATGTTGTCCAGCAGGTGCTGCTGGAAGGCTTCGACGTCGGGAAGCCCCAGCGACTGGCGAAACTCTTCCGGCGTCAGGTCGAACTCGACGTTGATCTTCATGGCCCACTCCCCTGTCGGTGATCGTTGTCGTGGCGTCTTTCGAGTGTAGCAGCGCGGCTCAGCGCTGGCCGAGCCTTGGCGTGCCGACCGTGACGTCGCCGTTCTGGCCACGATGGCGCAGCAGGTGATCGAGCAGCGTGATCGCCATCATCGCCTCGGCGATGGGGGTCGCGCGGATGCCCACGCAAGGGTCGTGGCGGCCCTTGGTGATCACCTCGACCGGCGCGCCGTGCACGTCGATGGAGCGCCCGGGGGTGGTGATGCTCGAGGTCGGCTTGAGCGCGAGTCGTGCGACGATCGGCTGGCCGCTGGAGATGCCGCCGAGGATGCCGCCGGCCTGATTGGAGAGAAAACCCTCCGGGGTCAGCTCGTCGCGGTGTTCGCTGCCGCGCTGGGTGACGCTTTCAAAGCCGGCGCCGATCTCGATGCCCTTCACCGCGTTGATGCTCATCAGGGCGTGGGCGAGCTCGGCATCGAGCCGGTCGAACACCGGCTCGCCGAGGCCCACCGGCACGCCGTCGGCGATCACGGTGATCTCGGCGCCGATCGAGTCCTGGTCGCGGCGCAGCTGATCCATGTAGGCCTCGAGCTCGGCGACGCGGTCCGGATCCGGGCAGAAGAAGGCGTTCTGCTCGACGCTCTCCCAGCCCTTGAACTCGATTTCGATGGGGCCTAACTGGCTCATGTAGCCGCGCACCTGGATGCCGTGCCCGGCGAGCACCTTCTTGGCGATGGCGCCGGCGGCGACGCGCATCGCGGTTTCCCTGGCGCTGGAGCGCCCGCCGCCGCGGTAGTCGCGATGGCCGTACTTGTGGTGGTAGGTGTAGTCGGCGTGGGCCGGACGGAACTGATCCTTGATCTTCGAGTAGTCCTTCGAGCGCTGGTCGGTGTTCTCGATCAGAAGGCCGATCGAGGTGCCGGTGGTCCTGCCTTCGAACACGCCGGAGAGGATCTTCACCTCGTCGGCTTCCTTGCGCTGGGTGGTGTGGCGCGAACTTCCCGGGCGACGGCGGTCGAGCTCGACCTGCAGGTCCTGCTCGCTGATCTCGATCCCCGGCGGGCAGCCGTCGACGATGGCGCCGAGTGCCGGTCCGTGGCTCTCGCCGAAAGTGGTCACGCTGAAGAGTTTGCCGAAGGTATTGCCGGACATGGTGCTGGTTCCTTACGCAAAGGACGCCGCGTGGGCGTCGAGTTCCGCGGCGCTGATGGCGAAGACGCCCTGGCCGCCGTGCTCGAAATCGAGCCACATGAAGCCGACCTCGGGGAAGGCGGCCTCGACGTGGCGATCGGAGTTACCGACCTCGACGATCAGCCAGCCGTCGTCGGTCAGATGATCGCGCGCCTCGCGTAGGATGCGGCGCACGATGTCGAGCCCATCAGAGCCCGCGCCGAGGGCAAGCGCCGGCTCGTGGCGGTACTCCGCCGGCATGGTGGCCAGATCCCGGGCATCGACGTAGGGCGGGTTGGAGACGATCAGATCGAAGCGCTGGCCTTCGAGGGCATCGAAGACGTCGGACGCCACCGCGCGTACCCGGTCGCCGACGTCGTGGCGGGTGATGTTCTGTTTCGCCACCGCCAGCGCCTCCGGGCTCAGGTCCGCCAGGGTCACGTGGCAGGTGGGCAGCACCAGGGCCGTGGCGATGCCGATGCAGCCCGAGCCCGTGCACAGGTCGAGCACGTGCTCCGGCGGTTCGTGATCGAACCAGGCGCCGAAGCCGTCGAGGATCAGCTCGGCGATCGGCGAGCGCGGGATCAGCACGCGCTCGTCGACATCAAAAGGATAACCGGCGAAGAACGCCTCGCCCAGCAGGTACGGCAGCGGCGCGCGGGTGCTCACGCGCTTGCGGGCGAGCTCGATGATGCGCTGGCGCTCCACCGGCAGAAGCCGTGCATCCTGAACGCTCGGATCGACGTTCCAGGGCAGGTGCAGCGCGCCCAGGCACAGGGCGACGGCCTCGTCCCAGGCAGTGTCGGTGCCGTGGCCGTAGTGCAGCCCCGCCAGATAGAACTCGCTGGTCACCCAGCGCAGGTAGTCGCGCAGGGTGATCAGGTCGCGGGTCAATGCCGAATCCGGCAGCGACAGCGTGGAGGGGGAGGTCTCGGCGTTGAGGTGCGTGGTCACGGGGGCTCCTGGGTCGCGGCGATGGCCCGCGCGGGCGGCCATGCCAGGTTGAATCGTCGGTCGGTGATTGTACCCTCGACGTCGCCCGGTTCACAGCGACGTCAAGCCCGCTATACTGTGCGCTTTCGAGTTCGCCCCTTTCATCACCTGTGAGCCTGTCATGTCGCGACGCCGCCCTGCGCCCAACGAAGAAGAGATCAGCGCCTTTCGCCAGGCGCTCGAGCAGGCGGGCGTGCGGCGACTCACCAGCGACCTGGCCGACCCGGGCAAGCCGAAGCCCCAGCCGGATGCCCAGGCGGCGCGGCGCGCGGCGGCGGTGAAGGGCGCCGCGCAGACGCCCACCGGGCGCACCTCGGATGGCCGCGTGGAGGCGGTGCGCCCGTCGGAGTACCTGGAGTTCGCCCTGCCCGATCTGCCCTACCGCACCCTCAGCCAGCTCAAGCGTGGCCAGACGCCCTGGCAGGCGGGGCTCGACCTTCACGGCTATACCCTGGAGGAGGCGCGCACCGAGCTCGAGAGTTTTCTGACCGACGCCGCCGCCCAGCGCCTTCACTGCGTGCTGGTGGTACACGGCAAGGCCTGGGGCGCCACGGCGGACTTCCCTGTGCTCAAGAGCCACACCAACGCCTGGCTCAGGGAGTGGCCGGGGGTGCTGGCGTTCTGCTCGGCGGTGGACGCCGACGGCGGCACCGGCGCGCTCTACGTGCTGCTGCGCCGCCCGCGCTGAGTCGGCCCTGCCGTTTCCCTATTCGGTGGCATCGGAGGCGATGCCCGGCATGCGCCGCTCCAGCGCCTCGTCGCCCATGTGGCGGCCCAGGCGGATCAGGTCCTTGGCGCGGTGGAACTCGTAGGTGCTGCACACCGTCTTGGGAATCTCGATCAGCACGTCCGGCGGGTAGCCCGCCACCTTGTACTTGGCCAGCGCCGCCTGGGTGATGTCGAAGGACTCGAGGATCATGTCGAGCTTGCCCCACTCGCGCTGCCCGCGCGCCTCGAGACTCTCCTCCCCCTCGTCGTCGTTCTGGGCACCGAAGCCGTCCCACAGCCGCCGGGTGGCGGCGCGCACCTCGCTCATCCAGCCCCCCAGGCGAGCCTCCCGGTCGCGCTCCTGCTGGCTGCGCGCCTCCACCTCCTTGGGCAGGAGTTCTTCCAGCGTCACCGGTTGTGGACTGTGGGCGGTGACGTTCACCGCCACCACCAGATCCGCCTCGTGGGCGGAGAGGATCGGCATCATCGGCAGCGGGTTCAACAGCCCGCCATCCACCAGCACCTGATCGTTCAGGTGCACCGGGGTGATCACCCCGGGCACCGCGATGGAGGCGCGAATGGCGCGCAAGAGCGGCCCCTTCTGGAACCACACCTCGCGCTGGCGCACGAGATCCGTTGCCACGGTGGTCACCGGGATGGGCAGGTCTTCGATCAGCGTGTCGCCGATCAGGGACTCGAGCTTGCTCATCACCTTGCTGGCGCGCATCGCGCCCATCGGGCTCCAGGTCACGTCGACGAGCTTCAATACGTCCAGGTAGTCCAGGTTGCACACCCACTCGCGGTACGCGGGCAGCTTGCCGGAGGCGTAGATGCCGGCGATCAAGGCGCCCATCGAGCAGCCGGCGATCGAGATGATCTCGAAGCCGCGCGCCTCCAGCGCCTCGATCACGCCGATGTGGGCATAGCCCCGCGCCCCGCCGCTGCCCAGTACCAGCGCCACCTTGTTGCCACGACGGCCGACAGGGTCGAGCTGCGTCGACACCACGCTATTCGCTCTATTCATTCGACGCTCCGTGATCGAGCGGCGGTCGTCGTGCAGTATGCGGCGATAACGCCGGCCACTGCCTCGACGGAATCGGGCTCGAGGTGAAGATGATGGCCGCCCGGCAGTACCTCCCGGGTCAGCCGGGCGACCGCCTGACGGGCCTCTTGCGACCAGCGCCGCTGGCCGAGAATCCCCCTATCGCCCTCCACCAGCAGCACCGGCGCCTGTATCTCGCCGAGCAGCGCCAGCACCTGCTCCGGAGTGAAGCGTACCAGCGAGGGCTTGAGCAGGCGGGGGTCGGTGCGCATCTCGACCTGCCCCTCGGCGGTGGCCCGGGTGTTGCGCTCGACCACCGGATAGATGGCGATACCCCCGACCGACGTCACGCCGCC
>NZ_JAMZBC010000157.1 GCF_024158715.1 Halomonas sp. 707D7 | reverse complement strand
TGGCTGACCAGCGAAAGCTCGCCGACGCCAAAGTGCGTCCAGGGCTCAGAAGCAGCGCGCTTCACGGTGCGCGTGGCGTAAAGCGAGCAGCGCCGGGCGTTGTCCAGCTTGTTCCAGCCAAGGCCACGCTCGTCGAGCAGCTTGGGCACGCGCTTGATGCCACCCTGATGCTCGCCGACGATCTCGAGCGGGGTGGCGTCCGGCAGGGTGGCGCAGAGCCAGTCGAGCCACCACAGCCCCAGCTGGTGCGCCTTGGGCCAGAACAGTACCACCGGCGCCTCGGGCAGCACGATGGGCTCGTCGAAGGGAGAAAAGGCGGTGCGTTCGGCGCTCTGCCAGCGGGTGCGCAGCGCGACGTTGTCGCTGACCATGGCCGCCGAGCGGCTCACCAGCCAGTCGTCCTCCAGTGGAGCGATTGAGCAGAGTTCGGCGGCGCCACCGTGGTAGCGTTCGAGCAATTGGCAGGCAGGCAGTTGGGCACTCATGAATCGGTCTCGGGTTGAATCAATGGGGTCGGGTCAGGGTGTAGAGCAGGTAGCGCCCCAGGCGCCAGTGGGGCTCGGTGCGGCAATAACGCTTCTCCAGCGCCAGCAGGGTCGCCTCCTCGGCGGCGTCCGCCGGGGGCTTGAGCAGGTAGTCCTGAAAGATGCGGATGCCGGCCGCCTGGGAGAGCACCAAATCGTTCTCGGCGGCCCAGGCGGTGATCTGATCGTGGGTGACCGGCGAGATCGGCGTGAGGCGCTGGCGTCGCCCCTTACCTTCGAGCCGGTCGCTGAGCGCCTTTTCCAGGTTGCCCTTCACGGCGTTGGAAAAGCGCAGCGCATCGCGGTTGAACACCATCAGGCTCAGCTGGCCGCCGGGCGCGAGCAGCCCCGCCAGGGTGGCGAGCGCCCCGCGTGGATTGCCCAGCCATTCGAGCACCGCGTGGCAGGTGATCACGCCCCACGGGCCGGGCGCCTCTGCCGGCAACGCCTGCAAGGGCGCCGGCAGGTAGCGGATGGCGCCGGGCGGGAGCGTCTCCCGCTCGGCGTGCCACTTTCGGGCATGGTCGAGCATGTCCGCCGAGGGTTCCGCCAGGGTGACGGCATGCCCCCGCTCGGCGAACCACGCCGCCTGCTGACCCAGTCCACCGCCGACGTCCAGCACCGGCTGGCCGTCGAGAACGAGCATCTGCGGCAATAGATGATCGAGCATCTTGAGGCGCAGCTCGCCGCGCGGCGCGTGATAGAGCGAGCGCGAGAACTTCTCGGCCATGCCGTCGAAGTAGCGATCGCCTTCGCGGGTCAATTCATGAGGGGGCTGCATGGTCGGGCTCGATCTCTGCCGGATGAACTGTTAAAGGCGCCTAGTCTACGCCGCCGGCGACCAAAACGCTTGCCGGGAAAGCGCGGGGTCACAGCGATGCTCCATCTACCACTTTTGGCGATATTGTCACGCCAGCGCAAAGACCTTACTCTTTACCGCAATGGGAACGTTCCCAATACCCACGAGACAGCGCTCATCATGTCAGATCCCTCCCGGGCGACGCTGATCGAAGTCGCCGCCCGCGCCCGAACTTCGAAGACCAGCGTATCGCGCTTTTTCGGCAGCGAGCGCGACCGGCTGTCGGCGCCGCTGCAGGCACGCATCGATCAGGCCGCCCGCGAGCTCGGCTACCAGCCCAACCTGATAGCGCGGGGCCTCAAGGGCGCGGGGTCGAAGCTTCTGGGCATGGTGGTGGCGGATATCCGCAATCCGTTCTCGGTGGCGGCGGTGCACGCGGTCGAGCGCGCGGCGCGTGAGCGCGGCTACGCCCTGATCGTCTGCAACACCGACAACGACCCGGAGCAGGAGCGCCGGCACCTTGAACTGCTGGCCGCCTACCAGGTGGAGGGCGTGATCGTCAACGCTGCCGGCGACCCGCACGCTCAGCTTCACGCCTTGCGACATCGCGGGGTGCCGGTGGTCCTTCTGGACCGGGAAATCGCCAGCCTGGAAAGCGAGGCGGTCGGCCTCGACGACGCCCTGGCGGTGGATCTGGCCCTCGATCACCTCGAAGGCCAGGGGTACAGGGCACTGCTGTTCGTCACCAACGCGCCCCAGGAGGCAAGCGCCCGCAAGGCCCGCCTGGCGCGTTTTCTCGAGCGCAGCGCCGAGCGCGGGCTGAGTGCCCGCACCCTGACCACGCTGGAGGCCAATGAGCTGGCCTGCGCGCTCAAGGCGTTGCCTCGCGCCGCACCCGCGGCGGTACTCTGCGCCAACGCCACCGCGACCCTGAGCGTGACCCAGGCGTTCAACGCCCTGCACCTGCCGCTGGGCGAGATCGGCCTGCTCGGCATCGACGAGCTCGACTGGTGCGCGCTGGTCGGCCCCGGCATCTCCACGCTCGCCCAGCCGTTCGAGGCGATCGCCGAGGCGGCGCTGGCCCGCCTGCTCGATGCCTGCTCGACGCCTGCCCGTTTCGCGCCGCGCCTGATCGCGCGCGGCAGTACCCGACGACCCGGCACCCCGCCGGCCTTACCTTGATGAGAGATCGACGCATGGTCACCTCCCCTTCTGCTCTATCCGTTCTCACCTTCGGCGAAGCCATGGGCATGCTGGTCGCCGACGCGCCCGGCCCGCTCGCTGGCGTCGAACACTTCCACCGCCGCCTGGCCGGCGCCGACAACAACGTGGCCATCGGCCTTGCCCGGCTCGGCTTCAAGGTCAGCTGGATGAGCCGCGTGGGGCGCGACAGCATGGGCGAGTTCATTCGCCAGACGCTCACCGGCGAGGGCATCGACGACCGCTACATCCAGACCGACCCGGCGCACCCCACGGGGCTGATGTTCAAGGAGCGCGCCGAGCACGGCGCCGATCCGCGCGTGGAGTACTTTCGCCGCGGCAGTGCGGCGAGCCACCTCTGCCCGGCGGACGCCGAGGCGATCGACTTCTCCGCGCTCGATCACCTCCACGCCACCGGCATCACCCCGGCGCTCTCGAAAAGCGCCCTGGCGCTGACCCGGGAGCTGATGCAGCGCGCCCGCGCAGCGGGAGCGACCATTTCCTTCGAT
Source organism: Halomonas sp. 707D7 (assembly GCF_024158715.1). Classification (GTDB taxonomy): domain Bacteria; phylum Pseudomonadota; class Gammaproteobacteria; order Pseudomonadales; family Halomonadaceae; genus Vreelandella. Next base: position 4,031 of record NZ_JAMZBC010000157.1, on the reverse strand, counting down.
CCCAACCTGCGTCCTTCGCTGTGGGAAAGCGAAGCCGTCATGCGTGATACCCTCAATGAGCTTGCAAGCCTTGCAGACTGGGTGCTGCCGGGGCTCGCCGAAGGGCAACTGCTCACCGGTGAGAAGACGCCGGAAGCCATCGCGGACGCCTACCTCGCGCGCGGTGCCCGTGCGGTGATCATCAAGCTCGGTCCCCAGGGCAGCTACTATCGCGGGCGTTTAGGCGCTACATTGGAGAGTTTCGAGGTCGCCGGTCGGCCGGTGGCCAACGTGGTCGATACCGTCGGTGCCGGTGACGGCTTCGCCGTGGGCTGCGTGAGCGCCCTGCTGGAGGGGCGCTCGCCCCGCGAGGCGCTGGCGCGCGGCAACCTGGTCGGCGCCGAGGCGGTCCAGGTGATCGGCGACATGGAGGGACTGCCGACGAGAGCGCGGCTCGACGCGCTCGAGAACGGCTGATCGAAAAGGCTGATCCAACACTACAAGCAGACAGGAGACGGCATGAAAAAACGCATCATCGTCCAAGGACGGCTCAACGACGCACAGCTTGCGCATCTTGCAGAGCATTTCGAGGTTTGCGCGCCCCTGCGCTCCTTCGACCCCACGAATCCGGAAGTGCGCAGCGCCTTGGAAGACGTGCACGGCATCATCGGCGCGAGCATGCCGATCACCCCCGAATTTCTCGACGCCGCGCCGGCGCTCGAAGTGATCGCACTGGTCTCGGTGGGCTACGACACCGTCCCCGTCGACGAGCTGACCAAGCGCGGGATTTTGTTGTGCAACACGCCGGACGTGCTGACCGAAACCACCGCCGACACGGGCTTTGCGCTGATCATGACGACCGCCCGGCGCGTCGTCGAGCTGGCCACCTGGGTCAAGGCCGGCGCCTGGGAAGCCGGCGTGGGCACCGAGCGCTACGGCAGCGACGTGCACGGCAAGACCTTAGGGATGGTGGGCTTCGGGCGCATCGGCCAGGCCGTGGCTCGGCGCGGGGCGCTGGGGTTCAACATGAAGGTGCTCTACTCCAACGCCTCGCCCAAGCCGGACGTGGAAAAGGAGCTGGGGGCCACGCGGCGCGAACTCGATCAACTGCTCGCCGAGTCCGACTTCGTCTGCGTCACCGTACCCTTGACGCCGGAGACCGAAAAGCTGATCGGCGCGGATGAGCTTGCCCGGATGAAATCTTCGGCGATTCTGGTCAACATCGCCCGCGGCAAGGTGATCGACGAGGCCGCGCTGATCGATGCGCTGGAGCGTGGCGTCATCCAGGGCGCGGGGCTCGACGTCTTCGAGCGCGAGCCGCTGGCCGATACCTCGCCGCTGCCCGGCATGGCCAACGTCGTCGCCCTGCCCCACATCGGCTCCGCCACGCACGAGACGCGCACTGCCATGGCCCAGCGCGCGGTAGACAACCTGCGCCTGGCGCTGACCGGCGAAGCGCCGATCAGCCCGGTCAACGCCGAGGTACTCGCATGAGCGACATCTGCCTGCTGTTCGACTCCGACGGCACGCTGGTCGATAGTGAAATCCTGCTGGCCGAGGTGATGGGCGAGCTTCTGCCCGAGTTCGGGCTGCCCTTCTCTGCCGAGCAGTACATGGAGGAGTTTCGTGGTGTGCGCTTTCAAACCATCGTCACGACCCTGGAAGAGCGCTTCACGCCCTTGACGCCGGCGCGGTTCGAGGCGCTGGAGGCCGGCATGCGCGCCCGCATGGAAACCCGCATGCGCGCCGAGCTCTGCCCGATCGCCGGCATGCCGGCGGCACTCGACGCCCTCGCCGCGCACCCCAAGGCGGTGGTCTCCAACGGCCCGGAGCGCAAGATCCGCTGCGCGCTGGAGAGCACGGGCCTGGCGCATCACTTCGAAGGCCGGCTGTTCAGCGCCTATACCTTGAACGTCTGGAAGCCGGACCCGGCGCTCTACCTGAAGGCCGCCGCCGCCATGGGCCACGAACCGGCCAGCTGCATCGTCATCGACGATGCCGCCGTGGGGGTCGAGGCGGGCCTTGCCGCCGGCATGCAGGTGATTCACCTCAATCACTTCCCGGAAGACGAGCGCACCCCGCAAGGCGCCATCGAGATCCGCCATGCCGATGAGCTGGCGGAGGTCATCGCTCGTCTGCGCCGCACGGCGCAGGTCTAGCCCGTCCGATCCAGCCCCACCTGCAAAAGCGCCCCGCTCGATGACCTCGGGCGGGGCGCTTTTACGTGGGCCTGGCTCGGACTCACGTCAGCGTTCGTACCGCCATTTCTACGCCGCGCAGTTCGGCCAAGCCCCGCAACCGCCCGTAGAGCGGGTAGCCCGGGGCGGTGGCCCGGGCGTGATCGTCGAGCATGTGGTGGCCGTGGTCCGGGCGGATGGGCAGCCGCGCGCCGCCCTCGCGCTCGCGGCGGCGCTCCTCCACCACCAGCGCCTGGATGACGCCGACCATGTCGACGTCGCCGGCCAGATGCGGCGCCTCGTGGAACGAGCGCGGATCGGCTTCGCGCTGTGTCGAGCGCAGGTGCGCAAAATGAATGTGCGGGGCGAAGTGGCGCGCCATGGCCACCAGATCGTTGTCCTCGCGCACCCCGTAAGAGCCGGTACAGAAGGTAAGGCCGTTGGCCGGGCTCGGCGCGCAGTCGATCACCCACTGGGCATCGGCCCGGGTCGAGACCACCCGTGGCAGACCAAGAAGCGGGCGCGGCGGGTCGTCCGGGTGGATCGCCAGGCGAAGACCGAGCGCCTCGGCCACCGGCACGACGCGGCGCAGAAAATAGGCCAGGTTCTCGCGCAGCGCCTGCGCGTCGATATCGGTATAACCCGCCAGGGCCTCGCGAAACTGCGCCAGGGTGTAGTGCTCCTCGGCGCCGGGAAGCCCCGCGATCAGCGTGTCGATCAGCTTTGCGCGGCCCGCCTCGTCGAGTGACTCGAGATACCGCCGAGCCTCGCGCTGGTCGGCCTCGGAGTACTCCGCCAGCGCCCCGGGGCGCTCCAGCAGGTAGAGATCGAAGGCGGCGAAGGCGGTCTGATCGAAGCGCAGCGCCCGGGCGCCGTCCGGCAGCAAATAGGTGAGATCGGTGCGCGTCCAGTCGAGGATCGGCATGAAGTTGTAGCAGACGATGTCGATGCCGCAGGCGGCGAGGTTTCTAAGCGTCTGGCAGTAGGTGTCGATCAGCGCGTCGCGCTCGGGCAGGCCCTTTTTCACCGCCTCGGGCACCGGCACGCTCTCGACCACCGACCAAGTGAGCCCCACCGCCTCGATCATCGCCTTGCGCGCCTCGATCGCCTCCACCGACCAGACCCGGTCGTTGGGCACGTCGTGCAGCGCGGTGACGATGCCGGTCGCGCCGGTCTGGCGAATGTCCGCGAGCTGGATCGGGTCGGAAGGCCCGAACCAGCGCCAGGTATGTTCCATGGAATCTCCTTTCAGCGAGTACCCGGGCGGGTGACATCATCGATGGCGGACGCGACGCCGCGCTCGGTCAGCGCGCGGTAAGCCGCGAGCACCTGGGCCTTGAAGTCGCCGTCTTGCGCCACCGCCGCCGGTATCACGGCGTCGAGGGTGAAGAAGGCATCGATCAACGCGCTCGCATCGTCGCCGTGACGGGCGTGCAACGCGCCGAGCGTCTCGGCCATCGGGTCGTCGACGCTAAACGCGTGACCGGCGAGCGTGCTGCCGGCGGTGTAGCGAATCCAGCCGGCCAGGCCCAGCGCCACGCAGGCGGTCTCGCCCCCGACGGCAAGATTCGCCTCGGCCACCTGCAGCCAGCGCTGGGGCAGCTTCTGGCTGCCGTCCATGGCGATCTGCTGGAGCCGGTGGCGCAGGCTGTCGTTGGCGAAGCGCGCGAGAAGCGAATCCGCGTAGGCGTCGAGATCGATACCTTCCGGCATGGCCAGCGTCGGAGCGGCCTCTGCGCGCATGTAGCGGCCTAGCAGCGCCCGATAAGGCGCCTGCGAGACGGCGTCGAACACGGTCTCGATATCGTCGAGCGAGCCGAGATAGGCGAGCAGCGAGTGGCTGCCGTTCAACATGCGAAGCTTCATGGTCTCGAA
>NZ_JAMZBC010000156.1 GCF_024158715.1 Halomonas sp. 707D7 | reverse complement strand
CACGTTGGCCTGGCGAATATGGCTGATGACCACGCGGGACTTGATCAACTAGGCGACCCGGCGCATGTGCGAGCTCCTGGGCATGAGTGCCAACGTGCCGACCGATATCTGCTTCAGCTTTTCGGGGTTTCTCAACCGCGGCGGGGGCACCGGCCCCCACCGCGACGGCTGGGGCATCGCCTTCTACGAGGAGGGCGGGTATCGCGAGTTCCGCGACCCGCATCCGAGCGTCGACTCGCCCATCGCGCGCCTGATCTGCGACTACCCGATCAAGTCCCGCGTGGTCATCAGCCATATTCGCCAGGCCAACGTGGGCGGGGTGCGCCTGGCCAATACCCACCCCTTCACCCGCGAGATGTGGGGCCGGCCCTGGTGCTACGCCCACAACGGCCAGCTCGAGGGCTGGCAGGCGCTGCCCCTGGACGTCTATACCCCGGTGGGCAGCACCGACAGCGAACACGCCTTCTGCTGGCTTCTGGGAGAGCTGCGCCGCGCCTTTCCCGTGGCACCGGCGTCTTTCGAGCCGGTGGCGGCGCTCTTGCACACCCTGTGCGAACGGCTTCGCGGCCTCGGGGTCTTCAATCTGCTGCTCTCCGACGGCGAGTCGCTCTACTGTTTCTGCTCCACCAAGCTCGTGCACATCACCCGCCAGGCGCCCTTCGGCGAGGCCGAGCTCGCCGATGCGGACATGACGGTCAATTTCAGCGAGCACACCACGCCCTGCGATGTGGTCTCGGTGATCGCCACCGCGCCCTTGACCCACAATGAACGCTGGAGCGCCATGGCGCCCGGCGAGCTGCTGGTCTGGCAGCAGGGAAGCATTCGCGCGCGTTACGGACCATACTGACCCCATACCGGCGGTCGGGCGTTTTAGCGGCTACGTTGAAACAGTGGTTTCAAGCAGCCGTTTTACAGCATGGCACCCCTCGTATATCTTGAATGCTTGCCACGCGCGACCCGGTAACGCGTCATTTGGCTTCATCATAAAAACAAGGTCGGTCCACTTATCGACACGGATAGCGGAGATTGCCCATGAGCGAACACGCCGATGCCCCCATGCTGCAAGGCGCAGCGCTTGAAGGGTTGGATCAGTACGATTCAGTCACGGATGTCTTTCACCACGCCGTCGAGCGTTTCGGCGACAAGCCCGCCTTCAGCTGCATGGGCAAGACCCTCACCTTCGACGACCTGGACCACTACTCGGCCCGGTTCGCCGCCTGGTTGCAACACGACACCACCCTCGTGCCCGGCGACCGAATCGCCATTCAGCTGCCCAACGTGCTGCAGTTCCCCGTGGCGGTGTTCGGTGCGCTGCGCGCAGGGCTGGTGGTGGTCAACACCAACCCGCTCTACACCGAGCGCGAAATGGCCCACCAGTTCAAGGATTCCGGCGCCAAGGCGATCGTGATTCTCGCCAACATGGCGCACAAGCTCGACAAGGTGCTCGACCAGACCGACCTCGAGCACGTGGTGGTGACCGAGCTCGCCGACCTGCACGACGTGCCCAAGCGCTGGGTGATCAACGCGGCGGTCAAGTACGTCAAGAAGATGGTGCCGACCTACCGCCTGCCCGGGGCGATCGGCTTTCGCCAGGTGCTCAAGGCCGGCGCCCGCCAGCGCTTCACCCCGGTCAAGCGCGACCGCGAGGACGTGGCCGCGCTGCAGTACACCGGCGGAACCACCGGGCGACCCAAGGGGGCGATGCTCACCCATACCAACCTGATCGCCAACATGCTCCAGGCGCGGCTCGCCATTGGCCAGCATTTGAAAAACGGCAGCGAGCTCGTGATCGCGCCGCTGCCGGTGTACCACATCTATACCTTCACGGTGAACTGCCTGTTTTTGATGGAAACCGGCAACCACTCGGTGCTGATCACCAACCCGCGTGACCTGCCGGGCTTCGTCAAGGAGCTCAAGAAGCTGCCCTTCACCGCCTTCATCGGTCTCAACACGCTGTTCAACGCGCTGTGCCAGCGCGACGACTTCAAGGCGCTCGATTTCTCCAAGCTCAAGCTCACCATTTCCGGCGGCATGGCGCTCACCAAGCCTATCGCCAAGCGCTGGGAAGAGGTGACCGGCTGCCCGGTGGCGGAAGGGTACGGCCTGACCGAGACCTCGCCGGTGGTGAGCTTCAATCCCGCCGATGCCATCCAGCTCGGCACCATCGGCAAGCCCGTGGCCGGCACCTCGGTGAAGGTGGTGGATGCCGACGGTGCGGACGTGGCGCTGGGCGAGCCCGGTGAGCTCTGCGTCAAGGGCCCGCAGGTGATGAAGGGGTACTGGAACCAGGACGAGGAGACGCGCAAGGCGATCGATGACGGCGGCTGGTTCCACACCGGCGACATCGCCGTGCTGCAGGAGGATGGCTACATCCGCATCGTCGATCGCAAGAAGGACATGATCCTGATCTCGGGATTCAACGTCTACCCCAACGAGATCGAGGACGTGGTGGCCGCTCACCCGGACGTGGTCGAGGCGGCCGTGGTCGGGGTGCCGGACGAAGAGGCGGGCGAGGCGATCAAGCTCTTCGTCGTCTCGAAAAACAAGGAGCTGACCGCCGAGGCCCTGCGTGCCTGGTGCAAGAAGGAGCTGACCGGTTACAAGGTGCCCAAGCACGTCGAGTTTCGTGACGAGCTGCCCAAGACCAATGTCGGCAAGGTGCTGCGCCGGGAGCTTCGCGATCAGGAGCAGAACGTCAAGTAGACGACCCCGCCCTGGTTGGCCCAATCAATGGCGAAGGCGCTATACTGTTCGGCCCACTTTTCCAGGTGGGCCGAATTTTTTCTTTCTGGAAGGAAGCTGAGCCCAACGTGACCACCGAGACGCCCCCCGCGACCCCCGCCCGACAACTGACCGAGCTCGAGCAGGCGCTTGACGACGTGACGCTGCGCGATGGCCAGCGCCTGGCGCAGCGCATCGAGGGGCTGAGGCGGCGGCTTCGCGAGGCCAAGCCGATCGATCAGGGCCTTGTCAAGCTGCACCGCGAGCTGGAAACGGCCCGAAACCACTACGCCGCGCGAAGCGCCGCGCGCGTGACGCTCGACTACCCTGCCGAGCTTCCGGTGGTCGAGCGTCGCGAGGACATCCTGGCGGCGCTGCGCGATCATCAGGTCGTGGTGGTGGCCGGCGAGACCGGCTCGGGCAAGACCACCCAGCTGCCCAAGGTCTGCCTCGAGCTCGGCCGTGGCCGTCGCGGCCTGATCGGCCATACCCAGCCGCGGCGACTCGCCGCGCGCAGCGTGGCCACGCGCCTGGCCGAAGAGCTCCAGGTGCCGCTGGGCGAGCAGGTCGGCTACCAGGTGCGCTTCACCGACCAGAGCGCGGCCACGACGCTGGTCAAGCTGATGACCGACGGCATCCTGCTGGCCGAGACCCAGCACGATCCGATGCTGTGGCGCTACGACACGATCATCATCGACGAAGCCCACGAGCGCAGCCTCAACATCGACTTCCTGCTCGGCTACCTCAAACGCCTGTTGCCCAAACGCCCGGATCTCAAGGTGATCATCACCTCGGCGACCATCGACGTGGAGCGCTTCGCCGCGCACTTCGGCCGCGAGGAGGCGCCCGCGCCGGTGGTCGAGGTGTCCGGGCGCACCTTCGATGTCGACGTGCTCTACCGGCCACTGGTCAGAGGCGAGGAGGACGAGGCGGATCGCACCTTGCAGGAGGGCATCGTTCAGGCGATCGCCGAGATCGAGACGCTCGAGCGCGAGCGTGGCTGGCTGCATGGCCCGCGCGACGTGCTGATCTTTCTGCCCGGCGAGCGCGAGATCCGCGAGACCGCCGATACGCTGCGCCGGGCGGACTTCAAGGGCACCGAGATCCTGCCGCTCTACGCCCGACTCTCCAACGAGGAGCAGAACCGCGTGTTCGCCCCGCACCGGGGGCGGCGCATCGTGCTGGCCACCAACGTGGCGGAGACCTCGCTCACCGTGCCCGGCATCCGCTACGTGGTCGACCCGGGACTGGTGCGCATCAGCCGCTACAGCTACCGCGCCAAGATCCAGCGCCTGCCCGTCGAGCCGGTGAGTCAGGCCAGCGCCAACCAGCGCAAGGGGCGCTGCGGGCGGATCGCCGAAGGCGTGTGCATTCGCCTTTTCGATGAAGAGGACTTCCTGTCGCGGCCGGCCTTCACCGACCCGGAGATCCAGCGCACCAATCTCGCCTCGGTGATTCTCTCGATGCTCTCCTTGAAGCTCGGCAGCATCGAGGAGTTCCCCTTCGTCGACCCGCCGGACGCTCGCTTCGTCAAGGATGGCTTTCGGCTTCTGTTCGAGCTCGGCGCGGTGGATGCCCGGGAGCGCATCAGCCCGCTGGGGCGCAAGCTGGCAAGGCTTCCCATCGACCCGCGCCTGGCGCGCATGGTGCTCGAAGGGGCGGCGCGCCAGAGCCTTCGCGACGTGCTGATCGTGGTCTCGGCGCTGGCCGTCCAGGACCCGCGCGAGCGCCCGGCGGACAAGCGCCAGGCCGCCGACCAGGCCCACCAGAAATGGCGCGATCCGGACTCGGACTTCGTCGCGCTCTTGAATTTGTGGCACGGCATCGAGAACGCCCGCGGGGCGCTTTCCGGCAACCAGCTGCGCCGCTGGTGTCGCGAGCACTACATCAACTATCTGCGCATGCGCGAGTGGCACGACACCTTCCGCCAGCTCAGGCAGCTGCTGCGCGACATGGACATCGAGGTGCCGGGTCCGCCGCCGGTCAACGAGGATGAAAGCGAGGAGGAGGCGCGCCAGGCAAGGCGCAAGACCTCCGGTAAGCTCCACCAGGCGCTGCTGTCGGGGCTGTTGTCGAACATCGGCAACCTGCTCGAGAACCGCGAATACCTGGGGGCACGCAACCGCAAGTTCTTCATCCACCCGGGCTCGGGGCTCGCCAAGAAGACGCCCAAGTGGGTGATGGCCTTCGAGCTGGTCGAGACCACCAAGCTCTACGCCCGCACCGTGGCGCGCATCGACCCGGAGTGGATCGAGCCTCAGGCCACGCACCTGGTCAAGCGCAGCTACAGCGAGCCGCACTGGGAGATGAAGCGCGCCCAGGTGGTGGCCTTCGAGCAGGTGACGCTGTTCGGCCTTCCGATCGTCGCCCGCCGGCGCATCAATTTCGGCCCCATCGACCCGGTCACCTCGCGAGAGATCTTCATTCGCCGGGCGCTGGTCGAAGGCGAGTTTCGCACCCGGGGTGCGTTCTTCGCCCACAACCGGGCGCTGATCGACGAGGTCGAGGCGCTCGAGGAGCGGGCGCGCCGGCGCGACATCCTGGTCGACGAGGAGACGCTCTACGCCTTCTACGACGAGCGCATTCCGGGTGACATCGTCAACGGCCGCGGCTTCGAGCACTGGCGCAAGCAGGCGGAGGGCGAGACGCCGGCGCTTTTGAAATTCGATATCGAGACGCTAAAGGCGCGCGCCGCCGAGGACGTCACCCAGGCCCAGTACCCGGACCACCTGACCATCGCCGGGGTAGCGTATCCGGTGAGCTACCACTTCGACCCGCAGGCCGAGGACGATGGCGTCACCCTGACCGTGCCCGCCGCGATGCTCTCGCAGCTGCCGGTGGCCGCGCTCGACTGGGTGGTGCCGGGGCTTCTGCGCGAGAAGTGCATTGCGCTTCTGAAGTCGCTGCCCAAGAGCATCCGCCGCCAGGTGGTGCCGATTCCCGACTGGGTGGACGCCGCCCTCGAGGTGCTGGTGCCTGACGAGCGCCCGCTGACCGAGGCGCTGGGCGAGTTTCTGCGCAAGCGTACCGGCACCCGCGTGCACGCGGACGACTGGCGCCTGGATCTGCTCGAGCCACACCTGATCATGAACGTGCGGGTGGTGGATCACGCCGGCAAGACCCTGGGCCAGGGGCGCGACCTGCGCGCGCTCGAGAAGCGCTTCGAGCTGGCGGCAAGCCAGGGCGCCCAGGCGCTGGCTCGAGAAGCCAGCCAGGCGCCGACGCTCGACGCGCTGCCCGAGACGCCGCTTCCGGCCTCGCGGGTGACCACCCAGGCGGGCATTCGCGTGGAGGCCTACCCGGCGCTGAGTGCAGAGGGCAGCGCTTTCAAGGTCGCGCTGTTCGATCATCCGGCCAAGGCCCTGGCCGCGCACCGGGAAGGCGTGGCGCGCCTGGCGATCACCCAGTGCCCGGCGCTGGTCAAGGCGATCAAGGCGCTGCCGGCCATGGAGAAGGGGGCGCTGCTGTTCACCAACGTGGGCGCCAAGTCCGCGTTCATCGACGACGTGCTCCTGGCGGTGTTCACCCAGGGCGTGGCCGTCGATCCGCTGCCGCGTTCGGCGGGCGAGCTGGAGGCGCGGCTTGACGAGGTGAAAGGCGAGCTCGTCGAGCGCGCCAAGGCGCTGCTTGGCGAGGTCGAGGCGGCGCTGAAGGGCCATCTCGAGGTCAGCAAGCGGCTCAAGGGGAGCCTCAATTTCGCCCTGGCGCTGGTCTACGGCGATGTGCGCGCGCAGATGCAGCGTTTGGTCTATCCTGGCTTCATCCGTGATGCGGGGGAGTGGCTGGGCGAGTATCCGCGCTACTTCGAAGCCGCGCTGATCCGCCTCGACAAGGCCCCTCGCGAGCGTGGCCGCGACCAGATGATGATGAACGACGTCCAGGCGCTCGAGGCTCGTTTCGACACCCGGCGCGAAAGCGAGCGCCGGGGCCGGGTCGAGGACCCGGCGCTGGTGACCTTCGGCTGGTGGCTCCAGGAGCTTCGCGTCTCCCTGTTCGCCCAGCAGCTCGGCACCAGGATGCCGGTATCGGTCAAACGTCTCGAGAAGCAGTGGGAAGAGATCACGCGCCGGTAGACGGCCGCCAACGGGAGAACGACATGCACGACGTAGTGATTACCGGCTCCGGGCTCTATACCCCGGCGCACGCCATCGACAACGACACCCTGGTCGCGGCGTTCAATACCTACGTGGATCGCCATAACGAACGGTTTCACGACGAGATCGCGGCCGGCGAGCGCGCACCGCTCGCCCACTCGAGCAGTGAATTCATCGAGAAGGCCTCGGGCATCAAGAGCCGCTACGTGCTGGACGCCGAAGGCATTCTCGATCCCGAGCGCATGCGTCCGAGACTGCCTTCGGCGTCCAGCACGTAGCGG
>NZ_JAMZBC010000155.1 GCF_024158715.1 Halomonas sp. 707D7 | reverse complement strand
AACCTTCTGATCAACGGCTCCTCGGGCATTGCCGTGGGCATGGCGACCAACATCCCGCCGCACAACATGCGCGAAGTCATCGACGGCTGCCTGGCACTGATCGACGACTATACGCTGACCATCGATGATTTGATGGCCTACATCCCGGGACCGGACTTCCCCACCGCGGGCATCATCAACGGTCGCGCGGGCATCCTCGATGCCTATCGCACCGGGCGCGGGCGCATCTACGTGCGCGCCGCGCACACCATCGAGCACCACGACAAGACCGGGCGCGACCACATCATCATCACCGAGCTGCCCTACCAGGTGAACAAGGCGCGGCTGATCGAGAAGATCGCCGAGCTGGTGAAGGAGAAGCGCATCGAGGGCATCGCCGAGCTTCGCGACGAGTCCGACAAGGAAGGCCTGCGCGTGGTCATCGAGATCAAGCGCGGTGAATCCGGCGAGGTGGTGGTCAACAACCTGTTCGCCCAGACCCAGCTCCAGAACGTCTTCGGCATCAACATGGTGGCGCTGGAGAACGGCCAGCCGCGCACGCTGAATTTGAAGGAGATGCTCGAGGCGTTCATTCGCCACCGTCGCGAAGTCGTCACCCGCCGTACGCTGTTCGAGCTCAGAAAGGCGCGCGAACGCGGCCACATCCTCGAAGGCCTGACCGTCGCGATCTCCAACATCGACGAAGTGATCGAGCTGATCAAGGCCTCTCCCAACGCCGCCGAGGCGAAGGAGAAGCTGCTGGAGAAAGTGTGGCAGCCCGGCCAGGTGACCGGCATGCTCGAGCGCGCGGGTGCGACCTCCTGCAAGCCGGACGATCTCGACGAAGGGTTCGGCCTCAACACGTCGGCCACCGAGTACCGGCTCTCGCCGGCCCAGGCCCAGGCGATTCTGGAGCTGCGCCTGCATCGCCTGACCGGGCTCGAGACCGAGAAGCTGCTCGACGAGTACCTGGCGATCCTGCAGCGCATCGCCGAGCTGACCGAGATCCTCGCCTCCGCCGACCGCCTGATGGAAGTGATTCGCGAGGAGCTTCACGCGGTGCGCGATCAGTACGGCGACGACCGCCGCACCGAGATCCAGGCGAGCCATCTGGATCTCTCCATCGAGGACCTGATCGCCGAGGAGGACATGGTGGTCACGGTGTCGCGCTCCGGCTACGCCAAGACCCAGCCGCTTTCCGACTACCAGGCCCAGCGCCGTGGCGGTCGCGGCAAGTCGGCCACCTCGATGAAGGACGAAGACGTCATCGAGCACCTGCTGGTCGCCTCGACTCACGACACGGTGCTGCTGTTCTCCAACCGCGGCAAGGTGTACTGGCTCAAGGTGTACGAGATGCCCAACGCCAGCCGCGGCTCGCGGGGCAAGCCGCTGGTCAACATGCTGCCGCTGGAGGAGGGCGAGTCGATCAACGCCATCCTGCCGGTGCGCGACTACGACCCGGATCACTACATCTTCTTCGCCACCGCCAAGGGCACGGTCAAGCGCACCAGCCTCGAGCAGTTCTCGCGTCCGCGTAGCGTGGGCCTGATCGCCATCGACCTCGAAGAGGACGACCGCCTGGTCGGCGCGGCGATCACCACGGGCTCCGATCACGCCATGCTGCTCTCCTCGAACGGCAAGGCGATTCGCTTCGAAGAAGCCAACGTGCGCGCCATGGGCCGTACCGCCCGCGGGGTGCGCGGCATGCGCCTGCTCGACGATGCGGAAGTGATCAGCCTGATCATTCCCAAGAGCCAGCAGATCGATGCCGAAGCCGACGGTGAAGAGGGCGAAGCGTCTGCAGAGAGCGTGCAGCCACAGGCCGAAGGTCAGATCTACATCCTCACCGCCAGCGAGAACGGCTACGGCAAGCGTACCCGCCTCGAGGAGTTTCCGCTACGCGGACGCGGTGGTCAGGGCGTGATCGCGATGCAGACCAGCGAGCGCAACGGCGCGCTGGTCGCGGCGATGCAGGTCTACGACAGCGACGAGATGATGCTGATCACCGACCGGGGCACGCTGGTGCGCACCCGGGTCGAGGAGGTCTCCACCACCTCGCGCAATACCCAGGGCGTGATGCTGATCCGCCTGGGCAAGGAAGAGAAACTGGTGAAGACCGTTCGGGTCGACGAGCCCGTCGACGCTCCTCTGGAGGAGGACGAGGCCGACCTCGACGGTGCACCGCAAACGGCGACGAACGGCGTTGAAGAGGACCAGGGCCAAGATGACACGTCACTATAACTTCTGCGCGGGGCCGGCGGCCCTGCCCGACGCGGTACTGGCGCGCGCCCAGCGCGAGATGCTCGATTTCGAAGGGCGTGGTCTCTCGGTGATGGAGATGAGCCATCGCAGCGACGAGTTCGTCGGTATCGCCAAGAAGGCCGAGGCCACCTTGCGCCGACTGATGGGCATCCCGGAGCAGTATCGCGTGCTGTTTCTGCAGGGCGGGGCGAGCATGCAGTTCGCCATGCTGCCGATGAACCTTCTGGGACGCGGCGGGCGCGCCAACTTCATCCAGACCGGCATCTGGGGCAAGAAGGCGCTGGCCGAGGCCCGCCATCTCGGCTTCGACTGCCACGTGGCGGGCGAAAGCGAGTCCAACGGCCATGTCGAAGTGCCGGCGCGCGAAAGCCTTCAGGTGAGCGATGACGCTGCCTACCTGCACTACACCGCCAACGAGACCATCGGCGGACTCGAGTTCGACTACGTGCCGACGCTCGCCCGTGCCGATGGCGCGGACGTGCCGCTGGTGTGCGACATGTCCTCGAGCATTCTGTCCGGGCCCATCGACGTGACCGATTTCGGCGTCATCTACGCAGGCGCCCAGAAGAACATCGGGCCTGCCGGGCTTACGCTGGTCATCGTGCGCGAGGATTTGATCGGGCATGCACTCGCCCGCACCCCGACGCTGTTCGACTACCAGGCGCTCGCCGAAGCGGAGTCGATGGTCAACACGCCGCCGACCTACGCCTGGTATCTCTCCGGGCTGGTCTTCGACTGGCTGGAGAACGAGATGGGCGGGCTTTCGGCCATCGATGCGCTGAACCAGCGCAAGGCCGACAAGCTCTACCGCGCCATCGATGACAGTGACTTCTACTCGAACCCGATCGCGAGGCACAACCGCTCGCGCATGAACGTGCCGTTCGTGCTCGCCGATAGTGCGCTCGATAAAGCGTTTTTGAGCGAGGCGGAGGCGGCGGGACTCTTGAACCTGAAAGGCCATCGCAGCGTCGGCGGGATGCGGGCGAGTCTCTACAACGCCGTGCCGGAAGCCGCCGTGGACGCGCTGATCGCCTTCATGCACGATTTCGAACAACGAAAGGGCTAGGATCCATGTCAGATACGCCGATCAACCTCGAGGCGCTGCGTCAGCGCATCGACCAGCTCGATGGTGACATCGTGCGCCTGATCAGCGAGCGTGCCAGCTGCGCCCAGCAGGTGGCACACGTCAAGCTCGCCGAGGACGAGAACGCCATCTTCTACCGCCCCGAGCGCGAGGCCCAGGTACTGCGCCGGATCATGGCGCTCAACGAAGGGCCGCTCGACGCCGAAGAGATGGCCCGGCTGTTTCGCGAGATCATGTCGGCGTGTCTGGCGCTGGAGAAGCCCATCAAGGTGGCCTACCTCGGCCCCGAGGGCACCTTCACCCAGCAGGCGGCGCTCAAGCATTTCGGCGACAGCGCCATCAGCCTGCCGATGGCAGCGATCGACGAGGTGTTTCGCGAGGTCGAAGCCGGTGCGGTCAACTACGGCGTGGTCCCGGTCGAGAATTCCACCGAGGGTGTGGTCAACCATACCCTCGACACCTTCATCGACTCCTCGATCCGCATCTGCGGCGAAGTGGTGCTGCGCATTCATCACCACCTCTTGGTGAGCGAGAACACGCGGCGCGACAAGATCACCCGCATCTATTCGCACCCGCAGTCCTTCGGCCAGTGCCGCAAGTGGCTCGACGCGCACTTTCCCCACGCCGAGCGCGTGCCGGTCTCCTCCAACGCCGAAGCGGCGAAGCTGGTCAAGACCGAGTGGCACAGCGCAGCGATCGCCGGTGACATGGCGGCCAAGCTCTACGGGCTGGCGCACATCGCCGAAAAGATCGAGGACCGGCCGGACAACTCGACGCGCTTTCTGATCATCGGCAGCGACGACGTGCCGATGTGCGGCGAGGACAAGACCTCGGTGGTGGTAGCGATGCGCAACCAGCCCGGGGCACTTCATGATCTGCTCGAGCCCTTCCATCGCCACGGCATCGACCTGACCCGCATCGAGACGCGTCCCTCGCGTACCGGCGTCTGGAACTACGTCTTCTTCATCGACTTCAAGGGGCATCGTGATGAGCCGGGCGTGGCCGCCGTGCTCGAGGAAGTGAGCCAGCAGGCGCTAGAGCTTCGCGTACTGGGTTCCTACCCCCAGGGCGTGCTGTGACCGAGCGCGGGGCCTTTGCACCGGGCGGCGGGTGTCGCGAGCCGGCGCTTCTGATCGTCGGGCTCGGCTTGATGGGCGGCTCGCTCGCCGCCGCGCTCAAGACGCGGGGCTTTGAAGGACGCATCGTTGCCTGCGATCCGAGCGAGAGCGAAATTGCTCTCGGTATCGAGAAGGGGCTGATCGAGGCCGGCGGCTGCGAGCTCGCGCCGCTTCTCGACGGCGTATCGATGATCGTGCTCGCCGTGCCGGTGCTGGCCATGGCGTCGGTGCTCGAAAGCGTGGCCGCGAACATCGACCGCGCCGCGCCAAACGTGGTCGTCACCGATGTCGGCAGCACCAAGGGCACGATTCGCGAAAGCGTGGTACGCGTGTTCGGCCAGCTGCCTGCCAACGTGGTGCTGGGTCACCCCATCGCCGGCTCCGAGAAAAGTGGCGTGGACGCCGCCAATCCCGAGCTCTATGTCGATCACAAGGTGATCCTGACCCCGGAACCCGATACCCAGGCAAGCGCGCTCGAACGGGTGCGTGCGCTGTGGCAGGCCTGCGGTGCCGAGGTGCTCGAGATGAGCGTCGAGCGTCACGACCAGGTGCTGGCGCGCACCAGCCATCTGCCGCACCTGCTGGCGTTCTCGCTGGTCGACACGCTGGCCCGTCAGGACGAGCGGCTCGACATCTTTCGCTACGCCGCCGGCGGCTTTCGCGACTTCACCCGCATCGCCGGTAGCGACCCGGTCATGTGGCGCGACATCTTCATCGCCAACCGCGACGCGGTGCTTTCGTCACTCGACGATTTCGAGGCGGGGCTCAAGACGCTGCGCGCGGCGATCGCCTCCGGCGACAGCGATGCGCTGATCGCCACCTTCGACCGGGCGAGCCATGCGCGGCGCTACTTTGGAACCCTACTCAGCAAAACCAGTTACCAGGCGGAGTACCATATGCATTCTCAGCAGCGCGTCACCTACCGTGTCCAACCCGGCGGCCAGGCCCAGGGCCGACTGCGGGTGCCCGGCGACAAGTCCATGTCCCATCGCTCCATCATGCTGGGGGCGCTGGCCGATGGCGTCACCGAAGTAAAAGGATTTCTCGAAGGCGAGGACAGCCTGGCCACGCTTCAGGCGTTTCGTGAAATGGGCGTGGCCATCGAAGGCCCCCACCAGGGGCGGGTGACCATCCACGGCGTCGGCCTGCACGGCCTGAAGGCGCCGGCGGGGCCGCTCTACGTCGGCAACTCCGGGACCGCCATGCGCCTGTTCGCAGGTCTTCTGGCTGGACAAGCCTTCGATAGCGAACTGACCGGCGACGAGTCGCTGACCAAGCGCCCCATGGGGCGCGTGGCGGACCCCTTGAGAGCGATGGGCGCCACTATCGAGACTGCCGAAGGCGGCCGGCCGCCGCTTGCCATCAAGGGCGGTGCATCGCTCAAGGGCATTCGTTACGACATGCCGATGGCCAGCGCCCAGGTGAAATCCTGCCTGCTGCTCGCCGGGCTCTACGCCGAGGGCGAGACCCGCGTGCGCGAGCCGGCGCCCACCCGCGATCACACCGAGCGCATGCTCAACGGCTTCGGCTATCCGGTGCAGCGTGAAGGTGATACCTGCTGGCTCGAGGGCGGCCATACGCTCACGGCGGGCCCGATCGACGTGCCGTCCGATATCTCTTCGGCGACGTTCTTTCTGGTCGCCGCCGCGATCACCCCGGGCTCGGACATTACCCTCGAGCACGTCGGCATGAACCCGACGCGTATCGGCGTGATCAACATCCTGACGCTGATGGGGGCGAATCTCGCCTTCGAGAACGAGCGCGAGGTCGGCGGTGAGCCGGTGGCGGACATTCGCATTCGCTACGCGCCGCTCTCCGGCATCGACATCCCCGTCGAGCAGGTGCCGCTGGCGATCGACGAGTTCCCGGCGCTGTTCATCGCCGCCGCCAACGCCAAGGGCATCACGCGCCTGCGCGGCGCCGAGGAGCTGCGGGTCAAGGAGTCCGACCGTCTCCAGGCGATGGCCGATGGGCTCGCGGTGCTGGGCGTCGAGCATACCCTGGTCGAGGATGGCATCGATATCGTCGGGCGCGCCAAGGGCGACGACACAGCGCCCAGCTACGCCGGGGGTACCGTCGACAGCCTCGGCGACCACCGCATCGCCATGGCCTTCGCCGTCGCAGCGCTCCGGGCCTCCAGCGAGATCGTGATCGAGGATTGCGCCAACGTGGCGACCTCTTTCCCGGGCTTTCTGGGCCTTCTCGAGCGCATCGGCATGACGGCCGAGGAGGCGCGGGCGTAATGGTGTCGATTCCCGTACTCACCATCGATGGCCCGGGCGGTGCCGGCAAGGGAACCATCAGCGGCCTGATCGCCGAGCGGTTGGGCTGGCACCTCTTGGATAGCGGTGCGCTGTATCGCTTGACCGCCCAGGCGGCGGTCAAGCACGGCGTCGCGCTCGACGACGAAGCCGCGCTCGAGACGCTGGCCGCAGGCCTGGACATCGCCTTTCCGGTCGAACAGGGCGCCGCGCGCACGCTGCTCGAAGGCGAGGACGTGACCCGTCTGATCCGCACCGAGCAGGCCGGTGAGCGGGCCTCCAGGGTGGCATCGCTTCCCGGCGTGCGCCAGCGCCTGCTCGCCCGCCAGCGCGACTTCCACAAGGCGCCGGGGCTGGTGGCCGATGGCCGCGACATGGGCACCGTGGTGTTCCCCGAGGCACCCTTGAAG
>NZ_JAMZBC010000154.1 GCF_024158715.1 Halomonas sp. 707D7 | reverse complement strand
CAGAAGCCCCTTGATGATCAGCTTTCCCTTCCAGCTTTCGCGAATCCAGCCAAGCTCGTCCCAACTGATCGACGGGTCGAAGTTCTTGGCCAGAAAGCCCATGTAGTCGTCCATGCCCATCGTGCGCTGGGTGTAGGCCTCGATATTGCCGAACGACAGCGGCTTGCCCTTGAGGCCCACATCGAACGCCCACTGCGGGTGGGTGATCGCCTGGGCGTACTGGCGAAGCTTGGCGTTGGGGCCGGACATGCCGGAGCGCCGATCGCGATAGCGCGAACCCGGCAGTGGCATGTCCACGGTGAATACCAGGGTCTTCATGCCCGCCGCCCAGGAGCGTTCCAGGGCGTTCTTCATGAAGCCACGATCCTTCAGCACGTAGAGCTGCGACCACTGCTCGCCGTGGGCCTCGCGGGCGACCTCCTCGATGGAGCAGACCGAGACCGTGGAGAGCGTGTAGGGAATGCCCGCCTTCTCGGCGGCGAGCGCCGCCTGCACCTCGCCGCGCCGGGCGTAGAGGCCGGTGGCGCCCACCGGGGCGAGCGCGACGGGCAGCTTCCAGGCGCTTCCCAGAATCTCGGTGTCGAGCGTGGGCGTGCCGCCGCCTTTCAGCACGCGCTGGCGCAGCGGTATAGCCTGCAGCGCCTCGACATTGCCGCGCAGCGTGCTCTCGGTCACCGAGCCGCCATCGAGGTAGTCGAACAAGAAACGGGGAATGCGCCGCTTGGCGGCTTGCCGGTAGTCCGAAGGGCTTGAAATGATCATGACGTCGCCTTAGCGCTCGATACACGCACGAAAAGAAACCTGCACTTGGTAATGCTCCTAGCCTACCAAGGTTCCCGCTCGACGCAGTGCCTTGCGTGGCTCAACTTTAGTCTAGCGCGTCACTTGCTATGCTGAACCAACACCCCCACCGAGGTCGCGACCATGACACCGGAAACGCTCTTTCTCTCTCCCGATACCGTCAATGGCTTCCCCAACTCCACGCTTGCGGTGCTGATCTACCGCGGCGCGGTGAAAGACGCCGAGCCCGAGTCGCGCGCGAAGGCCTTCGAGGCGCTGTTCGAGCGCCACGGCTGGCCGCCGGCCTGGCGCTACCACCTCTACGACTTCCAGCACTTTCATGCCGATGCCCATGAAGTGCTGGGCGTGTTCCGCGGCCGCGCCCGGGCACAGCTCGGTGGCCCTGATGGGCCCGTGATCACGCTGGCAGCGGGAGACGCGCTGGTACTGCCGGCGGGTACCGGCCACGCCTGCCTCTCGGATGAAGGCGACTTCTGCATGGTCGGCGCTTACCCGACGGGCCAGCAGCCGGATCTCGAGCGCGGCGACCCGGCGAGGATGCCGACGGTTGAGGCGCGAATTGCCCGGGTACCCACCCCCGAACGCGACCCGTTCGGTGCGCCGCTGGGCGGTGACTGGCCAAGGTCGGCGTGATGCTCATCGACTGCATCCGCATATAGACGACCAGTCTATTTTGATCTAGGCTCGCGGCCATGACGGCGATCGCCGAGCCCGCGGTTCGTCCCTGAAACGCCCGGGCGGCGCTGGATGGCGCTTGCAAAGCCACCTACGCTCTAGTGACGCCCAAACCCACTGAAAAGAGGAACCCATTATGAACATTCTCGTCGTCGTGACTTCCCACGATAAGCTGGGCGACACCGGCAAGAAGACCGGTTTCTGGCTCGAGGAGCTGGCCGCACCCTACTACGCCTTCCTCGATGCCGGCGCCGCGCTGACCCTGGCCTCTCCCGCTGGCGGCCAGCCGCCGCTGGACCCGTCGAGCGACGCCCCGGATGCCCAGACCGAAGCCACCAACCGGTTCAAGCAGGATCTCGACGCCCAGCACGCGCTGGCCCACACCCGCAAGCTCGACGACGTCGACCTCGATGACTTCGATGCCATCTTCTACCCCGGCGGCCACGGCCCGCTGTGGGATCTGGCCGAAAGCGCCACTTCGGTGCGCCTGATCGAGGACGCCCTAGCCGCCGGCAAACCGGTCGCGGCGGTGTGCCATGCGCCGGGCGTGCTGCGCCACGTGAGAGGTGAAGGCGGCAAGCCCCTGGTCGCCGGTCGCAAGGTCACCGGCTTCAGCAACAGCGAAGAAGACGCCGTGGGGCTCGTGAACGTGGTACCGTTTCTGGTCGAGGACATGCTCAAGGAGCAAGGCGGCGAGTACTCGAAGGGCGATGACTGGAGTGCCTACGTGGTGGAGGACGGTCTCTTGATCACCGGCCAGAACCCGGGCTCTTCCGAGGCGACTGCCCAGGCGCTGCTGAAACGTCTTTCCTGATGACCACCCCAAGGAGAATGGAATGCCCGCTTACGTCGTACTGACCCGCGAACGTACCCACGACGCCGACGAACTGGCGCAGTACGGTGCCAAGGCCAAGGCCGCCCGCGAAGGCCACGACCCAGAGCCTCTCGCCTTCTACGGCGATTTCGAAGTGCTCGAGGGAAGTGACATGGAGGGCGCGGTGATCCTGCGCTTTGACGACATGGCCGCCGCCCGCGCCTGGTACCAGAGCGACGCCTACCAGGATGCGCGTCGCCACCGCTTCCAGGGCGCCGACTACCGGGTGTTCATCGTGGAGGGGCTGGAGGCGATGTAAGCCTCGGCCTTTTGCTCGCGACAAGGCCGTTCGCCCCTCGGGCGAGCGGCCTTGTCGTATTCATGGGGGCACTCATTGCCAAAACGCGCCTCATGTACAATTATTGTAAAATAACTGTACAGGAGAGTGACGATGGCGGATTTCAAGCAGCGCGAATGGGTGAAATGGAAGTGGGGAGACAATTGGGCCAAGGGCCAGGTCACCAAGAAATACCATGAGGAGGTCACGCGCAAGCTTCAGGGCAGCGAAGTGACGCGCAAGGGGAGCGAGAAGAACCCGGCCTACCTGATCAAGCAGGAAGACGGCAGTCGGGTGCTGAAACTTCATACCGAGATCAAAAAGGCCTAGCCGGGAGAGCGTCATGAAATTTGATCGGTTCAAACAGCTGACGGGCCAATCCGCCATCAAGGAGCTGCATATCGAGTCCCACGAGGGAGATGTGTTCGTTCTGCGGGTGTTGACCCAAAGTGGCGAGGAGGAGGTTCTCGAGGACGAACACGGTCAGCCCCTTCGGCCCCAGTCATTGGGGGAGGCACGAAAGATGCTGATCGATGCTGGCGGCTTCGAAGCCCTTCCCCTGTTTCTGGTACAGCAAGTGCCCTACGACGAAATGATTGGCCTCGACGCTCGTCAGGAAGCCCACAAGACACCGCTGTCGCTTCACGCCGGGTTGTAAGCCAGCGATTCCTCTTTTGAATGAAAAAGCCCTTTCCTGGTGAAAGGGCTTTTTTTATTGGCGATGACAGGCCGGCTCGAACAATCCTCCATTGATCCCTGCATTAGATGAGAACTATTCTTCTCTTGGGGTATCCCAAGTATCGACCCGACATGGACGCTGGAGACGTATTTTGCTGATCAAAAGGAAGAAGGCTCGATCCCATACCGAAGACCGCTGCCTGGCGCTGGTGCTGGCCACTGCCGCCGGGGTGCTCAATGCCATGGCCCTGGGGGCTTTCGGTTTTCTGCCCTCCCACATGAGCGGCAACGTCTCGCAGATCTCCGACGAAGTGGTCAGTGCCGATACCTTCGGCTTTGTGTTTCTGGCGTTGCTTTTGCTGGCCTTCGTGACCGGTGGAATGCTGGCCCGAATAACCGTGGTACTGGGCGAAAAGATCCGTACCATCTTCTGTCTGATCCTGCTGGCGGAAGGAGTGGCCTTGGTGGGCATCTCTTTGTTCGAGATCCTGATGTACTCCCCACGTTTCAATTCCGAGGTGCTGCTGGCCCTGGGCTTTCTAATGGGGGTACACAACTCGACCTCGACCCAGCTCTCCAACGGGCGAGTGCGCGCCACCCACGTGACCGGCACCCTAACCGATGCGGGCATCGCGCTGGGCTCGTTCGTCTCGTCATTCTTTTCTCGTGGCAAGGCTCAGGAGCGGTACCTTTCCCGCAAGCAGTTGCATACCCACTTGACCACGATCTTCTCGTTTCTGAGCGGATGTATCGCGGGGCTCTTGCTGTTCGACCTGTTCGGCTTCCAGGCCATGCTGGCGCTCGGTGTGTTTCTGATGGTGGTGGCGGCAAGCGCCATCATGATCACGGTGCGCACCGCCAGCAAGCTCATGGTCGCGCGGCGGGCGCCATCGCTTTAATCGCAGGAGACGATGCAAAGGTAGGAAAGGATCACGTCCACCGCGTGGGCGCGGCGCTCTGCGAGCCAGGCGGGCGCCGCCAGATCCTCGTCGAAAATGATCGAGAGGGTGTCGCGCTGGTTGATGTGAGTGATCGAAAGCGAAAGAATCGAGAGGTAAAGCTGGGTGGGGTCCACGTCGGCGCGGAACTCCCCGGCGGCCTCGCCGCGCGCCAGCGTCTCGCGAATCATGCCCAGCAGCGGCGTGGTCTGCTGAACCACCCGGCTGGACTTGCGCAGCATGCGCCCGCCCAATAGATTCTCGTTGCGCACGAGACTGGTGAACTCCGGGTGCCCGGCCATGTGATCGAAGGTGAACTCGACCAGCGCGCGCATGCCCGCGACCGGCTCGAGCCCGCCCAGGTTGAGCGCCTGCTCCTTGGTGCGAAGCTCCTCGTAGACCCGCTCGAGCACGGCGAGATACAACCCCTCCTTGTCGGTGAAGTAGTGATAGGCCATGCGCACGTTGCACTCGGCGCCGGCCACGATGCGCTGCATGCGGGCGCCATCGTAGCCATACTCACAGAACTCCCGCGTGGCGGCCTGCAAGAGGCGCTCGCGGGTTTCCCGGGCGTCGCGGCGCCGAGGGCTCGTCGTCTCGTTCGGGCTCATCCATTCCTCCTTTTTGCTGGCCCTAGAGGCCCAGTGCGATACCGTCGCTTCGCGGGTCGTGGGCGGCGAAGGCCCCCTTCTCCGGGTGGAGGAGCACCGCCCCGGGGTGGCCCGCCAACGCGCTTTGCGCGGACAGCAGGCTCACCTGGTGGCCGCGCCGGGCCAGCTCGGCGACGACCTCGGCCCCAGCATCCTCTTCGAGCTTCAGGGTATCGCGGCCATCGGAGAAGGTACGCCCCAATAGAAAGCGCGGTGCCTTGAGCGCGCTGAGCGGGTCCAGCCCGTAGTCTATCAAGCGAGTGAGCACCGCCGCCAAGGTCTGCGGCTGGCCGTCGGCGCCCTGGGTGCCGTACAGCAGGCGCGGCTTGCCGTTCACCCGGTACATGCCCGGGTTCAAGGTGTGAAAGGGCCGCTTGCCCGGCGCCAGCACGTTGGGGTGGTTGGGGTCGAGGCTGAACGCCGCCCCGCGGTTGTGCCACAGGATGCCGGTATCGCCGGCCGTAACGCCGCTGCCCCAATCGTAGTAGATCGTCTGCAGCATCGAGACGGCGTTGCCGAACCGGTCCGCCGCCGCAAGGTAGACCGTATCGCCGTGCTGGTAAGGAGGCGGCCAGTCAAGCGCCCGGGCCGGGTCGATGTGCGCCGCCTGGGCGTCGAGGTGCGCGGTGCCCAGCAGCCGCTCGACGGGCACCGAGGCGAAATCCGGGTCGGCCAGGTGCGCGTTGCGATCAAGGAAGGCGCGCTTCACCGCCTCGACCAGCAGATGGTAGTAGTCGGCACTCCCCTCCTCGATGCCGCTTAGGTCGAAGCGCTCGAGGATGCCCATGATCTCGAGGGTCGTCATGCCCTGGGTGGGCGGACGATGGGCGAGAAGCACCCCGCCCCGGTAGGCCACCGACAGCGGCGCCTCGATGCGCGCCCGGGTGGCCGCCAGGTCCACTGCGGTGAGCGGCGAACCGGCTTCCGCGAGCCCTTTGGCGATACGCGCGCCGAGTTCGCCCTCGTAGAACTCCCGGTGGCCGCGCGTGGCGATCGCCTCGAGGGAGGCGGCAAGCCGTGGCTGGCGCAGGGTATCGCCCTCTTGCGGCAGTCGGCCGTCGGGCATGAAGAGCGCGCGCACGCCGGGCAGCTCTGCCATCTCGTCGCGGCGAAAATCGAGCCAGAAGCGCTGCGACGGGCTGACCTCGAAACCGTCGCGAGCCAGCGCGATGGCCGGCTCCAGCAGCGCCTGCCAGCTCATCGTGCCGCCGCACTGGCGGCGCGAAATCTCGTGGGCCTGGCCCCAGGTATCCACGGTGGCGGCGGTGGTCAGCAGGGAGCCCGCCCCCCGGGCCGGCAAGGTGCCGGAAAGATCGAGCCGGGCCTTCGGCGCCTGGCCGATGCCCGAGAGCGTTCGCACGCCGCCGTCGGCATCGGCGATGATCATGAAGGCGTCGCCGCCGAGCCCGGTGAAGTGCGGGTAGGTGACGCCAAGACACGCCCCCATGGCGATCGCGGCCTCCACCGCGTTGCCACCCCGGCGCAACACTTCGCGCCCCGCGTCGGTGGCCAGCGTGTGCGGGCTGGTCACCACGCCCTCGAAGGAGTGGGCCAGCGCCGGTGAATCATTTCGCGTCGAAAAGACCAAGTTGCAACTCCTTGTGCTGGCGGACTAGCCGTAAACCGCGTTGGGCAGCCACATGCTGATCGCCGGAACGTAGGTCAGCAGCATCAGGGCGAACAGGGCGATCGCGATGAAAGGCAGCGCGCCGCGCACCGCCTGGACGTAGTCGACACCCTTGAGCGTGCCCGCCACGAACAGGTTGAGCCCGAAAGGCGGGGTGAACATGCCGATCGCGCCGTTGACGGTGAGTACGGCACCCAGATGGACCGGGTCGATCCCCACTCGCAGTCCCACCGTGTAGAACAGCGGCGCGAGGATCACCATGATCGAGGAGGCATCCAGGAACATGCCGGCGATCAGCACCGTGACGTTGATCAGCAAGAAGATGTGGTAGGGGTTCTCGGAAAGCGACAGGATGGCGTTGGCAAGCTGGGTGGCCAGGCCGTTGCTGGTCAGAAACCAGGCCAGCACCGAGGCGGCCGCCAGAATGATCATCACCTGGGCGGTGGTGGTCGCCGCCTCCACCATGCTGAGGAAAAGCTCCTTGAGGCTCTTCTCGCGGTAGATCAGCGCCGAGACCAGCAGCGCATAGACCACCGAGACGGCGGCGGCTTCGGTGGGCGTGAAGACGCCGAGATAGATACCGCCGAGCACCACCACCGGCACCCCGAGCCCCCAGGACGCCTCCTTCAATCCGGCCAGCACCTCGCGCCAGCTGGGCGGTGCCATGGGCGTCACGCCGTCCTTCTTGGCGCGATACCAGCAGTAGGGCAGGAAACAGGCGCCGTACAGCAAC
>NZ_JAMZBC010000153.1 GCF_024158715.1 Halomonas sp. 707D7 | reverse complement strand
TATCAATTCATTTATATTAATATTCTTTACAACATAATCATCATCTTCAGTTAACGACACTCCTCTTTCTAGCCGACCTATTAAGCCATCTAGAAGTTCATCATCAAAACCTAAATACCTAGACTTTTCATGGCTAACGCTCTTTAATAAAGAACTAGGCACAGCTTCTTTAAGTGACTTTACTATTCTAGCAAGAATCCAAACGTGAAAAAGGTCTGTGGCATTAGCACGGCCCCTTAGCAAAGGTTCAAGTCTATAGTAACGATTAAATGTAACATAAATTGCTAAAGGAAGAGAATCATCCTCTTTACATAACAACCATGTATAGCGCATAAGATGTGTTTTACCACATCCTCTAGGACCTACGATTAACTTTGTCCCTCTAGCCACTAATGACTTATGAATTGAATTAAAAAACTCCCCCTGTGCAGTACCCTTTTTTAACTGTTCCGCAGTTATATGGTCCGCCCTTTCATCCAAAGCTTGTTGAAGTTCAGCCTCTTCTTGATGTGTCAACTCTTCTTTCATATTAGCCTCTAAAGCTTGATATTCATATTTAGAAGATCAGAGCGAGTGATATATCTAGCGCCAACTCCTCTTGAGCAAGACCCTAACCATTGCTTTCCTTCATTTGAAACAAGGTATTCAAAGACAACCTTTCTCAGCTCAATATCAATAATTCTCAATATAAAAACGCAGTCAGATACAGGAACTATTCCTTCTTGCACATAACAAACTTTCTCTTCAAGATTTCTGCCAACTCTTGCGATTAAAATATCCCCTTGAATCGCATGCGCAAATCGATCAACTAACCTTTCACTAACTACCGGCAAGTTAACGACAGATGTTTTCGAATTTATGGGAAAATCAGTTGTGTGAAACACTGGAATTAGTGCTTCTTTTACCTCTTTAGATGAAAAAGATCCACGAACAATACTCACATCGAAAAAACTTAATGGTTTACAGTGGCTATTACCTTTCTGAATTTTTTGGCTATGAAAACTAAAGTCGAGACGATCTACTCCTGCTTCTCTTGGTATGAAAATTGGCCTCGAAACTCCACCTTTTTTTTTCACTTCATAAAGTTTAATATTTTTTTTATAAGGAGATGATTTTTTTAAAAATAAAATATGTGCTTTTGCTTCTGTATTTGAAAACACACCTCGCGGCAAGTCAACAACACTTTCTAAGCAATAATTATCTAATAGATTCTTTCGGACATCTATCGATCGCTCACCAGTTATAATCCCACTCGGCACTATAACGCCTAACTCTCCACCACTTTTTGTTAGTCTTAAGTTTTGAGCTAAAAAAAGCAATTCAGCACGACCATCTTTAGAGACGCCTCTTGTTTCGCTAAGTCCAGCTTCTTCAAGAATTTTCTCATATTCTGGTTTCCATAATGGCCTCGTATATGGAGGGTTGCATAATGCCACATCAAATTCGCCGTATTCATTTTTAATCTTATTTGGCAAATCATAGTCAAGCGCATCAGCGTATATATGAAAATGATTTTTTTTCAAAGATGAAAAACTAGAAAGGCTATCTAACTCAACACTTACAATAGACGCGCTTTTCCATTTCTTACTTGCCGCCATCGAAAGACTTCCGAGTCCAGCCCCTAGATCAATCACAGAATTTGGAGCGGCAGTTTCTATACGACTGACAAGCAAGCGCCCTACATTAGCATCAGTATAGAACTGTCCATATTTAGCTCGGCTATTTAGAACAACATTGTCATACTTTTCCATTTACCAGCATCGCCTATTAAAAACAGCAGCATCTATTAAAAAATGAACTATTTATAAAAAACAACATTCACTAATTAAATCTAGCATAAAAAAAGAAAGGGCTCATCTTTCGATGAACCCTTCTTCCTGTCATACCACGTTCATCATTCCCACTCAATAGTCGCTGGCGGCTTACTAGAAACATCATAAGTCACCCGCGAAACCCCCTCCAACTCATTGATCACCCGGTTGGACACCTTCTCCAACAGCTCGTAGGGCAGGTGCGCCCAGCGGGCGGTCATGAAGTCGATGGTTTCGACGGCGCGCAGGGCGATGACCCATTCGTAGCGGCGGCCGTCGCCGACCACGCCGACGGACTTGACCGGCAGGAACACGGCGAAAGCCTGGCTGGTTTTTTCGTACCAGCCGGAGGCGCGCAGTTCCTCGATGAAGATGGCGTCGGCTTCACGCAGGATATCGGCGTACTCTTTCTTCACTTCGCCGAGGATGCGCACGCCCAGGCCCGGTCCCGGGAAGGGGTGGCGGTAGACCATGTCGTAGGGCAGGCCGAGTTCGAGACCCAGCTTGCGCACTTCGTCCTTGAACAGCTCGCGCAGCGGCTCGACGAGCTTGAGCTTCATGGTTTCTGGCAGGCCCCCCACGTTGTGGTGAGACTTGATCACGTGGGCCTTACCGGTCTTGCTGGCGGCGGATTCGATCACGTCCGGGTAGATGGTGCCCTGGGCGAGGAACTCGACGCCGTCGATCTTGCTGGCCTCTTCGTCGAACACGTCGATGAAGGTGTTGCCGATGATCTTGCGCTTGGCTTCCGGGTCGTTCTCGCCCTTGAGCTTGGAGAGGAACAGCTCTTCGGCGTCGACGCGGATCACCTTCACGCCCATGTGTTGGGCGAAGGTTTCCATCACCTGGTTGCCTTCGTCCTTGCGCAGCAGGCCGTTATCCACAAAGACGCAGGTGAGCTGGTCGCCGATCGCCTTGTGGAGAAGTGCGGCGACGACAGAGGAATCCACGCCGCCGGAGAGGCCGAGCAGCACGTGGCGGTCGCCCACCTGCTCGCGTACGCGCTGTACCTGGTCTTCGATGATCTGGGCCGGGGTCCAGAGCTTCTCGGCCTGGCAGATGTTCAGCACGAAGTGCTCGAGGATGCGCTGGCCCTGCAGGGTGTGGGTCACTTCCGGGTGGAACTGCACGCCGTAGAACTGCTTCTCTTCCCAGGCCATGGCGGCAATCGGGCAGCTCGGGGTAGAGGCGGTCACGGTGAAGGTGTCCGGCGCCTTGGCGACCTTGTCACCATGGCTCATCCATACGTCGAGCAGCGCCTTGCCGGATGCCGCATCCACGTGGTCCCTGATGCCGTCGAACAGGGCGTTGTCCGCGTCGATCTGGATCTGGGCGTAGCCGAACTCGCGCTGCTGGGAGCCTTCCACCTTGCCGCCGAGCTGCTCGGCCATGGTCTGCATGCCGTAGCAGATGCCGAAGACCGGCAAGCCCATCTCGAACACGCACGCCGGGGCGCGCGGGGAATCCAGCTCCGTGACCGACTCCGGCCCGCCGGCGAGGATGATGCCGTTGGGGTTGTACTCGCGGATCTCCTCTTCGCTAATGTCGAAGGCGCGAACCTCGGAGTAGACGCCGATCTCGCGCACGCGGCGGGCGATGAGCTGGGTGTACTGGGAGCCGAAATCGAGAATCAGGATCTTGTGGGCGTGAATGTCGGTCATGGCGGTATCTCTCAAGCAGTGTAGGCGCGGCCGCTAAGGCGTTGACAAGAGCTGTAAAAAGCAAGCGACGGGCCTTTGCCCGCCGCCGTGTTACTGAACTCCGGGGTCAGCTCACCCGGTAGTTGGGGGCTTCCTTGGTGATCTGCACGTCGTGGACGTGGGATTCGTTGAAGCCCGCGCCGGTGATCTGCACGAACTCCGGCTTGGTGCGCATCTCGTTGACGTCGCGGCAGCCCGTGTAGCCCATGGAGGCGCGCAGCCCGCCCATCAGCTGGTGGACGATGGCGCTCATCAGGCCCTTGTAGGGCACGCGGCCTTCGATGCCTTCCGGCACCAGCTTCTCGGCGCCGGCGTTCTTGTCCTGGAAGTAACGG
Organism: Halomonas sp. 707D7; assembly: GCF_024158715.1. Classification (GTDB taxonomy): domain Bacteria; phylum Pseudomonadota; class Gammaproteobacteria; order Pseudomonadales; family Halomonadaceae; genus Vreelandella. Next base: position 3,464 of record NZ_JAMZBC010000153.1, on the reverse strand, counting down.
TCCGCGCTGCCCTGGCTCTGCGACATCGCGCCCATGGAGCCCATGCCACGGTACGCCTTGTAGGTACGGCCCTGGTAGAGTTCGACCTCGCCCGGGGCTTCCTCGGTGCCGGCCAGCAGGCCGCCGACCATCACCGCACTGGCACCGGCGGCAATCGCCTTGGCCAGATCGCCGGAGAAGCGCACGCCGCCGTCGGCGATCAGCGGAATGTCGTACTCCTTGAGGGCGGCGGCCACGTTGGAGACCGCGGTGATCTGCGGCACGCCCACACCGGCGACGATACGCGTGGTGCAGATCGAGCCCGGGCCGATGCCCACCTTCACGCCGTCGGCACCGGCTTCGGCCAGCGCCTTGGCGGCAGCGGCAGTGGCGATGTTGCCGCCGATCACCTGAATCTCGGGGAAGTGCTCCTTCACCCAGCTGACGCGATCGATCACGCCCTTGGAGTGGCCGTGGGCGGTATCGACGATGATGACGTCGACGCCGGCTTCGGCGAGTGCCGCGATGCGGTCCGGGGTTTCCGGGCCGGTGCCGACGGCGGCACCCACCAGAAGGCGCCCGTCGCTGTCTTTCGCGGCGTTGGGATAGGTGCGGGCTTTCTCGATGTCCTGGAAAGTGACCAGGCCGCGCAGGTGGAAGGCGTCGTCGACGATCAGCATCTTCTCGATGCGGTGCTCGCGCATCTTGGCCTTGCTGGTCTCTAGGTCGGTGCCTTCGGATACAGTCACCAGCCGCTCGCGCGGGGTCATGATGTCCGCCACGGTGTCGCCCACGTTGGGCTGGAAGCGCATGTCACGCTCGGTGACGATGCCGACGAGCGTCTCGCCTTCCACCACCGGAAAGCCGGAGAAGCCGTATTCGCGAGCCATGGCGAGCAGGTCTTCGAGCTTGGCGTTGGGGCCCACGGTGACGGGGTCCTTGACGATCACGCTCTCGTGCTTCTTGACCTTGCGGACCTCGGCGGCCTGCTGGGTGATGCTCATGTTCTTGTGGATGATGCCGATGCCGCCTTCCTGGGCCATCGCAATCGCCAGACGCGCTTCGGTCACCGTGTCCATGGCGGCGGAAACCAGCGGAATGTTGAGCGTGAGATTGCGGGTCAGGCGGGTTTTGAGGCTGACGTCCTTGGGCAGAACGTCGGAGAAGCCGGGAACGAGGAGAACGTCATCGAACGTCAGCGCTTCTTGGGCCATACGTAGCATAGCGGCAACACCCATTGAAAAGTGGGAAGATGGGGCGTGGTAGTTAATCGACCATTATAGCGTTTTGAGGGGTGTGCCAGCAATGCGGCATCATGGCATGGCCTCTGCGCCCCACTTACCAGCACGACTTACCATCGAACCGAGACGAGCCCATGCCCGACGCAGCCCAAGCCCTTTCCGTGAGCGACCTCAACAAGCACGCCCGCCAGGCGCTGGAGCGCGACCTGGGCGAGGTGTGGGTCGAGGGAGAGCTTTCGAACGTCTCCAAACCCGCTTCCGGGCATATCTACTTCACCCTGAAGGACGACCGCGCCCAGGTGCGCTGCGCGCTGTTTCGCCAGCGGGCGCGCTTCGTGGCCGCGCCCCTGCGCGATGGCGACCAGGTGAAGCTCCGGGGCCGGGTGTCGCTGTTCGAGCCGCGTGGCGACTACCAGCTGATCGCCGAGGCGGTGCAGGCGGCGGGGCTCGGGGAGCTGCTGGCCGCCTTCGAGCGCCTGAAGGCGCAGCTCGAGGCCGAAGGCGTGTTCGCCAACGCTCGTCCTCTGCCCTACCCGCCGCGCAAGCTGCTGATCCTGAGTTCCGCGACCGGGGCAGCGATTCGCGACGTGCTGGCGGTCCTGAAAGCGCGCTGGCCGCTGGCGGACGTGACGCTGATTCCCGTACCGGTGCAGGGGGCGGAGGCCGCCCCGGCGATGATCGCAGCCCTCGGGCTTTTGAACCGCCAGGCGCGGCTCGACCCGGCCCGGGATGCGATCCTGATCACCCGGGGCGGCGGAAGCCTGGAGGATTTGTGGGCGTTCAACAACGAGCACCTGGCGCGGGCGATCTTCCACTCGCGGCTTCCGGTGATGTCCGCCGTGGGCCACGAGGTGGATACCACGCTCGCCGATTACGCCGCCGACCTGCGCGCGCCCACTCCATCGGCGGCGGCGGAGCGGCTGGTGCCGGATGGCCAGGCCCTGGCGCAAGCGCTTGCCCGGCACGAGGCGCGGCTGGCTCGCGCCATGCAAGCCCGGCTCGAACGCGACAGCCAGCGCCTGGACGGCCTGCGCGCGCGGCTGCGCCACCCGGGTGAGCGCCTGGCTCAGCAGCGCCACCACGTGGATGCCCTCGCCCAGCGCCTTCACCGCGCCGCCCGGCTCGCCCTGGCCCAGCAGCAGCAACGCGTGACCCAACTGGCCCGGCGGATGGAAAGCCAGGACATGGCGCGCCTTCACCAGGGCGAGCAGACGCGCCTGACGCAGCTGTCGCGGCGGCTGGAAGGTGCCATGACGCGCGGCCTGCACGATCACCGTGCCCGGCTGAACAGCGCCGCGCGGGAGCTCAATGCCGTAAGCCCCCTGGCGGTACTGGGCCGGGGCTACGCCATCGCCCAGGACGAAGCGGGCCAGGTCGTGCGCAGGGCCAAGGATGTCACCCCGGGCCAGGCGCTATCGCTGCGCTTGGGGGAAGGCCGATTGAGTGTCGAGGTCAAGCGCCGCCATCAACAGTAGCGCCCGGCCGAAGCCGGGCGCGAAGAGTGCAAACCTCTCGAGGCCAGCGCTTTCAAATCAGCGCTTGGGCGGCTCCAGGGTGTCGTCGCCCTGGGTGTTGCCGGAGGGGGTGTCGGAGTTCGCCAGGCCGTGCTCGTTGCGCCGGGGGTCCTTGTCGTGGGGCGTGGGCTGGTGGCCCGGGTGGCCACTCTGGCCGGAAGGGGCGTTGTGGCCCGGCATCGCCTCGTCGGAGTAGCGCATGTGCTCGCTGTCGGTGTCGCTGGGCGTGTGGCGCGGGTCGTGCTCCTGGCGGTGCTCGTCCTGCTCGTGGGTCTTGTCCGTGTCGTCTTTCATCTTCTCGGTCCTTTCGTGAAGTGCGTGCTGCATCTTGTCCGCCTGCTCGTGGCCGCGCTCGGCGGCGTCGCTCATCAGCCGGTCGCGGTACTCGCCCAGGGCGGCATCTTCCCTACGGGTAGAGGGTAGGAGGCCGCCGAGCGCGGCGCCAATCGCGAAGCCCAGCGCACCGGCCACCAGCGGGTGCTCCTGGATGAAGTGACTGGTCTGGTGGCCGGCGTCTCGGGCCCAGCGCGAGGCGTCCTGCGCGCCGTGACGCGAGGCGTGATAAAGATGCGATGTGCCGTCGCGCATGTCGTCTCTCCAGTGGTGTGCCCGCTCGCCGAGGTGATGCGCCTTGTCGGCCAGGCGCTCCTTGAGGCCAGGGTCGTGCTCGTCCATGCCGTGGCCGAACCCCGGGGGTTCGCGGTGGTTGCGTTCGTCGAAGGCCGGCGGG
>NZ_JAMZBC010000152.1 GCF_024158715.1 Halomonas sp. 707D7 | reverse complement strand
GTCAAGTGCAGCGACGGCGAGCCCGAGAGCCGCGAAGGGCCCGTCGCTGCACTTGACAGCTCGAGCATCGAGCGTCTGGCCGGGCTTCTGGCACCGCTCTCGGCGCTGTCGCCCCTGCCGCTGGCCCAGGCCGCACCGGACGAGCGTGAGCTGGCGGCACTGCGCGACGAACAGGCGCGTCAGGCCGAGGAGATCGACGCCTTGCGCCGAGAAATGGCCGGACTGCGCGAGACGCTCGCGGCCGTCCAGACGCTGGCGCTCGCCGAGCCCGCGGCGCTGCCCAGCGCGACACCCGCCGAGCAGGCGTCACCCGGGGTCTGGGCCACGCTGCGCGAGCAGTGGGTATGGCTTGCCGGTCTGGCGTTGGCGCTGCTGCTGGCCGCCATGGTGATCACGCGCAAACGTCGCGAGCGTCGCTGGGAGCCGGCGCCGCTGGTCGAGACGCCGCGCGCCCCCGTTGCGCCCGCCAGCCCGCGTCCGACGCCGCCCGCCGGTGTCAAGGCGCCGCCGCCCCGCACCGAGCCTGCGGTGGGCGCAGCGCCTGCGTCTGTGCCCGTGCCCGTGCCCGTGCGCGAGCCGAGTGCGGCCCGCGCCGCGCCCGCGCCGGTCGAGAAGCGCCCCGCGCCGACGCCGCCGGAGGCGTCCGTGCCGGCAAGCGACCAGGCGGCTCGCCTGGCCCTGGCAGAGCGCACCCCGGCCTCTCGGGAGGCGCCCGCCAAGGCTGCTGCCTGGTGGGACGAGCAGGCCGATACGGCGATGGCATCGACGGAGGATGCGCCCCCGGCTCCGCTCGCCGAGGAGCCGGAGCAACCCCTGGCGCCCAAGCCCGCCCGCGATGCGGCGGATTACACCATCGACTACCAGCCTCCGGCACACGCCAAGACCGATGCCTCGGCAGCGCCGGCGCTCGAACGCGACGAGCCGTCGTCGCCTGCCGATTCGCCGGAGTGGGAGATCGAGGAGGTGGCATTTAAGCCGCGACGCCGGGATAATAACTGATCCTTTTTCCAGCAGACGTGGCGCATGACGCTTTACTACCACTTTGACGAAACGACGCCGCTGACCGGCCGGCTCGCGATGGGCGTCGAGTACGACGGCACGCGGTTCTGCGGTTTTCAGCGCCTGAAGCACGCCCCATCGGTGCAGGGAGCCCTCGAGGAGGCGCTCGCTCGGGTGGCCGGCGCGCCGGTGCATCTCTATGCCAGCGGACGCACCGACTCCGGCGTGCACGCCACCCGTCAGGTGATCCACTTCGACCCGCCGACGGCGCGCAGCGAGAAGGCCTGGATCTTCGGCGCCAATAGCAACCTGCCGCGGGACCTGGCCATTCGCTGGGTCAAGCCGGTCGCCGACGACTTCCATAGCCGCCTGGGGGCGCTCGCCCGGCGTTACCGCTATATCTTCCTGAACCAGCTGAGCCGTCCGGTGATGGAGCGCCACAACGTCACCTGGTGTCGCGACCCGCTCGACGCGCCGGCGATGCACCGCGCCGCCCAGGCGCTGGTGGGCGAGCACGACTTCTCGAGTTTTCGCGCCGCGGGCTGCCAGTCCAAGTCGCCCTGGCGGCAGATGCACTTTTGCGAGGTCAACCGCTTCGGCCCGCTGGTGGTCATCGACATCCAGGGCAACGCCTTTCTGCACCACATGATTCGCAACATCGCAGGCGCCCTGGCGAGCGTCGGGCGGGGCGCCCGGGGCGAGAGCTACATTAAGGAGCTGCTCGACAAGCGCAGCCGCCGCGAGGGCGACGTGACCGCGCCGGCCTGCGGGCTGCACTTCGTCGACTCGATCTACGACGAGCGCTTTGAACTGCCGCGCGAGCCGCTGGGCCCGAACCTGCTCGCCTTCACCGGCGAATGGAGCGGCGAGCGGGCGCTGCCGGACAACGCGCGCATCGCCGCCCGGCGCAAGCTCAGCTTCGCCGGTGCCCTGGACCCTCGGCCCTAGGCCTTAGGCACATTGCGCGGTCTTTCGTCATCCAGCCATTTCATCCAGCCATTCAAGGGAGCACCATGCGCACGCGCATCAAGTTTTGCGGGCTCACGCGAGCCGAGGATATCGACCACGCCGTGACCCTCGGGGTGGATGCGCTGGGGTTCGTGCTCTGGCCCCACAGCAAGCGGGCGATCTCCTTGCAGGCCCTGAAGGAGCTTGCATCGAACGTGCCGGCCTTCGTCACCCGGGTGGGGCTGTTCGTCGATCAGCCGCGCGAGGAGATCGAGCCGGCGCTGGCGCACCTGGATCTGCTGCAGTTTCACGGCGACGAGACGCCGGCGTTCTGCGCCCAGTTCGGCAAGCCCTGGATCAAGGCGCTGCGCATGCGCGAAGGAGTCGATCTCGCAGCCGCCGCAGAAGCTTACGCGGGCGCCCAGGCGCTGCTGCTGGATGCCTATCGCCCCGGCGTCCCCGGCGGCACCGGCGAGGTCTTCGACTGGTCGAGAATTCCCGCATCCCTGGCAAAACCTGTTATCCTCGCCGGTGGATTGAACCCGTCCAACGCCGCCGGGGCGGTCGCTGCGGTCGCCCCCTATGCGCTGGATGTCTCCGGCGGTATCGAGGCTTCGCCGGGGGTCAAATCCCGCCAAGCCATGAGCGAGTTCGCGCGCCAGGTGGCGCTCGCCGATCGCGGCGCCGAGTAGCGTCCGGCGCGAACGCTCAAGCCCACGTTCATCGACTGTTTGCCTGCTGGCGATCTTGAGAGGTGCCTTTGTGAGTGTCTCAGCAACGGGGGAGACCCCCAACGCGAAGCCCGGCCTGAGCGATCTGACCCGGCTGCCGGATGCGCGCGGACATTTCGGGCCCTACGGCGGCCGGTTCGTGTCGGAGACCTTGAGCTTCGCGCTCGAGGATCTGGAAAAGACCTACCAAAGCCTGCGTGACGACCCCGACTTCCAGGCCGAGTTCGACGTCGACCTGGCCCACTACGTGGGGCGCCCGTCGCCGCTCTACCATGCCAAGCGCTGGTCCGAGTCCCTCGGCGGCGCGCAGATCTGGCTCAAGCGCGAGGATCTCAACCACACCGGCGCCCACAAGGTGAACAACACCATCGGCCAGGCGCTGCTCGCCAAGCGCAGCGGCAAGCCGCGGGTGATCGCCGAGACCGGCGCCGGCCAGCACGGCGTGGCCACCGCCACGGTCGCCGCACGCCTCGGGCTCTCCTGCGATATCTACATGGGTGCGACTGACGTCGAGCGTCAGAAGCTCAATGTCTACCGCATGCACCTGCTCGGCGCTCGCGTCATTCCGGTGGAGTCCGGTACCCGCACGCTCAAGGACGCCATGAACGAGGCGCTCAGGGACTGGGTGACCAACGTCGACGACACCTTCTACATCATCGGCACCGTGGCCGGGCCCCACCCGTACCCGCAGCTGGTGCGCGACTTCAACGCCGTGACCGGGCGCGAGGCGCGCCGCCAGTCCCTCGAGCAGATCGGTCGGCTGCCGGATGCGCTCATCGCCTGCGTCGGCGGTGGCTCCAACGCCATCGGGCTGTTCTATCCCTTCGTCGAGGACGAGGGGGTCGCGATGTACGGCGTCGAGGCCGGTGGCGACGGCGTCGAGACCGGCCGCCACGCGGCACCCCTGGCCTCCAATGCGCCGCGCGGGGTGCTGCACGGCAACCGTACCTACCTGATGTCCGACGAGGCGGGGCAGGTGTCGGATACCCATTCGATCTCCGCCGGGCTCGACTACCCGGGCGTGGGGCCCGAGCATGCGCTGTGGAAGGATGTCGGGCGGGTCGAGTACGTCACCGCCAACGACAAGGAAGTGCTCGAGGCGTTTCGCGAGCTGACCCGCATGGAGGGCATCATGCCGGCGCTCGAGTCCGCCCACGCCCTGGCCCACGCCAAGGTGCTGGCGCCGACCATGGGGCGTGATCAGCACATCGTGGTCAATCTCTCCGGGCGCGGCGACAAGGACATCATGACCGTTGCCGACATCGACGGCATCACGTTTTGAGGGTGAGCATGAACCGTATCGATCAGCGCTTCGACGAACTCAAGCACCAGGGCCGCAAGGCCCTGATTCCCTACATCACCGCCGGCGACCCGGGCCCGGAGCACACCGTGGGCTTCATGCACGCGCTGGTCGAGGCCGGGGCCGACGTGATCGAGCTCGGCGTGCCGTTCTCCGACCCGATGGCCGACGGCCCGGTGATTCAGAAGGCCTGCGAGCGGGCGCTGGCCAAGGGCACGCGGCTGGTGGATCTTCTGGACATGGTGGCCGAGTTCCGCCAGAGCGATACCCGCACGCCGGTGGTGCTGATGGGCTACCTGAACCCCATCGAGCGGATCGGCTACGCCGCCTTCGCCGATCGGGCGGCGCGCGCGGGCGTCGACGGGGTACTGGTGGTGGACATGCCCCCGGAGGAGGCCGACGAGTTCGGACCTATCCTCAAACAGCGTGATTTGGCTGCAATTTTCCTCGTTGCGCCTACCACTTCCCGTGGCCGAGCCGCTACAATATGCGCCCATGGTGAAGGGTATCTTTACTACGTGTCGCTCAAGGGCGTCACCGGTGCCGCCACCCTCAATGCCCAGGACGTCGCCGAGCACCTCGCGCCACTGCGCGAGTTGACGCGCCTTCCTCTATGTGTGGGCTTCGGCATTCGCGACGGCATCACTGCCGCCGAAGTGGCCAAGGTGGCCGACGGGGTGATCGTCGGCAGTGCGTTGGTGAACCGTATCGCCGAACACGCCGATACCCCGGAAGTGATCGCCGGCGAGCTTGCGAGCGTGCTGAGCGAGATGCGCACCGCGATGGACGCCTGAGGGCCTCCATCGCCAGAACTGAATTTGATCGACGACACCCATAGCCTGGCAAGGCCGGGCGTGACGACTACGGAAGCCTTTTTGATATGAGCTGGTTAGATAAAATCGTACCTTCCATGGGGCGTATCCAGCGTAAGGACCGTCGTGCCAGCGTGCCCGACGGTCTCTGGCGTAAATGTCCCAAGTGCGAGGCGGTGCTTTACCTGCCCGAGCTTGAGAAGCACCAGAGCGTATGCCCCAAGTGCGATCATCACCTGCGCCTGACCGCACGCAAGCGCCTGGACTGGTTCCTCGACAAGGAGGGGCGCGAGGAGATCGCCGCGGACCTCGAGCCCGTCGACCGGCTCAAGTTCAAGGACTCCAAGAAGTACAAGGATCGCCTGAGCGCGGCCCAGAAGGAGACCGGCGAGAAGGATGCGCTGATCGCCATGCGCGGCACCCTGGATGGTCTGCCGATCGTCGCCGTCTCATTCGAGTTCACTTTCATGGGCGGCTCGATGGGCGCGGTCGTGGGCGAGAAGTTCGTGCGCGCCGCGACGCTCGCGCTTGAAGAACAGATCCCGCTGGTCTGCTTCGGCGCCTCCGGCGGGGCGCGCATGCAGGAGGCGCTGTTCTCCCTGATGCAGATGGCCAAGACCTCGGCGGCGCTCGAGAAGCTCAAGCAGGCCGGCATTCCCTACATCTCGGTGCTGACCGACCCGGTCTTCGGCGGCGTCTCGGCATCGCTTGCGATGCTCGGGGATCTCAACATCGCCGAGCCCAATGCGCTGATCGGCTTCGCCGGCCCGCGCGTGATCGAGCAGACCGTGCGCGAGACCCTGCCGGAAGGCTTCCAGCGCAGCGAGTTCCTGCTCGAGCACGGCACCGTGGACATGATCGTTCATCGCCACGATATGCGTACCCGGGTCGGCGGTGTGCTGCGCAAGCTCACCCACCAGGACCCGCTCGGCGACGGCGACGAGGCCCTCGACGCCGACATTCAGGAACCGGTGATGAACGAGGAGCAGATCGCAAGCGACGCTGAAGCGCAAGCGACGTCCTCCAGCGCCACGAGCGACGAATCCAGCCGCAATGCCTAACTCCCTGGCCGATTGGCTCGCTCATCTGGAAACCCTGCACCCGGTGGGCATCGACATGGGCCTCGACCGGGTGACGGAGGTCGCCAACCGCATGGGGCTTCTCGAGCGCCCGGTGGCCAAGCACGTCATCATGGTGGCGGGCACCAACGGCAAGGGCTCGACCCTTGCCATGATGGATGCCGTCGCGCGCGCCCATGGCTGGCGCGCGGGAACCTACACCTCGCCGCACCTGGTGCGCTACAACGAGCGCGTGACCATCAACGGCCGCCAGGCCAGCGACGCGCAGTTGATCGAAGGCTTCGAGCAGGTCGAGCAGGCGCGCACCCGGGCGCCCGAGGTCAGCCTCACCTACTTCGAGGCGGGAACGCTCTGTGCGCTTTGGTGTCTTTCCCAGGAGGAGCTCGACCTTGCGCTTCTCGAGGTCGGCCTCGGCGGTCGTCTGGACGCGGTCAACATCATCGAGCCGGACGTGAGCATCGTCACCACGGTGGCGCTGGATCACGCCGACTACCTCGGCACCGACCTTGAGCAGATCGGTCGCGAGAAGTCGGGCATCTTTCGCCCGCTCAAGCCGGCGGTGCTGGGCAGTACGTCGCTTCCCGTCAGCGTGCCGGACACTGCCATCGCCATGGCGTCCACGATCTATGCCCAGGGTGTCGGGTTCAAGCACAGCGCCGGCGTCAAGGCGCCGGGTGATCTCACCACGCCCTGGTGCTGGCACGGGCTGACGCCCGAGGGCGATACCGTCTCGCTCGATGCGCTACCGGATCCGGGTCTGCCGATCGACAACGCCGCCACGGCCCTGCAGGCGCTGGCGCTGGTGGGGCTGGATTTTGATACCGCCCTGACCACCCAGGCGTTTCGCGGCCTGATCGTCGCCGGTCGCATGCAGTGGGTCGGCCAGTGGTGCCTCGACGTGGGCCATAACCCTCACGCGGCGCGCTACGTGGCCAATCGGCTGCCGGCCCCGCCCGAGGGCGGCCGCCAGTGGGCGTTGATCGGCATGCTCGAGGACAAGGACGCCGACGGTGTGATCGATGCGCTGCTCGACCGCATTACCGACTGGGTATGCGTGAGCCTCGACGGCGAGCGCGGACGCAGCGCCGCGGATCTTGGTCGGCGGGTCGAGGCCAAGGGCGGGGGGGTGCGTGCACTGGCCGATTCGCCCGAGGCCGGCGTGCATGCCATCGAGGCCGAGCTTGGCGAACACGATCGCGTGCTGGCGATGGGCTCGTTCAAGACCGTGGCTGCACTGCTCGAGCTCACGCTGCCCCAGGCGTGAACCGGCGGTGTCTGAGCGTCAGGCGGGCCTGACGCCTTCAAGGAGAGCGATATGAAATACGGTAAGACGGAGCGCATCAGCGGTATCGTGATCCTGCTTGCGCTGCTGGCCATCTTCGTGCCGTGGCTGATGAGTGATCCGGCTCCCCGCGAAGAGCGTCCGCAGCCCACGTTCGTCATCGAGCAGCCCGGCAGCGTCACCCGCCAGGAGGTGCCCGTGCCGCAACGTCCGGCCAGCATCGAGGAGGACGCGCCGGCGCCGTCTCGCGACACTGCCGTCGCCAGCGGCATCCAGGCTCTGCCGGTCTCGCCGGATACCGAT
>NZ_JAMZBC010000151.1 GCF_024158715.1 Halomonas sp. 707D7 | reverse complement strand
ACTCACTACTTACCGCTCATCGCTCACTCGTCGAGGAACGAACGCAGCGGCTCCGAGCGGCTGGGATGGCGCAGCTTGCGCAGTGCCTTGGCTTCGATCTGGCGGATACGCTCGCGGGTGACGTCGAACTGCTTGCCCACTTCCTCGAGGGTGTGGTCGGTGTTCATGTCGATGCCGAAGCGCATGCGCAGCACCTTCGCCTCGCGGGCGGTCAGGCCGCCCAGCACGTTGCGGGTTGCCTCGATCAGACCTTCGCCCGTGGCCAGGTCGATCGGCAGCAGCATGGTGCCATCCTCGATGAAGTCGCCCAGGTGCGAATCGTCGTCGTCACCGATCGGCGTCTCCATGGAGATCGGCTCCTTGGCGATCTTGAGCACCTTGCGCACCTTGTCTTCCGGCATCTCGAGGCGCTCGCCGAGCTCTTCCGGGGTCGGCTCGCGGCCCATTTCCTGGAGCATCTGGCGCGACACGCGGTTGAGCTTGTTGATCGTCTCGATCATGTGCACCGGAATACGAATGGTGCGCGCCTGGTCGGCGATCGAGCGAGTGATCGCCTGACGAATCCACCAGGTGGCATAGGTCGAGAACTTGTAGCCGCGGCGGTATTCGAACTTGTCCACCGCCTTCATCAGGCCGATGTTGCCCTCCTGGATGAGATCCAGGAACTGCAGGCCGCGGTTGGTGTACTTCTTGGCGATCGAGATCACCAAGCGAAGGTTGGCCTCGACCATCTCCTTCTTGGCGCGGCGCGCCTTGGCTTCGCCGATCGAGAGCTTGCGGTTGACTTCCTTGAGGTCGGTCACGGTGAGCTGCACCATGTCCTCCTCGAAGGCGATCTTGCGCTGGGAGCGAGCGATGTCGGCACGCAGCGGCTCTAGGCGATCGGCGTACTTGGGCTGCTCTTCCTGGAAACGATCGAGCCAGCTCTTGTCGGACTCGTTGCCCGGAAACGACTTGATGAACAGCTTGCGCGGCACCTTGGCCTTCTTCACGCACAGCTGCATCACGGTCTTCTCCTGGTTGCGCACCTGCTCGACGCTGATGCGCACCTGGCCGACCAGGCGCTCGAAGTGTTTGGGCACGAGCTTGATCGGCGAGAACAGCTCCGCCAGGCGCTCCTGCTCGGCCTTGAGCTCGGCGCTGCCGCGACCGTGCTTCTCGAACATCGCCGCCACGGCGGCGTTCTGCTCGCGAATCTGCTCGAAACGCGCACGCGCCTCTTCCGGGTCCGGGCCGCCCTCGCTTGCGGTGTTGTCCTCTTCGTCGTCGTCACCGTCGCTGTCGATGTCGTCGTCTTCGGACAGGTCGGTATCGACCTCGGGTTCGGCGGTTTCCGCCTCGGCAACGCCGGGGATGCCCTCGTCCGGGTCGATGAAGCCGGAGAACAGATCCGACAGCCGGCCCGGCGCTTCTTCGTCCTGGGTAGCGTCGTAAGCCTCGAGAATGGAGCTGACCGCGCCGGGCAGGTACGCGAGCGAGGACATCACTTCTCGCGTGCCCTCTTCGATCCGCTTGGCGATCTCGATCTCGCCTTCGCGGGTCAGAAGCTCGACCGTGCCCATTTCGCGCATGTACATGCGCACCGGGTCGGTCGTGCGACCGACGTCACTTTCCACGGCGGCAAGGGCCGCGACGGCCTCTTCCGCAGCGGACTCGTCCGTGGAGTGATCCGACATCATCAAAGTGTCTTCATCCGGCGCTTCCTCAACGACACTGATACCCATGTCGTTGATCATGCCAATGATGTCTTCCACTTGATCCGGGTCGGCGATATCCTCGGGTAGATGGTCGTTGACCTCGGCATAGGTCAGGTAGCCCTGCTCTTTGCCGCGCGCGATCAACTCCTTCAGACGTGACTGCTGCTGCGCATTTCCAGCCATAGAAACCCTATCTCGACGAAGAAGAATGAAACACCTGGGGCGCTGAATCGATTAAACTCAACAAGCCGACCATTATAGCGTAATTTGCTGCACTTTTCCCAGCTAAACGTATTTGCGCCGTGTTTCAGGTGTGTTAGGTTACTCGGTTAGGCCATTTCAAGGCCCTTGTGGTTCCCTATATGGAGGTGGCCCACGGGAGTTCAACCCCGCCTGCCGCCTCGCTCGCCTTCCCCTGGCCTCGGGCGCCGTTCCTGGCACCTGCGTCAACGCGTTCGGGTGAGTTCGACCACCAGCGTTGCCAAACGTTGCCGCTGTGCCTTGTCGAGCTTCTGTCCCGAACGCTCGAGCGCCAGCAGCGCGTTGTACTCCTCTTCCGGCGAGCGCTTGCGCTGCCTGCCGACCAGGTGCTCGACGAGCCCGGAAAGCTCCGCCTGGCGAGTGGCCCCGGGAATCAAAAGCTCCCGCTGGGCGAGCTCGGCCAGCACCTCCCCCTCCTCGCTTCCCTGAAAGTGCGCCAGCACCACCTGAGGACTCTTGTAGCGCCCGGCGCGCAGCAGCATCACGAGTTCGCGGCAAAGCGGCCCGTGGGCGCTGTCGTCCGGCAGCCAGTCGAAGCCTTCCGGCAACGACTCCACCAGTCGCGGCTCGTGAAGCAGCAGCTGGGCGATGCGCTCGACGCTCGAAAGCACGCGTCCGAGCGCCTTCGGCCTGGTCGCGCGCGCGGCTTGAACCGGTGCCTGCTCGGGCAAGGGCTGATCGCTTTCGGGCGCGACCACGGGCGCCGGGGCGCGCCGGGCGAGCAGCCCCTGGAGCTCCTCCCGCGAGAGACCGCTTCGCTTGGCCAGCGCCTCGAGCAACAGCGACCTGAGCATGCCCTCGGGCACCCGCTCGAGCGCCTGGAGCACGTGGCTGGCAAAACGCTCGCGCCCCTCCACGGTGTTCAGATCACGCCCCTGGGCTGCCTGCTCGAAGAGAAACTCGGAGAGCGGCATCGCGCAGGTGACGCGATCCTGAAAGGCCTGCTCGCCCTCGCGGCGCACCAGCGAATCCGGGTCTTCGCCTTCGGGCAGGAACAGAAAGCGCGCCTCGCGACCGTCGATCATCTGCGGCAGCGCCGTCTCCAGCGCCCGGCTCGCCGCCTGACGCCCGGCGCGGTCGCCGTCGAAGCAGAACACCACTCGGTTGACCAGCCGGAACAGCCGGTGCAGGTGGTCCTCCGTGGTCGCGGTGCCGAGCGTGGCCACGGCATTGTGGATGCCGTACTGGGCCAGCGCCACCACGTCCATGTAGCCCTCCACCATGATCAACTGCTCGAGCTTGCTGACCGCCTGGCGCGCCTCGTAGAGTCCGTAGAGCTCGCGCCCCTTGTGAAAGACCGGCGTTTCCGGAGAGTTCAGGTACTTCGGTTGGCCATCGCCCATGATGCGCCCGCCGAAGGCGATGGTGCGCCCGCGCAGGTCGCGAATGGGAAACATCACCCGGTCGCGAAAGCGGTCGTAGGTGCGATTGCTCTCCTCGCGATGGACCAGCAGACCGTACTCGATCTGCACCTGCTCGCTCACGCCCTTGGCGCTCAGGTGCTGCTTGAGCGCCTCCCAGCCATCCGGGGCATAGCCGATGCCGTAGGTGGCGATCACCTCCTTCGACAGGTCGCGCCCGTCCAGATAGCGCCGGGCGGCCTCCCCCTCCTGCATCTTCAGGCGCTCGCGATAGAAGCTCGCGGCCAATTCCAGAAGGCTCACCGCCTCCTTGCGCTTCTGCTCGCGCTGGCGCGCCCTGGGGTCGTCGCCACCTTCGCGGGGCACCTCGAGCCCGAGGCGGCCGGCGAGCTGCTCCACCGCTTCGGGGAACGAGAGCTTGTCGTACTCCATCAGAAAGCGCAGGGCATTGCCGTTGGCGCTGCAGCCAAAGCAGTGGTAGAACTGCTTGTCGGCGCTGACCGTGAAGGAGGGGGTCTTTTCCTGGTGGAAGGGGCACAGGCCCGAGTAGTTGCGCCCGGCCTTCTTGAGCTGCACGCGCTCGCCCACCACCTCGACCACGTCGGTGCGGTCCAGAAGATCATCGATGAAACGCTGGGGGATCTGTCCGGCCATGGATTGGGGGTTCCGCGCAAGGACTCAATGGCCTAACCCAAGAAGTACTTGGGTTACACCACTCGTCGACTGTCTAGCTTTCTTGACGATCTGTCTAAAAACAAACGGCCACCTGACGGCGGCCGCTTGGCATCCCTCTCGAGACACCCACGAAAGGCGTCTCTAGGTACGGATCAATAGAGCCGTTCGAAACGCTTGCGCTCACGCTGGACTTTCTTGGCGTGACGCTTCACGGCCGCAGCCGCTTTGCGCTTGCGCTCGGCAGTCGGCTTCTCGTAATGCTCACGACGACGTACTTCGGAAAGAACGCCGGCTTTTTCGCAAGAACGCTTGAAGCGACGCAGGGCGACGTCAAACGGCTCGTTATCACGTACTTTTACAGAAGGCATTAAGCACTCACCTACCTTAAGGAGTCTTGGTTCGGATAGTGCGCACACCGCTTAATACCACGCCAGAAGCGACGTCTGCAGATACAGTGTACGACCCATTTTTTACAGCGCCAGGTAGTCTAGTCGCGACCGCGCCATTTTGCAACCGACGCCCCATGCCTGGCGGCGCTCACAGGTAGTCGCGCAGGTGCGACAGCGACGCGTCGATGCGCGAAGCGAGCTCATCCTCGTCGATATCCACGAGCTCACCGCTGCGCTTGGCGATGCGCCCGCCCACCGAGACCAGCGACACGTTGGCCGGGGTCGCGGCGAACACCACGAAGGCGTAGGGCTCGGTGGGCAGCATGCCGAGGTTGGCTCGACGGGTATCGAGCATGATCAGGTCCGCCTGCTTGCCCGGCGCAAGCGTACCGACCTGATCGCCCATGCCGACCGACTCGGCACCGAGCCGGGTGGCGAGTGACACGATCCGCTCGCAGTCGACGCTGGTCTGGTCTTCGCTCGCGCCGAGCTCGGTCAGCGCGGCGTGCTTCATCACCTCGAACAGATCGCCGCGCCCGGCCAGCGCGTTGCCGTCGATGCCGAGTCCCTGGCGCTCGACCCGCGCGAAGTGGGAGAGCCGGGTGAGACCATAGCCCACCCGGTGCTCGGTGACCGGCGTGAGCGCAAGACTCGACCCGGCCTCGACCAGCGCATCGAGATGCTCCTCCCGCGCGTCGGTGGCGTGCACCACCTGAAGCTCGGGGATCAAGAACTCGCCGTCGATCAGGCGCTGGAACATGGCGTGATGCTCCTCGCCGCTGACGTGCACGGCGATCGGCAGGCCCCTCTCGCGGGCGGCCTCGAACTCGCGACGCTTCATGGTCATCGCGTCCTGATCGCTCAGATCGCTCGGCAGCCGCCAGGCCAGACCCAACGAGAGCCGCCCGCGATCGGCGTAGCGCTCCCAGTCGTCGTGCAGCTCGCGCAAGTGTTCCAGGTCGATCGAATTGCCCGAGGTCTTGCTCTCGTTGCCGAACATCAGCCGCGCGCGCAAGGGGGAAGCCGCCAGCGCCTCGAGAGCGGCCTGGGCATGTTCCGGGCCGCGATTGTTGTCGAAGAAGTCGACACTGGTGGTGATGCCGGCGCCGACGTTCTCCATCGCCGCGAGGTACTCGCCCACCCAGGTATCCCCCGGGCGAAAATGCTCGCCCAGCCGGTTGGTCAGCGGGAAGAACAGCCTGTTCTCGGTCTGATTGAACATGCCGCGCATCTGGGTCTGCCACATGTGGTTGTGGGTATCGACCAGCCCCGGCATGACGATGCAGCCCTCGCCGTTGATCATCTCGCTGTCTTGGCTGTCGAGCTTCTCGCCGATTGCCTCGATGCGTCCGTCCACCACCCAGACATCGGCCTTCTCGAGCGGCGCCCGGCCGGGCTCCATGGTCAGCACGGTAGCGTTTCGGATGCACCAGCGCCTGGGCGATTCGCTCGCGGCGTCCGCATCGCTCTCGTCCGAGGCCTCCCCGGCGTAGGCGCCGGGAATCAATCCCGACCCTGCCACGGCGGTCATGGCACCGAGCAGCCGGCGCCGGGTCATGCTGAACTGGTTCCACATTGCGCTCTTCTCCTTGAACGGTGGGCGATCTCCACTAAACCTAGTCGAGCGTGATGCACCGTCAACCGTCGCCGGGCGGGCAAATGCGTGTCACGCCGACCTCCTCGGCGTGATAAAATCGGCGCCATTTCGTAAGCTTCTACAGAGATTCCCTATGCGAGTGCTCGGCATCGAAACTTCCTGCGACGAAACCGGCGTGGCGCTCTTCGACACCCGCCTTCCGGCGGGCGAAGGACTGCTGGCCGACGCCCTCTACAGCCAGGTGGCGATGCACGCCGAATACGGTGGCGTGGTGCCGGAGCTCGCCTCGCGGGACCACACCCGCAAGCTCTTGCCGCTGATCGACCAGGTACTGGGTGAGGCCGGGCTTGAAAAGCGCGATCTGGACGGTATCGCCTATACCGCGGGCCCGGGGCTCGTCGGCGCGCTGATGGTGGGTGCGAGCACCGCCCACGGCATGGCCCGGGCGCTGGGCATTCCGGTGCTCGGCGTGCACCACATGGAGGGACACCTGCTCGCGCCGATGCTCGAGGAGAACCCGCCGGCCTTTCCCTTCGTCGCGCTGCTGGTCTCCGGCGGGCACACCCAGCTGGTGGAAGTCGCGGGGCTCGGGCGCTACCGGCTGCTCGGCGAGTCGGTAGACGACGCTGCGGGCGAGGCCTTCGACAAGGCCGCCAAGATGCTGGGGCTTGCCTACCCCGGGGGCCCGAGGGTGGCGGCACTGGCCGAGCAGGGCGACGCGGCGCGCTTTCGCTTTCCGCGCCCGATGACCGATCGCCCCGGACTCGACTTCAGCTTCTCCGGGCTCAAGACCCACACGCTGACCACGCTCAAAAAGCTCGAGGCCGATGGTACCCTCGACGATCAGGCCCGCGCGGACGTCGCCCGCGCCTTCGAGGAGGCGGTGGTGGACACCATGGTGATCAAGTGTCGCCGGGCGCTCGACGAGACCGGCCTGAAGCGGCTGGTGATGGCCGGCGGGGTCAGCGCCAATACGCGCCTGCGCGAGCGCCTGGCCGTGGAGACCGAAAAGCGCGGCGCGAAGACCTTCTACCCCCGCGCCCGCTTCTGCACCGACAACGGCGCCATGATCGCCTACGTGGGCGCCCAGCGCCTCGCCGCCGGCGAGCATGACACCCAGGGGCTCATGCAGGCCACGCCCCGCTGGCCGCTGGACCAGCTGACGCCGCCCGCCGAGTGACTAGCGATCGGAAAGCCCGGGCTCTTCGCCGCGCCGCAGCCGGCGAATGTTGAGCGCATGGCGCAGGCCGACCAGAAGCGTGAAGGCGCTCACCACCAGGACGTAGTCGGCAGCGAGCCATAGCGTGAGCGGCGGCGCGACCGCAGCGCTGATCAGCGAGGCCGCCGCCGCGGTGCGCAGTCGCCAGGCGCACAGCGCCCAGAGCAGGGAGCTTGCAAGCGCCACCCAGGGCACCAGCACCAGCAGCACGCCGAAGGCGCTGGCCACCGCCTTGCCGCCGCGAAAACCGTGCCACAGCGGGTAGC
>NZ_JAMZBC010000150.1 GCF_024158715.1 Halomonas sp. 707D7 | reverse complement strand
CTCCAGGGCGCTGCCCGCCGTCAACTGCTCCAGGGTGGCCGGCGCGGCGTAGCGCTCCCAGCCAAGCCCCTGGGCCATGTCACCGAGCGCGAAGTAGCCGGCCTGGGTCGTGTTCATCGCCGCCTGCAGGGGCGCCGTGGGCGCGCCGGCCCGATGCGCCTCCAGAAAGCGCAGCACGTCGCTGGCGGTCGCCTTCAGCCCGTAGGCCTGGGCGTCCAGCAGCCCGGGATTGACGCGAAGCGGCGCGTCGCTCGCCGAATAGCCGTAGGCGTAGTGCTCGCGCTCGTCGGCGGGCACGTCGAAGAAACTGTGTTCGATCCCCAGCGGGGCGAACACGTGCTCGGCCATCGCCTCGTCAAACGGCTGCGCCAGGCGTTCGGCGGTGATATAGCCCAGCAGCCCGATGCTCGGGTTGGAGTAGAGCCTGTGGGTGCCCGGGGCGAAATCCGGCCGCCAGTCGCGAAAGTACTCGAGCATGGCCTCATCGCCCTCGAGCGTCTCGGGAAACTGCAACGGCAGGCCGCCCGCCGTGTAGGTGGCGAGCTCCAGCAGGCTGATGTCGTCGAAGGCGCTACCGGCAAGCGCGGCCAGGTGGCGGCTTGCGGCGTCGTCCAGGGCGAACACGTCCTGGGTCTCGGCGTAGGCGGCCAGTGTCGCCGTGTAGAGCTTGCTGATCGATCCAAGCTCGAACAGGGTGCGTTCGTCCACCGCGCGGCTCGCCTCGAGGTCGGCCAGGCCGTAGTAGAAGAGATGCTGCTCGCCGTCCACGCTCAGCCCCACCGCCATGCCGGGGATCCGGTATTCGGCCATCAGCGGGCGAATGACGTCGTCGACCTGTGCCGCCAGTCGGGTGTCCGGTTCGGCATGGGCCAGCGTGGCCGGCAGCAGCGCAGCCGCTCCCAGCGCGAAGGCGGTGAATAGGTGGGCAGGCATGAAAGGGCACCGTGTGGTTTAAAGGGGGCGAATGGCCGGTGCCGGGAGTATGGCGCGTTAGCGGCGCGGCCACCAGCGCGAGCGGCCACGAAAAAGCGCCCGCGAGGGGCGCTTTAAAAGGGCGTGCCACTCAGTGGCTATGCTCGTGCTCGTGGCTGTGGTCATGCTCATGATCGTGAGCATGGTCATGGTCATGGCCGTGATCGTGGTCATGAGCCTGCTCGCCATGGCCAGGGCGGGCCAGGGCGTCGTGCAGGAGCTCGGCGTTGTGGCGCATCATGCCGAGATAGGTGCTGGCCGAGCCGTCGCTCGACAGCGCGTCGGCATACAGCGTGCCGGCGACGGGAAGCCCGGTCTCTTCGGCGAGCTGGTCGATCACCGCCGAGTTGGTCATGTTCTCGTAGAACAGCGCCTGCACGCCCTCGGCGTTGATCAGGTCCACCAGGGCCGCCATGCTGGCGCCGCTGGGCTCCACTTCGGTGGAGAGCCCGGTGGGCGACAAAAAGCGCACGCCGTAGGCGTTGGCGAAGTAGCCGAAGGAGTCGTGCCCGGTGATCACGCTGGTCGAGGGCGGAATGTCACCGATCAGGGTGCGAATCTCGCCGTCGAGCTCGCCCATCTCCTCCAGGTAGCGCTCGGCGTTGGCGCGATAGTCGTCGGCGTTCTCCTCGTCGGCATCGATCAGGCCGTCGCGGATGTTGGCGATGTAGACGCGCGCCTGGCGCATGTCCTGCCAGGCGTGGGGGTCGAACTCGCCGTGCTCGTGATCGTGGTCATGGCCGTGATCATGCGCGTGTTCGTGTTCGTGTTCGTGTTCGTGAGAGTGGCCGTGATCGTGGTCGTGGTCGTGCGGATGGTAGTCGAGCGTGTCGATGCCGTCGGTGGCGACGATCAGCTCGCCCTGGTAATCGCTGGAGTCGAGCAGGCGCTCCATCCACCCCTCGAGCAGCAGGCCGTTGAAGACGACCAGATCCGCCTCGGCCAGGGCGCGGGCGTCACCGGGGCGAGGCGAGTAGACGTGGGTATCGCCGTCGGGGCCGACCAGCGAGGTCACCTCGACGTGCTCGCCGCCGACGTTCTCGACCATGTCCGCCAGGATCGAGAAACTGGTGACGACCTGGACGCGATCGGCGGCGAGTGCGGCGGGAATCGCCAGCAGGGCGGAAACGCCCGCCACGAGTGGGGCAAAACGCAGTGACATGATTAACTCCTGTCCAGAGGAATGTGATCCCGTGGGGTGTCATCCACGGGCACCGAAGGGTCGGGATGCGCATGCAGCGGCAGGGGCTTGCGCCGCAGCCGCGCCGTCAGGCTGTGGTAGCGCCCGAACAGCGCCGAGAAGAAGTACGCGCCGCCGGCCAGCAGGATGATGCTCGGCCCCGAAGGAATGTCCAGGTGGTAGGAGAGCAAGAGCCCGCCGACGCTTGCCAGCATCGCCAGCACCACGGCAATGCCCATCAAGCCTTCCAGGCGCCGGCTCCAGAAGCGCGCCGCGGTGGCGGGCAGCATCATCAGGCCCACCGCCATCAGCGTGCCCAGCGTCTGGAAGCCGGCGGTGAGGTTGAGCACTAAAAGCGCCAGGAAGACGCTATGTACCCAGCCGTTGCGCCGGCTCTGGCCGCGCAGAAAGAGCGGGTCCAGGCACTCGACCACCAGCGCGCGAAAGATCAGCGCCATGGTCAGCACGATCAGCGTGCTGATGCCGGCGATCAGGAGCAGCGCCGTGGAGTTGACCGCCAGGATCGAGCCGAACAGCACGTGGGTCAGGTCCACGCTGCTGCCGCCGATCGAGATCAGCATCACCCCCGCCGCCAGCGAGGTGATGAAGAAGCTCGCCATGGCGGCGTCCTCGCGCTGACCGCCCATCTTCGACACCGCCCCGGCCATCAGCGCCATCAGGAGCCCGAACAGCACGCCGCCGATGCTCATGATCGGCAGCGAGAAACCGGCCAGCAGAAAACCCAGCGCCACGCCGGGCAGGATGGCGTGGGCCATGGCGTCGCCGATCAGGCTCATGCCACGCAGCACCAGGAATACGCCCAAAGGCGGCGCGGCCAGCGACAGCGCCAGCCCCCCCACCGCCGCGCGGCGCATGAAGCCGTAGTCGAACGGGGCGATGAACCAGGCGTTAAGCAGATCCCACATGGTGACCTCCCGAGGTGAAGGTCATGGGTTGGGTCGGCATGTGCGCGGGGTGCTCGAGCGCCTGCGGCGCCATCCACTCCCCGCGACCGCCGGCGAGCATCAGCACCTCGTCGGCCAGGCGCTTGAGGTGATCCATGTCGTGGAGCACCACGATGATCGTCATGCCGTTGTCGGCCATCTGGCGCAGGATGCTCACCAGGATGTCCACCGTCTGGCTGTCGACGTTGGCGAACGGCTCGTCGAGCAGCAGCAGTTCGGCTTCCTGCATCAGCGTGCGCCCGATCAGCGCGCGCTGGCGCTGGCCGCCGGAGAGCTCGCCCAGCGGCCGGTGGGCCAGGTGCGAAATGCCGAGCCGGCCCATGATGTCGCGCCCCTTGCGGTAGTGCGCCGCGCAGTACCCCTTGAGCGCGCCGTGGCTTGGCCAGGTGCCGGTCATCACCAGCTCCTCGACGCTCATGGGGAAGGTCAGGTCGAGCGCCAGCTGCTGGGGCAGCCAGGCGCGGCGCTCGCGGGCGACCAGGCACTCCACCTTGCCGGACACCGGGCGCAGCTCGCCCATGATGGACTGGATCAAGGTGCTCTTGCCGGCGCCGTTGGCGCCGATCAGGGCGGTGATCGCCCCGGGCAGGAAATCGCCCTGGAGGTGTTCGAGCACCATGCGCCGCCCCTGGGCCAGGTGAAGGTCGTGCAGGCGCAGGCGGCTCTCGTCGCGATGGTTCATCAAAACCAACCGCCGGCCCACAGCACCAGGGCCCAGAGCGTCAGCAGCGGCAGCGCGACCAACAGCAGCCGCTTGATGGCAGACAGCGACATCAGCGAAAAGTGGCAGGGCCCTTCGCGGTTGTGGCGATGTGTTGGATGACTCACGATGACTCCTCTCGCACGGAAAGTAAGTTATAACATAACAATATTTGCATAAAAATTGCCGGATATTCTACTCTCTTCGCCACGCTTGACAATGGATGCGGCGCAACATCGTCGTCAGCCGCGCGCCGCTGGCCGTCGAGCGCGGGTCAGAGATCGTGGCGGTGCGGCTGGGCGGGGCCGGTCAAGCGCCCCAGCTGGTCGAAATCGACGCGGCCGATCTCGTCGTCGTAGAACACGTCGCGCCGGCGCAGGTTGCGCACCACCCGCACCCGGTCTGGCTGGCCGCGCTCGTCCACGCCCAGCACCCAGGCAAGATAACCGTGGGAGAATTCGACCAGGCTGCCCAGCGGGTAGAAGCCGTGGCGCTGCACGTAGCGCGTCACCCAGTGCTGGTCGAAGCGCGTCGGACGGTTGTAGAGGTAGCGATAGGCCGCGACCGCATCCAGCGGCGGGCGGTCGCCCCGCGGGCGGGTCATGGCGTCGATCACGTCCACCACCGCCGCCAGGCGCGCCAGCGGCGACAGCGCCTCATTGGTCACGCCGCGCGGGTAGCCCGAGCCGTCCAGGCGCTCGTTGATGTTGCCGATGATATCGCGCTCCAGCGCCTCGACGGGGTAGCCGGCGACGGCCAGCGCGTTTGAAAGCGTGGCCACGTGGGCGCGAAGGCGCTGCCTCTGGGAGGCATCCATGTCGCTGTCGAGCGACGGCAGCGTCGCATCGATCAGCAGCGCCTTGCCCATGTCGTGGATCAGCGCCGCGCGTACCGCGCGGTGAACGTCGTCGCGCAGGGTCGGCTCGGCGAGCATCAGGTCGGCGAGCTTGCCGGCCACGCTCAGCGAGTGCTGCATCCACTGCGGCTCCTCCTTCAGGCAGGTCAGCCCGAAAAAGAACGCCTGGCGGCCCTTGCCGAGCAGCTTGATCAGCTTGCCGGCGCTGCGCTCCAGGCGCTCGAGCGGCAGCGGCTGGCCGTTTTGCAGCGCCAGCAAGAACAGGTGCAGGTCCCGGGTGATCTCGCGCAGCGTCGACACCCCGCGAGAGGCGCGCGGGCGCCTGGCGCCGGCTCGGCGAGAACGCTGGGTCCTGGGGGCGGTGTAGAGCTTGGTGGGCGCGGCCAGCCGCGAGCCCTCGCCGGCGCGCCAGGCAATCTCGCGCTCGGTGGCGGTGACGATATGCAAAAGCCCTTGCCGGCGCGCCGGGTCGAGGCCCTCGAAGGCCAGCCCCACCGCGACATCGCTGGTGTAGGGCACCGGGGTGATATGGCGAATCGAGGCGCCGGCCTCGAAGCGTTCCCCGCCGGGAAAGAGCAGGGCCATTCGCGCCAGCGCCGTTCCTTCGGTCAGCGGCGTGCACTCGCTGAGCGGCAGGCGCACCAGGCAGCCCCCGCCGGAGATATCGCACAGTCGGGCCGCGATCGGCGGCTGCTCCGCGTACAGGGTCAGCGCGGCGCTCACCGCCATGTCCCGGCGCAGAGCGATGCGCGCATGGGTGCGCCGGGCCGCCGTGGTCAACCGCCGGGGGAGCGTGGCGCGAAGGATCAGCGTCTGCGCCTGGCGCTCGGCCTCGAGCACCGTCATGCCCTCGAAGCTCAGCCGCTGGTCGTTCTCGGCGTTGAGCGTCAGCGAGCACCGCCCCAGCGTCGCGACGGCGATGCTGCCGGCGTCGGTGAGGGTCAGCGAGCACTCGCCGCCGTCCACGTCGAGCGCTTCCAGGTGGGCCGGGTAGTCCGGTGGGTGGCCGTTCAGGGCCACCGTCAGCGCATGGCGACGGTCGTCGAGCCCGGCCAGCACGTTGGCGATATGGCGCTCGTCGAGCACCTCCACGATATCCACGTTGTCTGCCAAGGCCGCGTCCATAGCGTCTTTCCCTTCAATCCCCGTATCCGGGGCGCCGCCCGGGCGGCGTCATCCTTGTTTCTGCGGCATCGAAGCCGCCTCCCTCGAGCGGGCGGGCTCAGTAGCGCCAGGTGGCGCCAAGCTGATGGGGCGCCACGGTCAGGGCGTACTCGCCCTCGAGCGTCACCGGCCCCAGCGACACCCGCGCCGGCTGAAAGCGGTTGATCGCGGAGGAGGCCTGGTTCGGCTGCGTCCAGATCTGCAGCTCGTTGACCAGCATCCCCGAGGCGAAGTTGATCGCCGCATCGTCACCCCGGCCATCGGCGGCGATCACCCCGGCCGCCAGGCCGTTGACCAGAAGCGACCCGACCCGCGCGCTCCATCCCCGACGCGCGCGCTCGGCTCTCGCAAGCTCGAGGCCCAGCGCCTGCACGCCGCTCAGCTCGCCATTGGCTTTCAAGCGCTCGTAGCGTTCCAGCGCCGCCGGGTGCGGCTGGCGGTCGGTGAACATGCCCCCCAGCGCCAGCGCGGACTTCACCGCCCCCACCCGCGCATCGAACCGGTCGTCCCGGCTGCTCGCCTCGCTCGACTGATACGCGTTCACCGCCAGGCTCGTGGCGTAGACCCCGGTCCACCCCCACTGCCACAGGTTCGCCTGGCGCGCGCCGTTTTCGAACACGTCGTCGTACGGCGCCCAGTCGCTTGAAGACTGCGCCAACGCGGGAAGAGTGAACGCGCACGCAAACGCGCAGAGCCAGAGACGTAGCCGCATGATCGAAAGCCTGTAGGGAGAAAAAAGTAACGCTAAGCGTAGCACGGCCTCTTGCCATCGGCCGGTAATTCGAATCGGCCTAGGCTTAAGTATGACGAGGGTGCGTGGCGTTCGAGCGCCGATGGTGATTAGATGATGAAAAATACTTAGAGGTGCCCATGGATGACTTCTCGCCGAACGATCTAAAAACCATCCTGCACTCGAAGCGGGCGAACCTTTACTACCTTCAGCACTGCCGGGTACTGGTCAACGGTGGTCGCGTCGAGTACGTCACCGATGAAGGCAAGCGCTCGAAGTACTGGAATATCCCGATCGCCAATACCACGTCGCTTTTGCTGGGCACCGGCACCTCGATCACCCAGGCCGCCATGCGCGAACTCGCCAAGGCCGGCGTGCTGGTCGGCTTTTGCGGCGGAGGCGGCACGCCGCTGTTCGCGGCCAACGAGGTGGACGTCGACGTCGCCTGGCTCACCCCGCAGAGCGAATACCGGCCCACCGAGTACCTGCAGTACTGGGTGCGCTTCTGGTTCGACGATGCCAAGCGCCTCGACGCCGCCCGCGCGTTCCAGCAGGCAAGGCTTGCCCGTATCGAGGCGCTCTGGAGCAGCCGGGCGATGCGCGACGCCGGTTTCGACATCGACGAAGCGCGGCTCAAAGGCGCGCTCGCCCACCATCATCACGCCATCGACCACGCGCCCAGCAGTGTCGATCTGCTGACGCTGGAGGCGCGGCTCACCAAGACCCTCTTCAAGCTGGCCGTGGAGGCGACCGACTATGGCGAGTTCACCCGAGCCAAGCGTGGTACCGGCGCCGATCCCGCCAACCGTTTTCTCGACCACGGCAACTACCTGGCCTACGGACTTGGAGCGACGGCCACCTGGGTGCTGGGAATTCCGCATGGTCTTGCCGTACTGCACGGCAAGACCATGCGGAATTCCCAGCACCCAGG
>NZ_JAMZBC010000149.1 GCF_024158715.1 Halomonas sp. 707D7 | reverse complement strand
GCCCACGACCACCAGAATCGCCGCGGTGGGCAGGCGCCAGTCGAGCACGCTCATGCCCGCCAGCACCAGCAGCAGCCCGGCCAGGATCGGCACGCCGTAGGCGAGGCTGCCCACCAGGCTCGACGGGCCAAAGCGCAGCGCCTTGTCCCAGGCCACCATGGCGATACCGTAAGGCCCGAGGCCCAGCGCGATTCCGGCCATCAAGGCGTTGCCGCTGGGAAGTGCCAGGTCCGGCTCGAGCACCAGGCTCGCGCCGGTCGCCACGGCGCAGGCGATCAGCAGAAGGCGCGGCAGAAGCGGGGTAAGGGCGACCGGTGCGGTCTGGCCGAACCAGGAGTAGAGCGCCCAGCAGCACGCCGAGAGCAGGGCGATGGCATAGCCGATCATTTCACCGCCGAAACCACCGGAAAGCGCCTGGGGCAGCATCAGAAGCGATGCCCCGGCGAAGGCGATCAGCGCGCCGATCACCCCCTCGATGCGCAGCCGGCGAAAGCGGCTGTACTGGCTCAGCAGCACGAACAGCACCGGCCAGGTATAGGTGATGAGCGCGGCCTCCGCGGCGGGGGCCAGGCGCATGCCGATGAAGTAGCTGCTCACCGCGCCGAAGATCAGAAGCGGCACGCCCAGCCAGATGCTGGCCTGCCAGCCCCGGCTCAACCGTTCGACGCCGGTGCGCCGGCTCAGCGGCAGGGTGGCCAGGGCTCCGGCCAGAAGGGTCAGGGCGGTCAGCTGCAGGGGCGTCGAGGTGTGCGCCATCTCGGCCAAAAGCGGCGCTGCGCTCCATAGCATCACCGCCACCAGCGCAGCGCCCACACTGTACCAACGCGACGACACCAACGGGGAGTGAACGGGATGCATGACACCTCTCCTTCTATAAAAGCGAACCTTGATTTGTGTGAGTGACGCCAAGCATACTCAGGGAGCACTCATCACGATATTGATCTTTTGTGATGGAACCTATCAATAGTGGTGATATATGCGCGCGCCGACGTTCGATTTGACCCTGCTGCGCACGCTGGTGGCCATCGCCGATACCGGCAGCGTCACTGCGGCTGCCAAGCGGCTGGCCTATACCCAGTCCACGGTCAGCATGCAGCTTCAGCGCCTGGAGGCGCAGCTCGAGCTGAGCCTGCACGAACGCGAGGGGCGGCGGCTGCGCTTCACCCCGGAAGGCGAGCGGCTTCTGGCCCACGCCCGGCGGCTGCTCGCCCTCAACGACGAGGCCTTCTGCGACATGCAGGCGCGCCAGATCACCGGCGATCTGGTGCTGGGGATTCCCGAGGATTACGCTTCGCTCTTGCCGTCGGTGTTCGCCTACTTCCATCAGCTCTACCCGGCGGTGGGGCTGACCGTGATCTGCGGCACCAGCGCGCACCTGGTCGAGCAGGTCAAGGCCGCCGAGATCGATCTGGCGCTGGTCACCCGCCAACGCAACTCGCCGGGCGGAGACGTGATCCGCCGCGAGCCGCTGCTCTGGGCGGTAGGGATCAACCAGCAGCCGCTTTTGAGCGACCCCATTCCGCTGGCGCTCTACTCGCCCGGGGCGGACGTGTTTCGCGAGGTGGCGGAGCAGGCGCTGCAGGCGGCGGGGCGCGACTGGCGCGTGGCCTACACCAGCCAGTCGATGGCGGGGCTTGCGCCCATCGTCACCGCAGGGCTTGCGGTGGTGGTGGTCACGCGCAGCATGCTGACGCCGTCGCTGCGCCCGCTGGACGAGTCGAGCGGGCTGCCGGCGCTGCCCATGATCGAGCTGGCGCTGCATCGGGCGCCGCATCGGCCCACCGAACCCGCGCGCCGGCTGGGGGAATTGATTCGTGAACAGCTAGCGGCGATCGGCGAAGCGTTATAAGGTGAATGGACGGGTAAAATTCACAACGCAGCAGGGCGTTAGGAGCGATCGATGCACGAGCTGGACCACTACATCTACCCTCACCGGGTTCTGCACTGGCTGGTGGCGGGCGCGGTGCTCGTCTCGCTGACCACGGGCCTCACGCTGGGTACCCTCGGGTTCGAGCGCACCGTGGAGATGGTGGGGAGCGCGGCGACCAACGTGATGTACGCCACCCACAAGACGATGGGCGTGCTGATCCTTTTGCTGATGACGCTGCGTATCCTCACGCGCCTGGCCTTCGTGGTGCCGGATCACGACCCGCCCCTGAACCTCTTCGAGCGCATCGTCAGTACCAGCGTCCATCATCTGCTCTATCTTGCGCTGGTCCTCATGCCGCTGCTCGGCTGGGCGGCCACCGCCACCGGCGGCTATCCGGTCGAGTTCTTCGTCTGGCACCTGCCGGGGCTCGTGGGCCGGCATCCGGAGC
The DNA here is from genome assembly GCF_024158715.1 of Halomonas sp. 707D7. Classification (GTDB taxonomy): domain Bacteria; phylum Pseudomonadota; class Gammaproteobacteria; order Pseudomonadales; family Halomonadaceae; genus Vreelandella. The sequence goes on along the minus strand of NZ_JAMZBC010000149.1, from coordinate 5,216 downwards.
TCTCCAGCACGCTGTTCGCCTGGCACGGCTTTCTGGGCTGGACGATCGTCGTGCTTCTGGTGCTGCACCTGTTCGGCGCACTCTATCACTGGCGCATCAAGCGCGATGGCGTCATGACCCGCATGAGCCTGTTCGACTGACAGCGCCGAGCTCCGGTGCTGAATGCAAATCACTCTCTTTATTGACTTGGGCGGTCAGTGCGTCACAATTCGCCGCCTAAGTCGATAGGGAGTGGAGCATGGAACTGTTGCGGGTGGTCTTTACGCACTACCGCTGGCCTTTTCTGGGGGCCATCCTGCTGAGTCTAGTCAGCGCGGGGCTCGGGGTGGGGGTGATCGCCTTCATCAACCAGCGCCTGATCGAAGTGGGTAGCCCGCTCTCGGCGCTTCCTCAATTTCTGGGCCTGCTCGCGGTGCTGCTGGCGGTGACGCTCGCCACCCAGGTGTCGCTCACGCTACTGGGCCACCATTTCGTCTTCGATCTACGCGCCCGGCTCGTCAAGCGCATCCTGGACACGGATATCGAGCGCCTGGAGCGGCTGGGCAATGCGACGCTTCTGGCGAGTCTTTCAAGCGACGTGCGCAACATCACCGTCGGGTTCGTGCGCCTGCCCGAGCTCGTGCAGGGGGCTGTGCTGACCCTGGCGTCCATTGCCTATCTCGCCTGGCTTTCGCCCTCCATGGTGGCGGTGACCGTGGTATGGATCGCCAGCACCATGACCGTGGGCTGGATGCTGATCTCGAGGGTGTACCGTCACTTTCATCTGGTACGGGCAAGCGAGGATCATCTCTACAAGGACTTCCAGTCCGCCATCGAAGGCCGCAAGGAGCTCGCCCTCAACCGGGACCGGGCGCGGCGCTTTTTCGACGAGAGCTTCACCCGGAACGCACGGACGTATCGCCATCACATCATTCGCGCCGACTCCTACCACCTGAGCGCCGGCAACTGGTCGAACATCATGATGCTGGGGGCGATCGGGGTGGTGTTCTTCATGGCCAACGGGCTTGGCTGGGCGAGCCCGGCGGTGGCCACGACGTTCGCGCTGGCGCTGCTGTTCCTGCGCACGCCGCTGATCCAGGCGATCGGCGCCTGGCCGACGCTGATCAGCGCCCAGGTCGCCTTCGACAAGCTGGCGAGCCTCGAGCTTGCCGCGTTCGAGCCGGGCTTCGAGGTCGATGACGCCTTTGCCGACTGGCAGCGCCTGGAACTCGTCGGAGTGAGCTATCACTACCCCGCGAGCGGCGCGGAGGAGGGCTTTCAGGTCGGGCCGGTGGATCTGGTGCTCGAACGCGGCGAGCAGGTCTTTCTGATCGGCGGCAACGGCAGCGGCAAGTCCACCCTGGCGCGGCTGCTCACGGGGCTCTACCAGCCCCAGAGCGGGCAGATCAAGCTCGATGGCCACACCTTGACCACTGCGCAGTGGCAGAGCTTTCGCGCGCGCTTTGCCAGCGTGTTCACGGATTTTCATCAGTTCGACACCGCCATGGGCCCTGGGGGCGCACCGGCAACCCCGGCCTTGGTGGAGACCTGGCTCGAGCGGCTGCACATGAAGCAAAAGCTTCAGTGGGAAGGCGAGCGGGTGATCAATACCCAGCTGTCCCAGGGCCAGCGCAAGCGTCTGGCGCTGCTGTTGGCGATCTGCGAGGAGCGCGACATCCTGATGCTCGACGAGTGGGCGGCGGACCAGGACCCGCAGTTTCGCCGCCTGTTCTACCGGGAGCTGCTGCCGCTTTTACGCGACATGGGCAAGACGGTGTTCGCGATCAGCCACGACGATGGCTACTTCGTGCACGCCGACCGGCTGCTCGAAATGTCGAAAGGCCAGCTCAAGGAGCTGACCGGCGCCCAGCGCGAGCGGGCAAGCGAAGACGCGGTGGCGCAGATCAGCGCACAGGAGTGACGCGCCGCCGTCAGCGTTTCAACGCGACCGGCGCGCTTGTCGGTCGCACCCTTCCAGCGGACAGTTGCTGCAAACGCTGAACTCGTCCAGCAGATAGCGCAGGCAGCAGAGCTTGCGTACCCGCTTCACTTCGTCGCTACCCTTTGGGGTATAGGTGCGCACCGGCTCGAACAGCGGGTTGCGTTTGCCGCCGAGTTCCCGGGATTCCAGCAGCGCTCGGGCGGCCTCGAGCGCGCCCGGATTCACCTCCGGGTGCCCGGCGAGTTCGTTGACGTAGTAATCCAGATAGCCGCCGGCATTGCTCCAGAACACCCGGGGTGCGACGCCGGAAAGAGCCGCCAGGCGCTCGATCAGCGGGGCCCAGTGGTGTTCGATCAGCTTGGCGAAGCGCTCGTGAGTACTCTGGCCGTGTAGCTGCGGACCCTCGTCGGGCAGCCAGAGCTGGCGCGTGCAGCCGTCGTCGTTGAAGAGGACGTAGACGTCGTCCAGGGCCACCGGCAGGTCCCGGTCGAGCAGTAGGTGCGCGGCCAGAGTCGGTACGGTGAGCGCAATGAAGTGCCATTTCGACCAAAGTGAGGCAATGGCCCGCTTGTCGCCCCCGGGATAACGAGCGGCGTAGCGCTGCATGTCCTGCTCGAGCAGCGCCGGGTTTCGCCAGCGGGATACCTTGATCGCCCCGACGGGAGGAGCGCCGCCGATCAACGGCGGTGTGAACAGTACCAGGGCGCCTTGGTAGCAGTCGGCAAGCGACGAGGTGGCCGTCGTTCGTTCTACCGCAAGAGACATGGGAGAGCTCCAGGATCTGACGCGAAGGGGGCGAATCGAAAAAAGTGTAAACGATAATGCATATCAGTAAAATAGCCATCAGGGAATAAATGCGTCTACATACCAAATGAAAGTGATTCTTTTTTGATGTAGCATCCGGGGCTCGAACACTCTTATCTGCCCCCGCCGTCATGAAGCCGCTCCCTCACTGGCAGCAAGGCGGTCATCGAACAGGGAATCTTCATGTCGCTGCCTTTCTCATCCCGATGCTCTCTCACCCTTGCGCTGCTCGGCGCCTCGATGCTGCCGGCCACGGCCCATGCACAAGCGCCGGGCGGTGAAAATGCGCTCGATACCGTGACCGTCATCGGCGAGGCCGTGGCCCAGGGCGATACGCTGGCCCCGGCCTTTGCCGGAGGACAGGTGGCCGCCGGCGCTCGGGTCGGTACCTGGGGGCAACGTCAGGCGATGGACGTGCCCTTCAACGTGATCGGCTTCACCTCGACATTGATCGACAACCAGCAGGCACGCACCCTCGGGGAAGTGCTCACCAACGATGCCTCGGTGCAAAGCGGCTTCGGCTACGGCAACTTCGCCGAGAAGTTCCAGATTCGCGGGTTCGAGCTCGATGGCGACGACATCGCCTACGGGGGGCTCTACGGTGTGCTGCCGCGTCAGATCGTGGCGGCCAACATCGCCGAGCGCGTGGAGCTGTTCAAGGGAGCCAATGCCTTCGCCAATGGCGTCTCGCCCAGCGGGTCGGGCATCGGCGGCGCGATCAACATCGAGCCCAAGCGCGCTGCGGATGAACCGCTCACCCGCTTGACGACCTCCATCACCGATAACGGCTACGTGCAAAGCGGTGTCGAGCTCGGGCGCCGCTTCGGCGACGACCACCAGTTCGGTCTGCGCGCGAGCGTCGAGCGTGGCCGGGGAGACAGCGCCATCGACCACGAGCAGCGCCGCGCTACCTCGGCGGTGGTAGGGCTCGACTACCGGGGCGAGCGAAGCCGCGCGTCGCTGGATATCGGCCACCAGGCCCATGACGTTCAACACGGCCGGTCCGTGGTTCACGTGGGAGCCGGGGTAGGAAGCGTGCCGAAGGCGCCGTCGTCCAGCACCAACTACGCCCCTTCCTGGGCGACGACCTCCCTCGAGACCAACTTCGCCATGCTGCGCGGGGAGGTCGACGTGACCGATGCCTGGACCGCCTACGCCGCCCTGGGCGGCAGCGATACCCGGGAGAGCGGCATCTACGGCTCGCCCACGGTGAATGATCTGGACGGCTCGGCCACGGTCGGGCAGATGAGCGTGCCTTACCGCGCCGAAGGGCTGGGCAGCCAGTTCGGCCTGCGCGGCGCCTTCGATACCGGGGTCGTGAGCCATCAGCTGGATCTCGGCTACTCCAGCGCTTACCGCACCACCCGGTCCGCCTACACCATGGCGTCGCCGGCGCTGCCGACCAACCTTTATCGCCCGGCGGACATCGCCTTTCGCGAGCCGGTCTTCGCCGGGGGAGACATGGGAGACCCGAACCTGAGAAGCCGAACCCGCAACAGCGGCGTCTCGCTTTCGGATACGCTGGGCGTGCTCGATGACCGCCTGCTGCTGACCTTCGGGGCGCGCTACCAGGACGTCGAGGTCTCAAACTTCGACTACGACGGCGATTTCGACAATCGCTTCAGCGATACCCGGCTCTCCCCGGTGTACGGGCTCGTGTTCAAGGCAACGGATGCGCTCTCGCTCTACGCCAACCGGGTCGAGGCGCTCCAGCCCGGAGAGACGGCACCCACCACGGCGGTGAATGCCGGCCAGAGCATCGGCCTGATCGAGGCACGCCAGGACGAGATCGGCGCCAAGCTCGACCTGGGCACCATTGGTGGCAGCCTGAGCCTGTTCGACATCGAGCAGCCCAACGCCTTCACCGATGCCGACAGCGGTGTCTACGGCTACTTTGGTGAGCAGCGCAATCGCGGGGTGGAGCTCAGCGTCTACGGCGAGCCGGTGGATGGCTGGCGCCTTTTGAGCAGCGCCACCTGGATGGATCCGGAACTGACCCGCACCGATGACGGTACCTTCGAGGGCAACGACGCGGTCGGTGTGCCGGGTTATCGCTTGGTGGTGGGCAGCGAGTGGGACATTCCCCGAGCGCCAGGCTGGACGCTCAGCGGTCGCGCGATTCGCAACGGCCATCAGTACCTGGACGCGGCCAACCAGCTCGAGGTCGCGCCCTGGACCCGTTGGGATCTGGGCGTGCGCTACGCAACGGATCTTGATACGACCACGCTGACCCTGCGGGCCAACATCGAGAACCTCACGGATGAAGACTACTGGGCCTCCGCGACCGGGGGCTATCTGAGCCAGGGCGAGCCGCGCACGCTCAAACTGTCCGCCGCACTCGACTTCTAGGTCGCGTCGGGCGCCGTCAACGCGTCGCCGAGAAGATCGGCGAAGCGCGCCGCCGACGGAAAACCGCCAAAGCTCCACACCGCCGGCAGCTGGATGACCCGCTGCTGGCGCACCGCCGGCAGATGCTGCCACAGCGCATTGT
>NZ_JAMZBC010000148.1 GCF_024158715.1 Halomonas sp. 707D7 | reverse complement strand
TTGGAGAGCGCCGACGTGAGAAGGGTCGCATCGAGCATGGAGTTCCCTGTATTTTTTCTGATAGCGCGTCGAGCGCTAGTCGCGAGTGAAGGCGCCGAGATCGTTCGGATCGAAGCTCGCCGCCTGCTCGGGCATGCCGAGCGTGCGGCGCCGCTGGCTGATTCGCGCCTTCTGCGCCTGGCGCTTGGCGTCCTGCGGGGCGCGGTCGTTGAGCGCAACCACCTGATCGACCCCGGCATGGTAGAAGCTCAGGATATCGAGCGCGGCGCGGTTGTCCTGCGCCGCCTCCCGCTCGAGCGCGCCCTGGTAGCCGTTGATGCGCGACAGGTGGCTCTTGAGCTGCCAGACGTAGTTGATCTCGGCCATCCAGGGGCGCTCCTTGAGCACCGCGAACAGGGCGCTGGTGGCGAGAAGCCCCAGCAGGATGCCGAGCCCGTGGGCCCACAGGGCGCTCTCCAGCGCGCTGCTCAGCAGAAGCGAGAACAGCATGCCGAAGATGATCAACTGGCCGACCATCATCACGCTGATCATGCGCGCCTTGCGCCGGTAGCGCTCGGGGCTCTGCTCTTGCAGGGTGAAGGCCATCGCTCGTCTCCGCTCAAATAGCGCCCATCATACGGCGATGCCCGGGCTTGGCAAGCGCACCCGCCAACGCAAGGCTCACTGGCCGGCCAGGCGCTCGGCGGCGGTCTTGAGCAGATGCTCGGTGGTTTCCCAGCCCACGCAGGCATCGGTCACGGAGACGCCGTAGCGAAGCGCCCCGGCGTCGAGCGCCTGCTTGCCCTCGTGAAGATGGCTTTCGAGCATCAGCGCCACCAGGTCGGTATCGCCTTCGCGCCGCTGGGCGAGCACGTCGAGCATTACCTCGCTCTGGCGGCGGTGATCCTTGCGCGCGTTGGCGTGGCTGCAGTCGACCATCAGCCGTGGGTTCTGTCCTGCCTCGCGCAGCCGGGCGGTGGCGGCGCGCACGTGGTGTGCCTGGTAATTGGGCTCGCCGTGGCCGCCGCGCAGCACCACGTGGGTGTGCGCATTGCCGGCGCTCTGGCGCATCACCGGGCGGCCCTGGGCGTCCTGGGCGAAGCGCTGGTGCGGATGGGCGGCGGACTGCATGGCGTCGATGGCCACCTGCAGGTCGCCGCTGGTGGCGTTCTTGAAGCCCACCGCGGCGCGCAGGTCGCTGGCGAGCTCGCGATGGAGCTGGGATTCGGTGGTGCGCGCGCCGATCGCCACCCAGCTCAGAAGATCCTCGAGATACGGCGCGAGCATGGGCTGAAGAAGCTCCGTGGCCACCGGCAGGCCGCGCGCGGCGACCGCGTGCATCAGTTCTCGCGAGCGGGTCAGCCCGCGCGCCATGTCGCCCTCGCCGTTCATGTCCGGGTCGTAGGCCAGGCCCTTCCAGCCAACGGTGGTGCGCGGTTTCTCGACGTAGACGCGCATCACCGGCAAAAGCTGCTCGCTGACTTGCTCGCTGAGCGTGGCCAGGCGGTCGGCGTACTCGAGGGCGGCGTCCGGGTCATGGATCGAACAGGGGCCGACCACGACCAAAAGGCGCTTGTCGTCGCCTGCGAGGATGCGTTGGACGGCCTGGCGCTGCCGGTCGAGCCGCTCGCTCAGAACAGCATCGACGCGGATGCGCTCGAGCAGCTGTGCCGGCAGTGGCAGGGGCTTGGACGCTACGCAGGAGGTCTCAAGGTGGGCAGGGGTGGCGGTCATCGGTGCGTTCATGGATTCAGTTCTCGTTCGGCAAGGGACATCGGGTTTCGGTTGTGCCACCCACGTTGGCCCGGCCGGAGGTGGCTGCCTGTTCCGACCGCGCGACGCTAAATCGCCAGCCATAACCATACCCCTGGATGAAGGTAGCGAAAGCGTTGGCGTAAGCGGTCATGGTGCAACTCCTCGATGAAAGTGTCGTGAATCGTGGTACCCAAAACGCAAGAGCCCCGGCGGGTCGTCCCGCCGGGGCTCTTGCATTCGGCAGGCAACCGGGTCTCGGTATGCCTGCGGGCGCGGCTAGGCGCCCGCCCTCGGCATACCGGGGCTAAACCAATAGACGTCCTGACCGAACACGCACGCTGACCGCGCCGTCAGGCGAGGCGCGAAGAGCGTCAACAGTGCGTGGGTCAGAGAAGTCATGGTGTCGTCCGGTCAAGGCCCAAGGGCCTGCTCGATAAGCGTTGTGGTTCTATCCTGCCTGCATCCGTGCCAAATGACAACCGCGCAGGCCGAAGGACTATCTTTCAGACAGAAAAACTATTTCGCCGGGCGCGGGGCGTAGGCGAAGACGTCCGAAAACAGCCGCTGCGCGCTCACCCCGTGGGCCTCGAGCACGTCCACGCAGGCGTAGACCATGCCCGGCGAGCCCGAGAGGTAGACATCGCACTCGGCGACGGCCACGCGGGCATCGTCGAAGCCGAGCGTCGGCAGCGCCCGCTCGAGTACCTCGTCGATACGCCCCTGGTGGTGGGCGATGCGCGGGCTCTCGGCCAGCGGTCGGGCGAGCTCGAGCTCGGTGACCGCGTGGAAGTGGACGTTGTCGAAGCGCGCCGCCCAGTCGCTGGCCAGTTGCTCGGCGTAGAGGTCGTCGTGCTCGCGAGCGGCCCACCAGATGAACACGCCCCGCTCGGGCTGTACGTCGAGCACCGCCTCGACGATCGCCTTCATCTGGGCAAACCCCGTACCGGCGGCAACCAGCAGCAAGGGGCGCGTGCTCGCCATGTCGAGCACGCACTCGCCGCCGGGCAGGCGCACGTCGAGCTCGCCGGACAGGGTCAGGAGCCTGCGCAGCCGGGCGGAGTTCTCGCGCTCCGGGCGGTGCTGGATGTGCAGTTCGATCACGCCATCCCCCCGGCGGTGGCTGGCGATGGAAAACGGCACCCAGGTGTGCGAGTCGAGCGCGAGCTCGAGGTACTGGCCCGGGAGGTGATCGATCGCCGCCGGGTCGCCCTTGAGGGTGACGCCCAGAACGCTCGGGCTCAAGTCGACGACATCGATGATCTGACAGGTAACCGTTTGACGCGCGGGCGCGCTCGGCGTCGTTGTGCTCATGAAAGCCTCTTGTGAAAATTCGTTCGCGATCGGTTCAGCCGCCATGGCGCGAGGCGGGAAGCTCGATGCCGATACCCAGCGACTCCCAGCGCTCGTCGACCCGCGCCTTGACCGCCTCGTCCATGACGATGGGCGTGCCCCACTCGCGGTCGGTCTCGCCGGGCCACTTGTTGGTGGCATCGAGCCCCATCTTGGAGCCGAGCCCGGAGACCGGCGAGGCGAAGTCGAGGTAGTCGATCGGGGTGTTCTCGACCATGACGGTGTCGCGGGCCGGGTCCATTCGCGTGGTGATCGCCCACATCACGTCTTCCCAGTTGCGCGCATCGACGTCGTCGTCGAGCACGATCACGAACTTGGTGTACATGAACTGGCGCAAAAAACTCCATACCCCCATCATCACGCGCTTGGCGTGGCCGGGGTACTGCTTCTTCATGGTGACCACCGCCATGCGGTAGGAACACCCTTCCGGCGGCAGGTAGAAGTCGACGATTTCCGGAAACTGCTTGTTGAGGATCGGCACGAACACTTCGTTGAGCGCCACCCCCAGGATCGCCGGCTCGTCCGGCGGGCGCCCGGTGTAGGTCGAGTGATAGATGGCATCACGCCGCCGGGTCATGCGCGTGACGGTGAACACCGGGAAGGTGTCGACCTCGTTGTAGTAGCCGGTGTGATCGCCATAGGGGCCTTCCGGCGCCATGTCGTCGGGGTAGATGAAACCTTCGAGGATGATCTCGGCGGAGGCCGGCACTTCGAGATCCGCGTGGTGACATGCGACCAGCTCGGTGCGCGAGCCTCTCAAGAGCCCGGCGAAGGCGTACTCGGAGAGCGAGTCCGGCACCGGGGTCACCGCGCCCAGAATCGTCGCCGGGTCGGCGCCGAGCGCCACCGCCACCGGGAAGGGCTCGCCGGGGTGCGCCTTCTGGAACTCCTGGAAGTCCAGCGCCCCACCGCGGTGGGAGAGCCAGCGCATGATCAGGCGGTTCTTGCCGAGCTTCTGCTGCCGGTAGATACCGAGGTTCTGGCGCTTCTTGTGCGGCCCCTTGGTGATCACCAGCGGCCAGGTGACCAGGGGAGCGGCGTCGCCTGGCCAGCAGTGCTGGATGGGAAGCTGATCGAGATCGACCTCATCGCCTTCGAACACCACTTCCTGCACCGGCGCCTTGCGCACCACCTTGGGCCCCATGCTCAGCACCTGCTTGAAGATGGGCAGCTTTTCCCAGGCGTCCTTCAAGCCCTTGGGCGGGTCCGGCTCCTTGAGAAAGGCCAGGAGCTTGCCGACTTCGCGAAGCGCGCTCACCGACTCCTGCCCCATGCCCAGCGCCACCCGCTCCGGCGTACCGAACAGGTTGCCCAACAGCGGCATGTCGTGGCCCTTGACGTTCTCGAACAACAGCGCCGGGCCGCCGGCGCGCAGGGTACGATCGCAGATCTCGGTGATCTCCAGGTAAGGGTCCACCTCCACCTGGATTCGCTTGAGTTCACCGCGCGCCTCGAGTGCGGCGATGAAATCTCGCAAGTCGTTATACTTCAAAGCGTTTCCTCGTTCTTTCGCGCTGACCTGCCCTAGCGGCGCTTCATCGCCTCGAAGAATTCGAGGTTGGTCTTGGTGTCCTTGAGACGGTCGATCAAGAACTCCGTCGCGGCGGTATCTTCCATCGGATTCAGGAGCTTGCGCAAGATCCACATGCGCTGCATCTCGTCTTCGGAGGCCAGCAGGTCCTCGCGACGGGTGCCGCTTCTGCGGATGTTGATCGCCGGGAAGACGCGCTTTTCGGCCAGCTTGCGGTCGAGGTGGGCTTCCATGTTGCCGGTACCCTTGAACTCCTCGAAGATCACCTCGTCCATCTTGGAGCCGGTGTCGACCAGGGCCGTGGCGATGATGGTGAGGCTGCCGCCCTCCTCGATGTTACGCGCCGCACCGAAGAAGCGCTTGGGCTTTTCCAGAGCGTGGGCGTCGACACCACCGGTCAGCACCTTGCCGGAGCTCGGCACCACGGTGTTGTAGGCGCGCGCCAGACGGGTGATGGAGTCGAGCAGGATCACCACGTCCTTCTTGTGTTCGACCAGGCGCTTGGCCTTCTCGATCACCATCTCGGCGACCTGCACGTGGCGTGCCGGCGGCTCGTCGAAGGTGGAGGCGACCACTTCGCCGCGCACGGTACGCGACATCTCGGTCACCTCCTCCGGGCGCTCGTCGATCAGCAGCACGATCAGGTGGCACTCGGGGTTGTTGCGCGTGATCGAGGTGGCGATGTTCTGCAGCATCAGGGTCTTACCGGCTTTCGGCGGCGAGACCAGAAGCCCGCGCTGGCCCTTGCCGATCGGCGCGGTCAGATCGATGATCCGGGCGGTCAGGTCTTCGGTGGAGCCGTTGCCGATCTCCATGCGCAGCCGCTCGTCGGGGAACAGCGGCGTCAGGTTCTCGAAGAGAATCTTGTGCTTGGCGTTTTCCGGGCGGTCGAAGTTGATCTGGCTGACCTTCAGCAGGGCGAAGTAGCGCTCGCCCTCCTTCGGTGGGCGGATCTTGCCGGAGATCGAGTCGCCCTTGCGCAGGTTGAAGCGACGAATCTGCGACGGCGACACGTAGATGTCGTCCGGCCCGGCCAGATAGGAGCTGTCGGCGCTGCGCAGAAAGCCGAAGCCATCCTGGAGAATTTCCAGCACACCGTCGCCGTAGATATCCTCACCGCTCTTGGCGTGCTTCTTGAGGATAGCGAAGATGATGTCCTGCTTGCGCGAGCGAGCCAGGTTATCGATACCCATTTCGCGGGCGATATCGAGCAGCTCGGGAACGGATTTTTGCTTGAGTTCGGTGAGATTCATCGGTGTGTTAGAAACTTGCTCATGGAAGCTGGCGCCAGGCGCCGGGAATAAGACAGGAGGCGTTGACGTTCCGCCAGATGATGCGTTCAGATCCCGCTGGACAGGTCGAGCGATAGAGCCGTTCACGCCAGGGCGCAGGCCATGCTCGACGAAGGTGCTTTACATCTGATTGATACGACCTGACCCGGACATGGGCAGGATCAACGGGCTCTGACGACTTGGAATTCCGGCCGGTGTTGGAAGGTTCCGGGCTGAGGCCTTGAAACGGGGGTTGTCGAAACGGTGCGCTGCTCGACGGGCCTCCCGGTCAGCCGTTTGGAACGGGCCAGTAGCTCGATGGTAGTCAAGCCCCGCGACAAACGCAAGCCCCGGGCAATTGACAACGGCCGCGAGGCCACGCAACCTTGCCCTAGACCACTGGAAGGATCCCGCATGCCAAAGGATATGTCACTCGCCGCCGACGCGACCTCGACCCTCGAGAGCGCAGCGCCCACGCGCCTGGCCGCCATCGACCTCGGCTCGAACAGCTTCCATCTCCTAGTGGCCAACTACGCCAACGAGCGCCTTCAAGTGGTGGCCCGCCTGGGCGAAAAGGTTCAGCTCGCCGCCGGGCTCGACGACAGCGGCTACCTGAGCGAGGCCGCCATGCAGCGCGCGCTCGAATGCCTGGCGCGCTTCGCGCCGTTTCTCAACGATATCGAACCCGCCAATCTTCGCGTGGTAGGCACCAATGCGCTGCGTGACGCCCACAACAGCCAGGACTTCATCGAGCAGGCCGAAGCGCAGCTTGGTCACCCCATCGAGATCATCGCCGGGCGCGAGGAGGCGCGACTGATCTACCTGGGTGCGGCCCACGCGCTGGCGGAAAACGGACGCCGCCTGATCGTCGACATCGGTGGCGGCTCCACCGAATTCATCATCGGCGAGGCCTTCGAACCCAGGGCGCTGGAGAGCCTGCGCATGGGTTGCGTGACCTACACCAGCCGCTACTTCCCCGATGGCGAGCTCTCGGAAAAGCGCATGCGCCGCGCCGAGCTCGCCGCGCTCTCCGAGCTCGCCAACATCCAGCGCCCCTACCAGCGTCTGGGCTGGGACGACCCGGTGGGCTCCAGCGGCACCATCAAGGCCGCGGCCAGCGTGCTCCACGCCTACGGCGATACGCCCCAGGAAGGCGTGATCACTAAAAGCGGGCTCAGGAAGCTGCGCGAGCGGCTGATCAAGTGCAAGAGCCTCGACAAGGTGGCGCTGGATGGCCTCAAGCCGGACCGCGCCCGGGTGTTTCCCGCAGGTGTCGCGATCCTCGGCGCCATCTTCGAGGCGTTCTCGCTCGAGGAGATGCGCTTTGCCGACGGCGCGCTGCGCGAAGGCGTGCTGTTCGACATGGCCGGGCGCAACACCGCCGAGGACACCCGCGCCAAGACCCTGACCCACCTGCAGCGCATCTACGACGTCGATACCCGCCAGGCGGAGAACGTCGCGCGTACCGCCCGCCAGCTGTTTGATCGGGTGAAGGGCCCCTGGCGGCTCTCCGAGGAGCAGGGGCATTTTCTGCACTGGGCGTGCCTGGTGCACGAGATCGGCCTGGCGATCTCCCACAGCCAGTTCCATCGCCACGGGGCGTACCTGCTCGAGCATTCGGACCTGGCCGGGTTCTCGCGCCCGGAGCAGCGGCTCCTGGCGCACCTGGTGCGCGCCCACCGGCGCAAGTTCCCGGTCAAGGAGTGGCAGGCGCTGCCGCCGGCCCAGCG
>NZ_JAMZBC010000147.1 GCF_024158715.1 Halomonas sp. 707D7 | reverse complement strand
GCTGGTAAGCGATGGCCCGGGCACCACGCCGCTGGTGGCCAACGCCACCCGCCTCTACCTGCGCCGCTACTGGCAGTTCGAACGCACCCTGCAGCAAGAGATCGCCGCACGGCTCGAAGACGGCGAGGCGCCCACGGCCCACGCGCTTCTCGCCCCGGCGCTCGACGTGCTCTTTCCAATCGCCGCTGCCCTCGACTGGCAGAAGACCGCCTGCGCCCTCGCCGCCCGCAGCCGCTTCGCCGTGATCACCGGCGGCCCCGGCACCGGCAAGACCACCACGGTGGTGCGCCTGCTGGCGCTTCTGCAAACGCTCAGGCTCGCCGACGCTCCCGACGCGCCGCTGCGCATTCGCCTGGCCGCCCCCACCGGCAAGGCCGCCGCGCGGCTCAACGAATCCATCGCCGGGCAGGTCAACGGCCTGCCCAGCGCCGCACTCGAGGCGCTGCTACCTGGTGGCACCACGCTCGACGGCGCCATTCCCGTGGAAGTGACCACGCTGCACCGCCTACTCGGCGCCCGGCCGGATACCCGCCACTTCCGCCACGGCCCGCACCACCCGCTCGCCCTGGACGTGCTGGTGATCGACGAAGCCTCGATGGTGGATATCGAAATGATGACCGCCGTGCTCGGTGCCCTGCCCGCCCACGCGCAGCTGGTGCTGCTGGGCGACAAGGACCAGCTCGCATCAGTCGAGGCCGGCGCGGTGCTCGGCGATTTGTGCCGCCGCGCCGAGGCCGCCCACTACATCCCGGCCACCGCCGCCTGGCTCGACACCGCCATCGGCCAACCGATACCGGCAGACTACATCGACGAGCACGGCGAGCCGCTGGATCAGGCGATAGCCATGCTGCGGGTGAGCCACCGCTTCGACGAACACAGCGGTATCGGCCAGCTCGCCCGGGCGATCAACCAGCCCGGCCACGCCCTGAGCGAACGGGACAAACAGCAGGCGGTGAACCAGGTACTGCGCCACGGCTACCCGGACGTGCAGCACCGCGTAATCGGCGGCCAGGAGGACACCGCGCTGGATACCTTGGTGATCGACGGCAGCCCTGCCGGCTTCGTCGACGGCGGCGAAGGCCGCACGGACCGCAAAGGCGCTCCTATCGCCCAGCCCGCCGGCTACCGCCACTACTTGAGCGTGCTGCAAGCCCGGCGCCCCCAGGGCGAAGCGTTCGAGACCCACCCCCAGGCGTTCGATGCCTGGGCGGGCGAGGTGCTCGCCGCCTACAGCCGCTTTCAGCTACTCTGCGCACTGCGCAAGGGCCCCTGGGGCGTGGAGGGCCTCAACCCGCGAATCGCCCATACGCTTCGCCGTGAAGGATGGCTTGCGGCCAACGACGTCACGCTGGAAAAAGGCTGGTACGAGGGCCGCCCGGTGCTGGTCACCCAGAACGACTACGCGCTGAAACTGATGAACGGCGACATCGGCATTACGCTCGCCGTGCCCGACCCGCGCGCACCCAACCAGACGCTTTTGCGCGTCGCCTTTCCGACCAGCGACCCGCAAAAGCCCATCCGCTGGGTACTGCCCTCGCGCCTGCACGCGGTGGAAACCGTGTTCGCCATGACCGTGCACAAATCCCAGGGCTCCGAGTTCGTGCACACTGCGCTCCTGCTGCCCGCCACGATCAACCCGATTCTGACACGCGAACTGGTCTACACCGGCATCACCCGCGCGCGCGCGTGGCTCACCGTGGTGGAAGCCAAGCGCGGCATCCTGAACGAAGCGGTGGTGCGGGAAGTGATGCGAACTTGAGCGTGACAGGGAGGGTGAACACACGAAGGGCTGGCCCCCTGCCCAGGCCGCACTAGAATCGTTTCAAACAACGCAAGGGACTTGCCAATGAAGCACTACAAGAAAGTGGGCCGCATGGGAAGCAAGGCCTTTGCCCAGCTGACGCGCCTGGGCCGCCACGAACTCGCCCTGCTGCTGTGCCTGGCGATCATCTCCGGCGGCATCTGGGGCTTCATCGCCCTGGCCGGTGAAGTCATCGAGGGCGACACCCAGAGCTTCGACGAGCGCCTGCTGCTCGCCCTTCGCAACCCCGCGGACCTCAACGACCCGATCGGCCCGGGCTGGGTCGAGGAGATGGGCCGGGACTTCACGGCGCTGGGCGGGGTCGGCGTGCTGGTGCTGATCACGCTGGGGGCGCTAGGGTATCTGCTGCTCGCCAGGCACTTTCGCGCCGCCCTGTTTGCGCTGGTGGCGGTGCCCGGCGGCATCCTGCTCAGCACCGTGATGAAGCTGGGCTTTGATCGCCCCCGGCCGGATCTCGTGCCCCACGAAGCCATGGTCTACACCGCGAGCTTTCCCAGCGGCCATTCCATGATGTCCGCCGTGACTTATCTCACGCTCGCCGCACTCCTCATCCGCATCCAGCCCGCGCTGCGGTTGAAGGCTTATCTGCTGTTACTGGCGATACTGCTGACCCTGCTGGTGGGCGTGAGCCGCGTCTATCTCGGCGTCCACTGGCCCACTGACGTACTGGCCGGCTGGACCGCCGGCGCCAGCTGGGCCGCGATCTGCTGGGGCGTGATGCACTGGCTTCAGGGGCGTGGGCAGATCGAGGCGGAAGAGAAGGAATCCGATAGCGACTGACCCGGCATCGTGCGCGAGCGGACGCAGACAGGCCGCGTCAGGCTTTCTTCACGAACTGGGCCGTGACCATCATGTCACCGGCACCGTCCACCTTGCAGTCCAGCTGGTGGTCCTTGCCCTCCTTGAGCCGCTTGATGACGGCCCGGGTGCCGATCTTGAGCACCTGCGAGCTGCCCCTGACCTTGAGATCCTTGATCAGCGTGACCTTGTCGCCTTCGGCCAGCGGCGTGCCGTGGGCATCCAGCACGTTCACGGCCTCTTCGGCGGCGAGCTCGTCGGGGTCCCACTCGTGGGCGCATTCGGGGCAGATGAACAGGCGTTGGTCCTGATAGACGAATTCCGACTGACAGCGGGGGCATGGCGGGCAAGACATGGTTCAGAGCTTCTGTAGTAAATGAGCGGGTGATGATACTCAGTGCGGGCGGCCTTGGCGACCGAGGGGCTGCGCGCCTCCAAACCGCTAGGTGAAGGCCGTCTGCTGAAAGCTTGCGCGTGCCTCGATGCCTACCTGCCAGGTCTCGAGCTTAGGATAGGCACAGTGCCAGGCCACTTCCGGCAGCCTGAAGTCGAGATACGCCAGCGCCACGGCGGTCGTGATCTCACCAAGGTGGAGGGATACGGCGGGCGGCACATCGCCAAGTTCGCTGTCGAGCTGCATCAAAAGCCGCTTTACGGCTCGCCAGCGCCGCTGGCCCAGCACGCTCTCATCGGCTTCGTGGCCATCGTGTTTTCTGGCGATCACGATATTGAACGCGGCTTCCATCAAGTTCTGCCCCAGGCCCGCCAAGTGCAACACCTGCGCCCGCTGGCCGTCAGGCAGCATCGGGGTTTTCGGGTAAGCATCATCCAGATAAATGGCCAGCAACATCGACTCGCTGAGCGTGATGCCCTCTGCTGTTACCAACGCGGGTACACGTCCGGCGGGGTTGGCCTTCAAGAGCTCGGCATCGTCTGCCCAGGGGTCGCACCACATGAGCGTCACCTTGCTCATCAAGCCCTTTTCCATGAGCAGGATGCGTGCCACGCGCGCGTAGGGTGAGGTGGCGTTGAGGTATAGTTCCATCACGATCTCCTTAGGTGTGTTGCATGCAAGGATGAGCGCCGCTCGGCAACGCGGCTGAGAAGCACCAGCACCACCCCCGCGACGAGCATGGCGCTGCTGATGACGAACAGCGGTCCGTAGGTGCCCAGCGGCGCGTAAAGTGCCGACATGGCGTAACCCGCCACGGCTTGGGCGGCGGCGAACGCAGCCGTGGCCTGCCCCCAATACTTCTTGTGGGCGGCGGGCCCGACGAGTGCTGCCAGACGGCCTGAGGTGAGCGCAACGATGCCGGGAATCATCGCCCCCACCAGAAAAGAGGAAACCGACTGGCTCACAAGTGCCAGCGAGAACACCGGGAGCGCGACAGCGGCGGCCTTGGCCGCGAAGGCCACGATCAAGCCGGCCTGCCAGCCAGCGCGATGCGCCAGCGCCTTGATTACGAACGGTCCGCACAGCGCACCCACGCCGAAGATGCCCCACTGAAGCGCAGCCGCCTGGCGGCCCAAAGCATTTTCACGCGCCAGATAATCCACCCAGAACAGGGTATGGGGCACGAACCCCACAGCATCCAGCGCGTAGGCACCTATGAGCAGCCATACCGCCAGGCCAATACCGGGCACTAAGAGATCTTCGCGGCCTGTGGACCCAACAGTGAGCACACGAGGTAGCCGTCCCACCCCGACAATACACAGCATACCCGCCACCACGCAGAGCAGCCCCAGCGCTACCCAAGTGGCCCTCAGACTGAACTCCAGCAACCAGGGCACGATGAACGCCGAAAGCAGCGCGCCCAGGCCAATACCCGTGAACACCATGGCCCCCACGTGGGCGCGGCGCTCGGCGGGCGTGGCCGCCAAGGCCAGCGACGGCCCAACCACCATCAAGACGGCGCCAGCGATACCGGACACCAGCCGCCAGGCGAAAAACCAGGCAAAGGTGCCCGGCCACGCACATAGCAAGAAGCTCAGGGCGATACACAGGAAGCTTGCGCCGATCACCCGGCGCGGTGCAAAGCGCTCACTCAGCCAATGGGCCGCCAGCGCGCCCACGAAGTAACCCAGCAGATTGGCAGCGCCGAGATAAGCGCCCGGGCTTGCAGTGAACCATTCCTGCTCGATGACTGCAGGCAGCAGCGGCGTATAAGCAAAGCGTGCAATGCCAATGCCCGCCAGCGTCGCCATGATGCCGGTCAGCAAGGCGGGAAGCTCTTCTTTCATGCGTTGGCGAGGCATGAGGTCGTGTCCTTTTCTGGTGCGGGGCTTAAGTATCACCATCGACCGAAAGACTAAATGTCAATGCTAATTCTATAGAAACGATTCCTTTCGATAATTACTATCTCATTTAGAGATATCCTGACCCGATGGGTCGTTATGAGGAATCGAGAATGCAGTTGAAGTCGTTGCAGCTGTTCATGGCCGTGATCGAGACCGGAAGCTTCGTGGCAGCGGCACACCGATGCCATACGGTGCAGTCCAACGTGACCACCCACATCAAGAAGCTGGAAGACGAACTCGGGGTGACGCTTTTCCATCGCACTGGACGGGTTCACCCTACCAGTGCCGGAGTGGCGCTGGTAGATTATGCACAGCGCATGCTGAGCGCCCATGACGAAGCGATCGCGCAGTTTCAGGGCCGCGACAATGCCGCCGGGCGGCTGCGGCTAGGTGCAATGGAAACCACCACTGCTCTGCGCCTGCCGCCCCTGCTGGCGGCGTATCATGCAGCGTATCCCGAGGTCGATATTCAGCTCAAGACCGGGCCTACCGCTGAGCTGATGGAATTACTGATGGATGGGCAGGTCGACGGCGTCTTCGTGGCCGGTGGGATCGAGACTGGCCGCTATCAGGCGCTCAACGCGTTCAGCGAGCAGTTGGTACTGGTGGGGGCAGCGCCTATGACAATGATGCCCACTTCGCAAACGCTGATGACATCCACTTTCATGGCGTTTCGCCAGGGCTGTAGCTACCGCCAGCGCATCGAGCTACTGCTGGCATCCCACGGGGTGAATGCGGCCAGAATCTTCGAGTTCGGCTCTCTGGACGCGATGCTCGGCTGCGTCGCCGCCGGTATGGGTTACACGATCCTGCCTCGCGCAACGGTCGAGGCGCACCAGTACCGCTTCGGGATTCATACGCTGGCCCTGCCCACCCCTATTGCCCATATCGACACTTATTTCGTCACCCACAACCCCACCGGCTGGACACCGGCCCTGACTCGCTTTGCTGATATGTTGCGTGCCGCCGTGACAGAGACATGATTGTTGCTGGCAGTTTTTAGGGGGTGCTTACAATGCTACCTATCCCATTCTTCCAAACTTCTTGGCCCTGGCAGAGCCAATGATGAGCAGGCGAAACGCCCAATGCTCTGCCATAGTGAAAGGCCCACGCACCGTTCAAGGAGTAAAGAACATGACACGCGTAGCAAAAGTGGAACCCATCAGCGAAGACCGCGGCGATGCCATCATCGTGTCGGGCTGGCGGGTGCTGGATGTGACGGACATGGATGCGCCGAAGGAAGTGTCGCGCCACGACCAGGAGCCGGAGGCGATTCAGGCGGCGCGCCGTTTCGAGGCGGAAAGCGCTGGTGAGCCCGGCTCCGATGCCGATGACACCCAGGATTACGATGCCTCCCGGACAGATTCGGGTAAACCCGAGGTCTGAGCCCATTCGTTGCCCCGATACTTCTAGAGTCGCCGCTTTTCCTTCGCCGTCCTGGGATGGAAAAGCGGCGTTTTAATCTGGATGAAGTGCCCGCCGGTCACTCATTCGCCCGCCACCACTCGATGACGTCACCGAGCCGCCCCTTCTGCGCCAGGTGCCCGCTGCGCGCGAAATCCGCCCAGAGTGTGCGCAGGCGCTGGCCATACGCGTGAAGCTCGCCCTCCTCAACGCCCTTGACGATATCCGCGTCCCGCCAGCTTTGCGGCTCGCCGAGCAGCAGCGGAAGCTCCAGCGTATGGGCGGCGCCGTAGGGCGCGCGGCCTTTGTTCCAGTCGAATCGATAGACGAAGACACGGCCTCCGGCTCGAGCATGGCGGCAGGCGAAGGTGGCGGCGTCGCGCCGGTAGATCTTGCGCGTGGTGGCGGTCACCAGTGCGCCGGTCAGCGGTGCGCCCAACCAGGGCGTTCGGCGCAGGCGCGAGAGCGCCGGCGACAGCACCAGAAACAGCGCGGTTTCCTCAGCGGTGGTGCCGATCAACACGTCGATAGCCGCCGCCGCGCGGCGCCAGGCGGCGGGGGCAAGCTTTTCCTGGGGCAACGGGTAGTGGCCGTACTGCGGTGCAAACGGCATGGCGGACTTCAGACCGAACCCTTGGGCGGCCTCGATCACCCGGGTCTGTATCCGCAGCACCTCGTCGAGCGGAGTGGCTTCTGTCACCTCGGCGGCCACGGCCGCCATGCGGGCATTCATCTTCGCCCGGCCCCGGCGAATGCCGAGCGGCGCGCTCTGGATGATGACGCGCTGGAAAAGCCCTTCTGTGCCCTCGGCGATCATCAGGTGCGCCGCCGCGTCGCCCCCGGCGGAGTGGCCGAACAGCGTCACGTTGCCGGGGTCGCCGCCGAAGGCGGCGATGTTGGCGTGAATCCAGCGCAGCGCCGAGATCAAGTCGAGCAGCCCCAGGTTTGCCGGGCGGCCTTCCCCACCGAGAAAGCCCAGAAGCCCTAGGCGGTAGTTCACGCCCACTACGATCACGTCCTGCTCCAGCGCCAGCGGGCGGGTATCAAACACGGGCAGATCCGCCGTGCCGAACACGTAGGAGCCGCCGTGAATCCACACTATTACCGGGCGCGGCGCATCCGCCGGGCGCTCCGGCAGGGTGATCGAAAGATGCAGCGCCTCTTCGCAGACGTGAAACTCCTCCACCGCCACGCCCAGGGCGGCGTTGAGCTCGGGCTCGATAGTCTGCGGCGCCGCCGGCGACCAGGTAGTGGCGTGAACGAGAACCTCTGAAGGTGGCGCATCCAACGGCGGGCAGAAGCGCCGGGCGGTGGCGTAGCACAGGCCGGTGGCGCGCAGGGC
>NZ_JAMZBC010000146.1 GCF_024158715.1 Halomonas sp. 707D7 | reverse complement strand
GTGCTGGCCCAGAGCGAGCGCGCCGCACGCGAGGAACTCGACAGCCTCGGTCGCGAGATCGATTCGCTCTCGAGCCGGTAGAGCGCGGCGAACTGCTCGGCCAGCGCCGCCACCTGGGCACTGCGCTCGCCCTGCAGGCGGTCGCGGTGGCCGCGCAGCACGCGGGCCTCGTCCTCGACGCCGCGTCGCTCGGCCTGCAGGGCGTCCAGGCGCTGGTGGGTCTGGGCGAGCTCGGTTTCCGTCACTTGCAGCGCCTGGGTGGCGCTGTCCCGCGCCTGGCCGGTGGCGGTGAGCCGGCTCGAGAGCGAATCGATCTCGCGACCGAGGCTGTCGAGTTCCTCGCGTGCGGCGCGCTCGCTCTGGGCCAGCACCCCGCTTGCCAGCAGCAGCGCGCCGGCCAGGCCCACACCGAACAGCAGGCGGCGCGCGGCGCGCGGTCGAGGGGTGCCTTTCACTGCTCGAAGGTGAGCAGCGGCGTACCGGTCATCGCCTCGGGAGGCGTCTGGCCCATCAGGGTCAGAAGCGTCGGCGCCAGGTCGCACAAGCGGCCTTCGGCCAATGTCGCCGGGCGCTCGCCGACGTAGACCAGCGGTACCAGGAACGTGGTGTGGGCGGTCTGTGGCGCGCCGGTTTCCGGGTGGACCATCTGCTCGGCGTTGCCGTGGTCGGCGGTGATCAGGCAGGCCCCGCCGGCGCGCTCGATCGCCTCGACCACGCGCCCCACGCAGGTGTCGACGGTCTCGATCGCCTTCACCGCGGCGTCGAAGTCACCGGTGTGGCCGACCATGTCGCCGTTGGCGTAGTTGCACACGATCAGGTCGAACGCGCCGCCGTCGATCGCCTCGACCAGCGCGTCGGTGATCTCGAAGGCGCTCATCTCGGGTTTTTCGTCGTAGGTCTTCACGTCCCGCGGCGAGGGCACGAGGATGCGCTGCTCGCCCGCGTACTCGGCCTCGACGCCGCCGGAGAAGAAGAACGTCACGTGCGGATACTTCTCGGTCTCGGCGATGCGCAGCTGGGTCAGCCCGCGCTTGGCGACCACTTCGCCCAGGGTGTCGGTGAGATCCGTCGGCGGGAAGGCGACCGGCGCGGCGATGTCCGCCGCGTAGCGGGTCATCGTCACCAGTCCTTGACCGGCCAGCCGTACGCGGCGCGCGCGAGCGAAGCCGTCGAAGTCGTCCTCGACGATGGCGCGGGTCAGCTCGCGGGCGCGGTCGGAGCGGAAGTTGACGAAGATCGCCGCGTCGCCGTCGTCGATCGTCACGCCCTGGCCCTCGCGGCGCACCTGGCTTGCGGTGACGAATTCGTCGGTCTCGCCCCGGGCGTAGGCCTGCTCGAGCAGCGCCTCGGCGCTTTCGGCCGCGTGCTCGGCCTGGCCTTCGGTGAGCAGGCGGTAGGCGCTCTCGACCCGCTCCCAGCGGTTGTCGCGGTCCATGGCGTAGAAGCGGCCGATCAGCGAGGCGACGAAGCCGTTGTCGGCGCCGACCAGCTCGGCCAGCTTGGCATTGGCCCGCTCGAGGGAGGCCAGCGCGCTTTGCGGGGCGGTGTCGCGACCATCGAGAAAGGCGTGGATATAGAGGCGCTCGGCGCCGCGCCGGGCGGCGAGCTCGGCCAGGGCGAGAAAGTGGTCTTCGTGGCTGTGCACGCCGCCCGGCGAGAGCAGGCCCAGCAGATGCACCGGCCGCCCCGCG
This sequence comes from Halomonas sp. 707D7, assembly GCF_024158715.1. Classification (GTDB taxonomy): domain Bacteria; phylum Pseudomonadota; class Gammaproteobacteria; order Pseudomonadales; family Halomonadaceae; genus Vreelandella. The sequence goes on along the minus strand of NZ_JAMZBC010000146.1, from coordinate 6,060 downwards.
GCGACGGCGGCATCGATCGGCGCGGTGAGGGCGTCGATCGAGTCGAGTTCGCCGTCACGCACCGCCTTGGTGATGCGCGTGAAGTCCTGGTACACCACGCGGCCGGCGCCGAGGTTCATGTGGCCGACCTCGGAGTTGCCCATCTGGCCCTCGGGCAGGCCGACGTGCTCGCCATCGGTATGCACGAAGGCGTGGGGACGCTCGGCCCAGAGCGCATCCATGACCGGGGTGTTCGCGGCGGCCACGGCGTTGTGCGCCGCATCGGGATTGTGGCCGTAGCCGTCCAGGATGATCAGCGCCACCGGGCGCGGGGTCGTTGTCGCCATTGAAACCTCGTGATGTCGGGTGAGCGGGCAGGGAAAGGGAGCTTTCGGTGCCCGGCGCGCCGGGGTCGCGGGCAGCGCGCGCTTGGGGCATCATAACGCAGGCGGCCGCTGGCCGTCATGACCTGCGCGCCGGCGCTTGCGACGTGTATACTGGTCGCGTTTGACAGCGGGCCGACCGCTATTTTTGCATAGACCTACTTTGCATAGACCAAGAGATTGTGTTCACGATGATCGATCAGCTGTTCGAATTCGTAACGAACCACCCGCTGCTGGTGGGTGCCTTCGTGCTGGTACTGCTTGCCTGGCTCGTCTACGAGACGCGCAGCGCCGCCACGCACGCCGTGACCTCGTCTCAAGCGACCCAGCTCATCAACCGCGAAGACGCGGTGGTGGTGGACGTGCGCGAGAGCAAGGAGTTCAAGGCCGGCCATATCGCCGGAGCGCGCAACATTCCCCAGTCCAGCCTGGAGACCCGCATGAAGGAGCTTGAGAAGGTGAAGGACAAGCCCGTCATCGTGGTGTGCAAGCATGGCCAGAGCGCGGGAACCGTTCAGGCCAAGCTCGCCAAGGCGGGCTTCGAGCGCGCCCACAAGCTCAAGGGTGGCATGGCGCAGTGGCAGGCGGACGGCCTGCCCGTGGTGAAGAAGTAAGCGTCCCGACGTATCCTCATTTCAACGTAACAATCAAGGAGTACTCCCATGGCGGAAGAGAACAACGCCCCCCAGCAAGGCGCTGGCGCGGCCGAGGGTGACAAGCCCCAGCTGAAATTCTCGCTGCAGCGCATCTACGTCAAGGACATCTCGTTCGAGGCACCCAACTCGCCCTCGGTCTTCAAGCAGGCGTTCAAGCCCAAGGTCAACCTGGACTTGAACACCACCAGCACCAAGATCGCCGACGACCAGTACGAGGTCGTGGTGAAGGTGACCGCCCAGGTCAACGACAGCGAAACCGGCACCACCTCGTTTCTGGCCGAGATCGAGCAGGCGGGACTTTTCCGCATTGCCGGCCTCGAAGGCGCCCAGCTCGAGCAGACCCTCGGCGCGTTCTGCCCGAACCTGCTGTTCCCCTACGCCCGCGAGTGCGTGGACAACCTGGTCAACCGGGGTGGTTTCCCGCCGCTGATGCTGGCGCCGGTCAACTTCGAGGCGATGTACGCCCAGCGCAAGAAGCGCGAAGCGCAAGCCGCCCAGGCCGCTACCGAAAACACCCACTAAGCGCCATGAAAGCCGACTGGTACGCTCGACACGCCAAGATGCCCCGACTGTACGTGCCGGCCGCCCTCGCGCCCGGCGCCCGGGTGGCGCTTCCCGAGGGTCCGGCGCGCCACGTCAGCCGCGTGCTGCGCATGAGCGAAGGGGCGCCTCTGGTGCTGTTCGACGGCCAAGGGCATGAAGCGGGCGCGCTGCTCGAGGAGGCAGGGCGCAAGCGGACCGTGGCACGTGTCGAGTGCGTCTGGCCCGGCGAAGGGGAGTCGCCGCTGGCGGTGCACCTGGGCCAGGCGATCTCCAAGGGCGACCGGATGGATTACGCCATCCAGAAGGCCGTGGAACTGGGCGTGGCGGCGATCACCCCGCTCTATACCGAGCGGGGCGACGTGCGCCTGAAGGATGAGCGCGAAGCCAAGAAGCAGGCCCACTGGCAGGCAGTGGCCGACAGCGCCTGCGAGCAGAGCGGGCGCGCCACGGTGCCCACGGTGCACCCGCCCATGGCGCTGGCCGAGTGGCTCGCCCTGCGCGACGAGCCGCTCAGGCTGATGCTGCACCTGGCCACCGGCAACCGCTTCGATATGCGCGAGCGCCCGCGGGCGGCGGCGCTGCTGATCGGCCCGGAAGGCGGGCTCACCGAGCAGGACATCCACGCGGCCAGCACCCACGGCTTCACGCCGCTGACCCTGGGGCCTCGGGTACTGCGCACCGAAACCGCCCCCGTGGTCGCCTTGACCCTTCTACAGCACCACTTCGGCGATATGTAAGCGCTCACTCGCGAGCGCTTCTCCTTGCGGTCTTTCTCCTTCATTCCCGCTCGAACAGCTTCTCGCAGCGCCATTGGGCGCAGGCCGCGCGTTTGAACGCATTCAGCACCACGGGCTTGAGCTGGGGCAGCGCTTCGCCGGAGAGCCCGCTCAGCACATGGATGCGCGTGTGATCCCCCGCCGAGTAGCCGATCCAGCAGGGTAGCCACAAGGGCGTGGGGGGTGACGGCTGAAGCGTCACGTGCCACGCTCGGGGGCGGGCCAGGCGCTCCCACAGCCACTGCTTCGCCAGGGTTTCGGCCGCAGGCGGCTCGCCGGTCTCAAGGCGTGCACCGTCGGCAGGTGCGGCGGCAAGCGCCGGCAGTTCGCGGTGCGACAGCAGCAGCGGACGGCGCATGTCGCCAGCGCTGAGCAGCCAGGCGCTGGGCGCTTCGAACGCCTCGCCCACGGCGAAGGCCCAGAGGTGCACCCAGGCCGGTTCGAAGCGAGCCGCCCGGATGCGGCGAAAGCGCGCCCGGGCGGCGTCTTCGTCGAAGCGTCGCTCCAGAGTGATCGATCTAGCCATTGGCCCACCCCTGCAGCAGGGCAAGAAGCCCCAGCATCAGCGCGAACCAGGCAAACAGTCCCAGACAGCGGCGGCGAGTCAGGCGCGCTTCACTGCCTACCACCTGGGCGTTGCTGGCGCGAATGGTGAGGATGGCCTGCATGTCCGGCGCCGTTTCGTCGATGAGCACGTCGTGGAGCTGCTCGGCGCGAGGCGCCGGGCTGCTCAGACTGACGAGGTACCCCACGCCCACCGACACCGCGACGCCGATGGTGTTGTTGTAGAGCCAGGAGATGTCCAGAAAGGCGGTGGTGGCCCATACGGCCAGCATCCCGGTGCAGAGTCCCGCTACCGCGCCACGGGCGTTGCTGCGATGGCTGAAGATCGCCAGCAGGAAGACCCCTAGAAGCGCGCCGTAGAACCAGGAGCCCACCTGATTGACCGCCTCGATCACCGGGCCCAGGTTGCCGGCGAAGAAGGCGAACAGCGTGGCGTAGCCGCCCCAGAACACCGTCGCCCAGCGCGAGGCCTTCAGGTAGTGGGCGTCGCTGGCCTCCGGCTTGACGTAGCGGCTGTAGAAGTCGCGCACGCTGACCGCCGAGAGCGAGTTGAGCGCCGAATCGAGGCTCGACATGGCGGCGGCGAACACGCCGGCGATCACCAGCCCCGCCATGCCGGACGGAAAGGTCTCGACCACGTAGCGCGGCAGCAGCTCGTTGAGGTTGTCCGGCGCGCTCAGGCCGTTTTGCTGGTAGTAGGTGGCGAGGATGATGCCGACGAACAGAAACAGCAGCATCTGCGGAATCAGCAGGTACCCGCCGATCAAAAGCGAGCGCTGGGCATCCGGCACCGAGGGGCTCGAGAGCACCCGCTGGATCTGGCTCTGGTCGGTACCGAAGTAGGCCACGTGGAGAAAGAAGCCGCCGAGCAGCCCCGCCCACAGCGAGTAGGTCACGCTCGGATCGAAGGAAAGATCGATGGCGTCGAACAGGCCACTCTCCGCGCCGAAGGCGAACACGTCGGCGAAGCCGCCGGGCAGGCTCGTGATCAGGAAGGCGACGCTCAACAGCGCCCCGAGCCACAGCACGAACATCTGGATGACGTCGGTCCAGATCACCGCGCTGATGCCGCCGAGCACGGTATAGCCGATCGCCAGCACCGCCATGATGACGATGGTGAGGTTCACGCTCCAGCCGGTGACCACGGCCAGTACCAGCGCCGGGGCGTAGAGCACCACGCCGGTGGCAAGCCCCCGGGCGATCAGGAACAGAAGCGCGGTCAGGGTGCGCGTGCCGGGGCCGAAGCGGCGCTCGAGAAGCTCGTAGATACTGTAGATGCCGGCCCGATGGAACACCGGCACCAGCACCAGGATCAGCACGATCATCGCCAGCGGCACGTTGAGGAAGGTGACCAGCCGCTCGAGCCCGCCTTCGAACCCCCAGCCCGGCGCGCCGATGAAGGTGATGGCGCTGGCCTGGGTGGCCATCACCGAAAGCCCCACCGCCCAGCCGGGAATCTTGCGCCCGCCCAGAAAGTAATCCTCGGGGCTGTGCTGGTCCTTGCCGAAGCGCGAGCCGATCCAGACGATCAGCGCGATGTAGCCGACCAGCACGGCCGTATCCCAAGACGTGAACCCCTCCATGGCGAGTTTCTCCTTGTTATTGGCCTATTGAGCATAGCAGGTTGTCTTAAGGCCATTTAATCGATGTGATCGCAGGGCCGCAAAGCGCAACGGCTTTGCCCGGCGCCGGGCCAGGCGCCATAATGGGAGCTCATTTTTCGAGGATGGTGTTCATGGCTGACGACGTTCGCTCCCACTCCCTGTCGGCAGGCGATGCCACCGCCCGAATCGGCGAAGTGGCCTACCTGACGGTCGCCACGGTCAACGATACCGGCGCCTTCCTGCGCTGGGGCCCGCCCAAGGACGTGCTGCTGCCCTACAGCGAGCAGCGCTTTCGCCCGGACCCGGGCAAGCGCGTGCTGGTGATGCTGTATGAAGACGACCAGGGCCGCCCGGTGGCCTCCCAGCGGCTCGACCGTTTTCTGAGCGACGACGCCTGGGCGCTCGAGAGTGGTCAGCAGGTCGCCATCGTCGTCGCCGACCGCACGGACCTGGGCATGAAGGTGGTGGTCGATCACCGCTACTGGGGCTTGATCTATCAGGACGACATCACCCGGCCGCTGCGCCGCGGGCAGTCGGTCACCGGCTACGTCAAGCAGCGCCGTGACGATGGCCGCGTGGACATTTCGCTGCTGCCCCCGGGCGCGGCGCGCCTCGACGTGGTGGGCGAGAAGGTGCTGGCGGCGCTCAAGGAGAGCGGCGGCTACCTGCCGCTGGGCGACAAGAGCGATGCCCACGCCATCAAGGCGCGACTCGGGGTGAGCAAGAGCGCCTACAAGCAGGCGATCGGGCGGCTCTACAAGCAACAGCTCATCACCCTCGAGCCCGGGGCCATCCGGCTGGTGTCCGGGGCGCTTTCGAGCTGAGGTTGGAGCGCCCACGCCGGTACGGCATACTGCCTGTCATTCGTTCAACCATGGATCGTGCTTGATGAGCCAATCGAATCTGCAGCTAGGCGTCGTGATGGATCCCATCGGCGACATCGCCTACAAGAAAGACACCACCCTGGCCATGCTGTGGGCTGCCCAGGAGCGCGGCTACACGCTCTACTACATGGAGCAGGAGGATCTGTTCCTCGACGCGGGCAAGGCCCACGCCCGGATGCGTGCGCTGACCGTGCACCGCGACCCGGCGCACTGGTTCGACCTGGGCGAGGCCGAGGCGCGCCCGCTGGCGAGCCTGGATGCGATCCTGATGCGCAAGGACCCGCCGGTGGATGCCGAGTTCATCAACGCGGTGCACCTGCTGGGGTTTGCCGAGCGCGAAGGCGTGCTGATCGTCAACCCGACCCAGGCGCTCTTGCAGTGCAACGAGAAGCTCTTCGCCCAGCAGTTTCCCCAGTGCTGCGCGCCGACCGTCGTCGCCAGCCGCGATGACGTGCTGCGGGCCTTCCACGCCGAGCACGGCGACGTCATCTTCAAGCCGCTCGACGGCATGGGCGGCACCGGCATCTTCCACATCGGCCCGGACGGTCGCAACATCGGCGCGGTGATCGAGCAGCTTACCCTGCGCGGCCGGCGCCAGATCATGGCCCAGCGCTACCTGCCCGAGATCAAAAACGGCGACACGCGCATCCTGCTGGTCGACGGCGAGCCGG
>NZ_JAMZBC010000145.1 GCF_024158715.1 Halomonas sp. 707D7 | reverse complement strand
GCTCGATCAAGCCGCTTCCGAAGCGCTCAGCGGCCTCAGCAAGTGCCAGCGCCTGGGCGCGGGTCAGCTCGCCCAAGGGCGGCCTTACGCGCACCAGCCAGCCGTCGCCGGTGGCCATGGGCCGCCAGGCGCCGGGGCACCAGCCTTTTACCTCGAACGGCGCGCTCACGGGCCGCCCCGTTCGCGGGCATCGTCCAGCGCCAGCAGTAGATCCTCGAGCGCCTCGCCCTCCTCGCCCGGGTGTTGCCACAGGCCGCGCTGGGCGGCCTCGCACAGGCGCTCGGCCATCTCCTCGAGGGCCGCCGGGTTGTGCTCGCGCAGAAACGCCTGGTTCGCCTCGTCCAGCACCAGCGCCTGGCTCACCTGGGCGTACTGGTGATCCGCAACGAGATCCGTCGTGGCGTCATAGGCGAACAGGTAATCGATCGTGGCCGCCATCTCGAAGGCGCCCTTGTAGCCGTGCTGGCGCATCGCCTCGATCCACTTGGGGTTCAGAACGCGCGCGCGGATCACCTTCGCAAGCTCCTCCTTCAGCGTGCGCACCCTGGGCGCGGCCGGGTTGGCGTGGTCGGCGTGAAAGATCGTTGGCGCCTTGCCACTTAGTGCGCGCGTGGCGTTCGCCATGCCGCCCTGGAAGGCGTAGTAGGTGTTGGAGTCGAGAATGTCGTGCTCGCGGTTGTCCTGGTTGTGCAGCACCGCCTGGAGCCCTTCGATCTGATGTTCAAAAGCGCCGCGGGCGGGGCTGCCCGAGTGTTCGAACTGCCCGTAGGCGTAGGCGCCGGCAGCGAGGTACGCCTCGGCCAGCTCATCCGCGCTCTCCCAGGCGCGGTTTTCGATCAGCCGGCCCAGCCCCGCGCCGTACTCGCCGGGTTTGCTGCCGAAAATGCGGTAGCGCGCCTGCTCGCGGGCCGTTTCTGAATCCAGGCCCTCGGCTTCGAGCTCATGGGCACGCGCCAGCACCGCCTGGCGGATGGTGTTGCTATCGCCGGGCTCCTGGTACTCGGCCACCGCCTCGACGGCGGCGTCGAACAGGCGAATCACGTTGGGAAAGGCGTCGCGGAAAAAGCCGGAGACGCGCAGCGTGACGTCGACCCGGGGCCGGCCCAGCAGCATGGCGGGAATCACCTCGAAATCGACCACCCGCTGGGAGCCCAGCGACCACTGCGGGCGCACGCCCATCAGCGCAAGGGCCTGGGCGATGTCGTCGCCGCCGGTGCGCATGGTGGCGGTGCCCCAGATCGAAAGCCCGAGCCTTCGCGGAAAGTCGCCGTGGTCCTGCAGGTAGCGCTCGACGAACGCCTGGGCGGATTTTTCTCCCAGCCGCCAGGCTGCCGGCGAGGGAATCGCACGGTTGTCGACGCTGTAAAAGTTGCGCCCGGTGGGCAGTGTGTCGAGGCGCCCGCGGCTCGGTGCCCCGCTCGGCCCCGCCGGCACGAAGCGCCCGGCAAGGCCCTCGAGCAGCGAGCCAAGCTCCATCTCGACGCCGCGAGTGAGCGTCGCCCAAAGCCTGCGGGCGAAATGAAGCTGCCCGGCGGTGGCCGGGTAGTCGTGGGCAAGCGCCTCGAGATCGCCATCGCCCAGCGCGAACTTCTCGACCAACGCCTCGGCCATAAGCTCCAGGCGCTCGCGGGTGTCGGCGCCGGTGCGCCAGGGGCTTGCCAGCAGATCGCCGAGCACCGCGGGGCGTTCGCCCTGCCACGCCTCGCTGCCCGCGGCCAGCGGGTCGAAGTCGAGCCCGAGATCCTCGGCCAGACAGTGCAAAATACCTTTACCCGCCTCGGCGTCGCCGCGGGGCAGGCGCAAAAGCGCCACCAGCGTGCCGGCGCGCTTCTCCACCGGCGGCGCGCTTCCCAGCACGTGAAGGCCGTGGCGAATCTGGCGCTCCTTGATATCGCACAGGAACGTATCCAGCTCGTTGAGCAGCTCGGCGTCGCCCTCGCTGCCGTTCTGGGCAAGCTCCCGGTCGATGCCGGTGTCGCGCAGGTGCGCCAGGATCTGGCTTCGAATCAACGCCTCGCGCCGCGGGTCCATGTCCAGCGCCTGGTAGTACTCGTCGCACAGCGCCTCGAGCTCGGCCATCGGCCCATAAAGCTCGGCGCGGGCGAGCGGCGGCATCAGGTGGTCGATGATCACCGCTTGGCTTCGCCGCTTGGCCTGGGCCCCTTCGCCCGGGTCGTTGACGATGAACGGGTAGAAGTGCGGCATCGGCCCGAGCGCGATTTCCGGCCAGCAGGTGGCGTCTAGCCCGGTGCTCTTGCCCGGCAGCCACTCGAGGCTTCCGTGCTTGCCCACGTGAATCACCGCATCGACGCAGTAGTGCTCGCGCAGCCACAGGTAGAACGCCAGGTAGCTGTGCGGCGGGGCGAGCGCCATGTCGTGGTAGCTCTGGGTCAAATCCTCGATGAAGTCTCTTTCCGGCTGGATGCCCACGAACGTCTCGCCCAGGCGCACGCCTGAAATCATCAGCCGGCCCTGGCGGTACTTCGGGTCGTCTTCCGGGGCGCCCCAGCGGGTGGTCACCACGTCCTGAAGCGCCTGGGGGAGCGTGTCGAACCAGGCGCGGTACTCGTCGGCACCAATACTTTGCCAGCAGCCGCGATGCGCAAGGCCGTCCGGGGCGTTGGTGATCGTCTCCTGCAGGAGATGTATCAGCGCATCGCCGCTTTCGGGGATGTCGGCCACCGGGTAGCCGGCGCCTTGAAGCGCCAGCAGAAGTTTGCGCGTCGAAGCCGGCGTATCGAGCCCCACGCCGTTGCCGATGCGCCCGTCGCGGTTGGGGTAGTTGGCCAGCACCAGCGCCACGCGTTTTTGCGCGCTGGGCGTTTCACGCAGTGCCTGGTAGCGCCAGGCCAGGCGCGCCACGAAGGCGGCGCGCTCGACGTGCAGCGCGTGGTGGGTAATCGAGAGCTGGCAGCGCTCATCAAAGTGCGCCTCGCTCTTGAAGCCAACGGGCCGGGTGATGACGCGGCCATCCATTTCCGGCAGCACGATCTGCATCGCCACGTCCCGGGCGCGAAGCCCGGCGCTTCCCGCTTCCCAATCCTCGACGGTGCTGCTCGCGAGCATCGCCTGGAGCACCACCGGGTCACCCGCGAACAGGCTCTCGCCCGCCGCGCCGTCTTCGGTAGCGCTGCGGTTGACCGAAAAGCTCGTGGTGTTGAGCAGCACCGCCGCGCCGGTCTGCTCGATCAGGTAGTCGACGAACTCGATGCAGGCGGCCTCCTTGAGGGAGGCGACCGCCACCGCCAGCGGCGAAAAGCCCTCGGCCAAGAGCGCCGCCAAAAGCCCGTCGACCACGCCGGTATTGCCGCCCTGAAGGTGGCTTCGATAGAACACCACCAGGCACGCGGGGCCTTTTCGCGCGGCCCGCCAGTCGCGCAGCGTGGCCGCACCGTTTTGCGGGGCGTGGATCAACGCCGGCGGAATCACCCGCGGCTCGCGCCAGGCAGTGTTGGCAAACGCCGGCAGGCAGCGCGCGGCGATGAAGCGCAGAAGCTGCTCGGCGTTGTCCACCCCGCCTTCGCGAAGATAACGCCACACCCGGTAGGCGCCGTCGAATTCGATGCTGGAGGCACAAAGCAGCGCGTCGTCCGGCGCGTCGCAGCCGGGCACGAGGATCAGGTGGCGCGCGGGGTCCGCCGCCGCCCAGGCCCGCAGGCGCTCGACCCCGTACTGCCAGTAGCCCTGGCCGCCGAGCAGCGACACCACGACCAGGCGCGCGTGGTCGAGCACCTTGTGCTCGTAGAGATCGAAGGCCGCGGGCTTGGCCAGGTTCATCCAGTTGGCCAGGCGCAGGCTCGGGTAGGCGTCTCCCAGCCGCTCACGGGCGCTCGCCAGCGCCGAGAGGTTGCTGTCGGCGGCGGAGAGAATCACGACTTCGGCAGGGCTCTGCTGCAGATCGACGATGCCCTCGTCGTCGACGAGGCCTCCGGGCTTGGCGGCGAACAGGTGCATCAGGCTGGCGCGACTTCCGCGTGGGAAAGCGCCTCGCGCAGCGCGTCACGGTCGAGGTGGCGGCCGATGAACACCAGCTGGGTCTGGCGCGGTTCCTCTGCGACCCACAGGCGATCGAAGTAGCCTTCCAGGCGTTTGCCCACCGCCTGCACCACCCGGCGCATGGGCTTGCCGGGCACGGCGGCGAAGCCCTTGGCGCGGTAGAGGTGCTGGGTGTCGAGGATCGTCTGCAGCGCGCTTTCCAGGGCCTTGACGTCCACCTCGCCTAGCGTCACCACGCAGGCGTCGAAGTGGTCGTGGGCGTGATCGTGATGAGCGCCTTCGGCGTGGTGCTTGTCGTGGTGGTTGGCGATCGCGTCGATCCCCTCCTCGCTCGCCGCACCAATGACCATCAGCGCCTCGAGCCGGGCGACGTCGTCGGCCAGGCCGGCATCGACGAACAGCGTCTTCACCGAGGCAGGCACCTTCGCCGCCACGACCGCCTCGACGCGCCGCTTGTCATCAATGCTCAGAAGGTCGGTCTTGCTGACCAGCACCAGGTCCGCCGCGCTCAGCTGGTCGTCGAGAAGCTCCTGCAGGCTCGGGTCGTGGTCAAGGCTCTCATCCAAAAGGCGCTGGGCGGCCACGCGCGCCTCGTCATGGGCGAAGCGCCCGGCGGCCACGGCGGGGCCGTCGATCATGGTGATGATCGCATCCACCGTGCAGTGCCTTCGCACTTCCGGCCAGTTGAAGGCCTGCACCAGGGGCTTGGGCAGCGCCAGCCCGCTGGTCTCGATCAGGATGTGGTCGATGCGCTCGCGCCGGGCGACGAGCTTTTTCATCACCGGCAGAAACTCCTCCTCCACGGTGCAGCAGATGCAGCCGTTGGCGAGCTCGAAAATGCCGTCGTCGTCGCTTGCCGCCTCGCCCTCTTCGCACGCCAGCGCGCAGCTTCGCAGAAGGCTCGAGTCGATGTCCTGCTCGCCGAACTCGTTGACGATCACGGCGATGCGCTTGCCGGTCATCTGGCGCAGGATACCGGCCAGCAGCGTGGTCTTGCCGCTGCCGAGAAACCCGGTGACGACGGTGGCGGGAATCTTGCTGAGCTGTACGTTACCGGGCTGCATGATCAAAAACCTCGCAGGAAGATGCTTTGCAAACCGCCGGGCGCGCGAACAGCGCCGCCACGGCGTCGGGGTTGTCGGGGAAGAAAAGGTGCAGGTAGGTGGCGGTCAGGCGCCGTTCGCGGTAGATCGCCTCCCCCGGCGCCGGGTGGCGCTGGCGGCGGCCAAAACCGATCGGTTCCGGGGTGACCTCGGCCATCGAGCGGTGATGGGCGTGGCCGCGAATCTCGCCTTCCGGCAGCACCGCCGTCTGCATGCCCTGGCAGCCGCGCCGCCCGCGCATTGCACCGTGGCCGGCCAGAAGCCCGAGCATGGCGCGGCACCGATCGTCATGGTCGGTCAGCGTCTCCAGGCTGTAGAGCAGCCCGCCGCACTCGGCGAGAATCGGCTTGCCGGCCTCGAAGAAGGCGCGGATGGCGGCGGTCATCGCGCGGTTGCTCGAAAGCGCCTCACCGTGAAGCTCCGGGTAGCCGCCGGGCAGCCAGAGCGCGTCGCACTCAGGCAAACTGCTATCCGACAGCGGCGAGAAGAACGCAAGCCTCGCGCCCAGCGCCTCGAGCAGATCGAGATTCGCCTGGTAGATGAAGCTGAAGGCGGCGTCGCGCGCCACGCCCACGGTATGCCCGGCAAGCGCCCTTGCAGGTACCAGCGGCGCGTCCTGCGGCGCCGTAAAGCCCACCGGTTCGAGCGCCTCAAGCGCCTCTAGAAACCCGGCGGCGTCCAGCGCGTCGGCGCCGGCCTCGAAGCGCATCTCCAGTTCATTCTTGATTTCATCCGCCTGCACCAGCCCCAGGTGGCGCTCGGGCAGCGTGAGCGCCGGGTCCCGGGGCAGGGTCGCCAGAAGCGGTATGTGCGCGGGAAGCGCGCCCTCGATCAGTTCCCGGTGGCGGGCGGTGGCGCAGCTGTTGGCGATCAAACCGGCGAAGCGGATGTCGGCTCTATGTCCGGCGAGCCCCGCCATCACCGCACCTGCGGTCTGGGCCATGCCCTTGACGTCCATGACTACCGCCAGGGGAATGTCGAACAGCGCGGCAAGATCCGCGCTCGAAGGCTCGCCATCGTGAAGGCCCATCGCGCCTTCGACCAGGATCAGGTCGGCATCGACCGCGGCCTCATAAAAGCGCTGGCGGCAGTAGGCTTCGCCCGCCATCCAGAGATCCAGCGGCTCCACCGGGGCGCCGCTCGCCTGGGCGAGAATCTGCGGGTCCAGGTAGTCCGGGCCGGTCTTGAACACGCGCACCCGCTTGCCCCGGCGCTTCAGGAGCCTGGCAAGCGCGGCGGTCACGGTGGTCTTGCCCTGGCCGGATGCCGGGGCGGCGATGAAGAGCGCCGGGCAAGAAGCGGTGGCCATCAGTACTCGATTCCCTTTTGCGCCTTGACGCCTGCGCGGAAGGCGTGGCGCTCGTCGTTGACGGCGCTGATGGTATCGGCGATCTCCTGAAGCGGGGTGGCCATGGTGCGCCCGGTGATGATCACGTTCTGGTGCGCCGGGCGCTTTTTCAGCGCCTCGACTATTGGTGCCACGTCGAGATAGCCGTACTTGAACATGTAGCTCATCTCGTCGAGCACGATGATGTCGATGGCCGGGTTCTCCAGAAGACCCTTCGCTACCGCCCAGGCGGCCTCGGCGGCTTCGACATCGCGCTCGCGGTCCTGGGTTTCCCAGGTGAAGCCCTGGCCCATGATGTGCCACTCAAGGCGCGGGTGGTCGCGAAAAAACAGGTACTCGCCGGTTTCACGCCGGCCCTTGATGAACTGCACCACCGCGCCTTGTTGGCCGTGGCCGAGCGAACGGGCGAGCGTGCCGAGTGCGGAGCTGCTCTTGCCCTTGCCGTTGCCTTTGAGAAGGATCAGCACGCCGCGCTCCACGGTCGCCTGGCTGATGCGCTCGTCGACGACCGCTTTCTTGCGCTGCATGCGGTTTTGGTGGTGCTCATCGCTCATGGGAACTCCTCGAAGGGCAGAATCTGGTAGTGGGCATGAAGCTCCCGGGCGAGCCGTGGGCCCTGGCCGCGCTTGACGCGGCTCTGTTCGATATCGAGCAGGTGGCACTCGCCAAGCGGCGCCAGGCCCGCAAGCGACTCGCGGGTGCGCCCGTCGGTAATCAGGTAAGTGCGAATATCGAGCGCGGGCTCCCGGCGCTGCCACCGGCGCACCTGGCCGGCCGCCTCGCTCACCATGCGGTACAGCGGCGTACCGCCGCCGGCGCCGGCGGTGTCCAGCACCGCCGCGAGGCTCTTCGGCGCGCGCTGGCGCGAAAGCAGCGGCGTCACTGCATCGTTGCCAAAGCCGTAAACGGCGAGCTGTTCACGGGCGATATACGCCCGATGGGCCAGCGCCTCGACGAAGCCCTTGGCGCGGCCCAGAAGCCGCCCACCGAGCGTCGAGCCGGAGGTGTCCAGCAGCACCAGATGAAGCCGCGCCGCGCCGGTGCGCACCGGGCGAAAGCGAAGCGTTTGCCAGGGCTGCTGGCCGCGGTTGGCGGTGATCGTCGCGAAGACGTCCAGCCTTTGCGCGGGGCTTGGCAGGCGCTTGAGCCGGCCACGCCCCGGCGCGTGGCCCTGGAGTGCGCCGCCGGGCGACGCTTCGCTGGGCGACACCTCGCCGGCACGCGGCGCTCTCCTTGAAGGCGGGTTTTCCTCGAGCGCGCCCGCCTGGCCCTCGGCGGTGCGCTGGCCCACCGGCGCACCGCGCCGCTTGATCCGCCGGGCGGGGCGAACGGCGGCCAGAACGGCAGCGGCGAGAATTCCTCCGGCTCTCGAGGAAGTGG
>NZ_JAMZBC010000144.1 GCF_024158715.1 Halomonas sp. 707D7 | reverse complement strand
GCCCCTGGGCGGGTGCTACGCGGGATTTCGTGCTGGGCACCCGCGTGATCACCCAGGAGGGCAAGCGCCTGCGCTTCGGCGGCGAGGTGATGAAGAACGTCGCCGGCTACGACGTCTCGCGACTGATGGTCGGCGCCCAGGGCACGCTTGGCGTGCTCGCCGACATCTCCTTCAAGGTGCTGCCCAAGCCCGCCGCGACTCACAGCCTGCGCCTGGACGACATCGCCATCGACAAGGCGCTTTCACTGCTGGCCACGCTCGGCCGCGAGCCGCTGCCGATCACCGCCGCCGCCTGGCACGAAAATGCCCTGCACCTGCGCCTGGAAGGCGGCGAAAGCTCGGTGAAGGCGACCCGGGAGCGCCTGGGCGGCGAGCCGCTCGAGGCCGCGTTCTGGGAGGCGCTGCGCGATCATCGCCTCGATTTCTTCACCCTCGACGATGGCGAGACGCTGTGGCGTGCTTCGCTGGCGCCGAACACGCCGCCGCTTTCGCCCGACGTTGGCCTGGCGACCCTCTACGACTGGGCGGGCAGCCAGCGCTGGATCAAGACCCGGGACGGCGAGGCGCTGCGCCGCGCCTGCCAGAAGGTTGGCGGCCACGCCACCTGCTTCACGCCCGCCGCTCGCGGCGGTGCAGAGTCGCCCTTCACGCCGCTCGACCCCGTGCTCGAGAAGTATCACAAGCGGCTCAAGGCCGAGCTCGACACCCACGGCATCTTCAACCCGGGCCGGCTCTACGCGGGGCTTTAAGGAGAGCTTTTCATGCAGACGCACTTTACCGACGCCGACCGCCAGAAGCCGCATATCCAGGAAGCCGAGCGCATCCTGCGCACCTGCGTGCACTGCGGCTTCTGCAACGCCACCTGCCCCACCTATCAACTGCTGGGTGACGAGCGCGACGGTCCTCGCGGGCGCATCTACCTGATGAAAGAGCTTCTGGAAAGTGACGATAACGACACCGAGGTGACCGAGGAGACGCGGCTGCACCTCGACCGCTGCCTGACCTGCCAGAACTGCGAAACCACCTGCCCCTCCGGCGTCGAGTACCACAAGCTTCTGAACATCGGCCGGGCGGAGATCGAGCGCCGGGTGCCCCGCTCGGCCGCCGAGCGCGCCGAACGCTTCGCCTTGCGCAAGATGATGGTCGACCCCAAGCGCTTTCAGGCACTCTTGAAGCTGGGCCAGACCTTCAAGCCTCTGGTACCCGCCAGGCTCAAGAGCAAGATGCCCCCGGCGCCGGTGGGAGCAGGCCATCGCCCCACTACCCGCCACCCCCGTCAGATGCTGATGCTGGAAGGCTGCGTGCAGCCCGGGCTCTCGCCGAACACCAACGCCGCCACGGCTAGGCTTCTGGATCGGCTCGGCATTGGCCTCACGCCAGCGTTCGAGGCCGGCTGTTGCGGGGCGATCGACTTCCATCTCAATGCTCAGGAAGCGGGCCGGGCGCGAATGCGCGCCAATATCGACGCCTGGTGGCCGCATGTCGAACGCGGCGTGGAAGCGATCGTGCAGACCGCCAGCGGCTGCGGCGCCTTCGTCAAGGAGTACGCCGAGATGCTCGAGGACGACCCGGCCTACGCCGAGAAGGCCAGACGCGTCAGCGCCCTGGCGAAGGACATCGTCGAGATCCTGCGCGAGGAGCCGCTTGAGTCACTGGGCGTGAACGCGCACAAGCGCCTGGCGTTTCACTGCCCGTGCACCCTGCAACACGCCCAGAAACTCGGCGGCGCGGTCGAGGGCGTACTGACCCGGCTCGGCTTCGAATTGAGCCCGGTTCAGGACGCGCACCTGTGCTGCGGCTCGGCGGGTACCTACTCGATCACCCAGCCGGCAATCGCCACGCAGCTTCGCGACAACAAGCTCGATGCGCTGGAGGCCGGCGCCCCCGAGATGATCGTCACCGCCAACATCGGCTGCCAGACCCACCTGGCGAGCGCCCGGCGCACCGCCGTGCGCCACTGGGTGGAAATCGTCGACGCTGCGATCGGCTGAAGCATTTACCGGCACCAGGCAACGACACAACGACAACGACAACGACAACGACACAAGGAAACCACGATGAAAACCAAAGCCATACTGAGCCACACCGATGTGATCGCCATGCTCGACGCCGCGCAGCAGGAGGCCGGGCGCCAGCAATGGGCGGTCACCATCGCCGTGGCCGACGATGGCGGCCACTTGCTCGGCCTTCGCCGTCTCGACGGCGCCGCGCCCTTCAGTGCCGAGGTGGCCACCCACAAGGCGCGCAATGCCGCCGTCGGGCGCAAGGAGACTCAGGTGTTCGAAGACATGATCAACGGCGGGCGCACGGCGTTCGTATCGGCACCGCTCACGGGCATGCTCACCGGCGGGGTCCCGGTCATGGTGGAGGGCCAGGTGATCGGCGCCGTCGGCGTTTCCGGCGTCAAGCCCGAACAGGACGTGCAGATCGCCAAGGCCGGCGTTGCGGTCATCGGCTGAGCATCAGGTACGTCGACAAAGCCCTGGGCGAAGGCTCGGGGTTTTCGCGTGCACGATCGAAAACAACGCAAGACATTCGAGCGAAGAGGGCTCGAAGAAGATGGATATATAAATAGAGGGAAGATACTGCAGGAAGGAAAATCGATGGCGGACCGGACGAGACTCGAACTCGCGACCTCCGGCGTGACAGGCCGGCATTCTAACCGACTGAACTACCGGTCCACTCTAGAATCGACCACTTGATCGCGGTTCAGGCGCTTTCAAATGGTGGGTGGTACTGGGTTCGAACCAGTGACCCCCAGCTTGTAAGGCTGGTGCTCTCCCAACTGAGCTAACCACCCGGTGACCGCATCGAAGATGCTGGGTCATTGTGTATCATCGTGGCGGACCGGACGAGACTCGAACTCGCGACCTCCGGCGTGACAGGCCGGCATTCTAACCAACTGAACTACCGGTCCACATGGCGACGATACGGGGCAACAAACGTGATAATGGCGGACCGGACGAGACTCGAACTCGCGACCTCCGGCGTGACAGGCCGGCATTCTAACCAACTGAACTACCGGTCCACTACATTCACGGTTACTGCTGACACGTGTCCAACCCATTGCATGGTGGGTGGTACTGGGTTCGAACCAGTGACCCCCAGCTTGTAAGGCTGGTGCTCTCCCAACTGAGCTAACCACCCGCTGGTCACGTGGCGCTGCATTCTACAGGGTTCGGTCCGGGTGTCAATACGCTCGTTGAATTTTTGATTCAAATTAGCGTGTTGCCGCCTTCGCACGATCCACTGCCCGAGCGCCGACGCAGAATGCCGCAACAGCTCCGTCGCGTCAATCAAAACTGTCACAAAGCGCGTGTCACAAAGCATGGCGCGGTTTCCTGCCACAGGCTATTCAGCTTGGCACCGTGCTAGGCTAGACTCGCCCAGGGCCGCCCCCGGTGCCGCCCTCGATCACCGCGTCATGGAGACGACCTTGTCAAACCTTCCCGCCTATAACTACACCGTGGTGCGCCAGTTCGCGCTGATGACCGTGGTGTGGGGCATCGTCGGCATGTCGGTGGGGCTATGGCTTGCCGCCCAGTTGGTCTGGCCGGAGCTCAACCTGGGGCTTCCCTGGACGAGCTTCGGCCGGCTGCGGCCCTTGCACACCAACCTCGTGATCTTCGCCTTCGGCGGCTCGGCGCTGTTTGCCACCTCCTACTACGTGGTGCAGCGCACCTGCCAGACACGACTCTACAGCGACCGCCTCGCCGCCTTCACCTTCTGGGGCTGGCAGGCGGTGATCGTCTCGGCACTGGTGTCGCTGCCGCTTGGCCACACCACCACCAAGGAGTACGCCGAGCTCGAGTGGCCGATCAGCCTCCTGCTGGCGGTGGTGTGGATAAGTTACGCCATTGTGTTTCTGATGACGCTCAAGCGGCGCGCCACCTCGCACATCTATGTCGCCAACTGGTTCTACGCCGCGTTCATCCTGACCGTGGCGGTGCTGCACATCGTCAACAACGCCGCCCTTCCGGTCACGCCGATGTACTCCATCTCGCTCTACGCCGGCGCGGTGGACGCCATGGTGCAGTGGTGGTACGGCCACAACGCGGTGGGCTTTTTCCTCACCGCCGGGTTTCTGGGCATGATGTACTACTTCGTGCCCAAGCAGGCCGAGCGGCCGATCTACTCCTACCGGCTGTCGATCGTCCACTTCTGGGCGCTGATCATGATCTACATGTGGGCCGGGCCCCACCACCTGCACTACACGGCGCTGCCGAGCTGGGCCCAGTCGCTGGGCATGGTGATGTCGATCATCCTGCTGCTGCCCTCCTGGGGCGGCATGATCAACGGCATCATGACGCTCTCCGGGGCCTGGCATAAACTTCGTACCGACCCGATCCTGCGCTTTCTGGTCACCGCGCTCACCTTCTACGGCATGGCGACCTTCGAGGGGCCGATGATGGCGATCAAGACCGTCAACGCCTTCTCCCACTACACCGACTGGACCATCGGTCACGTCCATTCCGGGGCGCTCGGCTGGGTGGCGATGATCACCATCGGTTCGCTCTACCACATGATTCCGCGCCTCTACGGGCGCACCCGAATGCACTCCACCGCGCTCGTCTCGCTGCACTTCTGGCTCGCCACCGTCGGCACGGTGCTCTACATCACCGCGATGTGGGTCAACGGGGTCGTGCAGGGGCTGATGTGGCGGGCGATCAACGCCGACGGCACCTTGATGTATCGCTTCGTCGACGCCGTCGAGGCGAGCCATCCGGGCTACGTGGTGCGCCTTCTGGGCGGCGCGCTGTTTCTGGCGGGCATGCTGGTGATGGCCTACAACGTCTACCGCACCCTCGAGCGCCAGAAGACGCCAGAGCGCGCGCTCGAGCCCGTCGGAGACCGCCATGAAGCATGAGCTGGTCGAGAAGAACACCGGCCTTCTGGGCGCGCTGATCCTGGTGGCGATCAGCTTCGGCGGGCTTGCCGAGATCGTGCCGCTGTTCTTCCAGAAGGACACCACCGAGCCCGTGGAAGGCCTCAGGCCGCTCACCGCCCTGGAGCTCGAAGGGCGTGACATCTACCGCCGCGAAGGCTGCGTGGGCTGCCACTCGCAGATGATTCGCCCGTTTCGCGCCGAAACCGAGCGCTATGGCCACTACAACGTGGCCGGCGAAGGGCTTTACGAGCACAACTTCCTGTGGGGCTCCAAGCGGACCGGACCGGATCTCGCCCGGGTGGGCGGGCGCTACAACGACGAGTGGCATCGCCGGCACATGTACGACCCGCGCGACGTGGTGCCGGAGTCGATCATGCCCGCCTACCCGTGGCTGTTCGAGCGCACCCTCGACGGCCGCGCGACGCCGGCCAAGATGCGCGCCTTGAAGCGCCTGGGCGTGCCCTACTCCGAGGAGGAGATCGCCGCCGCCCGGGCCGAGGTCGAAGGCGTACCCGAGATCGACGCCCTGATCGCCTACCTGCAGCAGCTCGGCACGGTGCTGGAGGGCGCGCGCTGATGGATAGCGGCACCTTGCGCGGCGTGATCACGCTGATCCTGCTGCTCGCGTTTCTCGGCATCGTCGTCTGGGCCTACTCGCGACGCCGCCGGGAGGCCTTCGACGAGGCGGCCAACCTGCCCTTCGCCGACGATGAGCGCGATGCCCGTCAGGACGAGCCCGGGGAGCGTCCATGAGCGCGCTGTGGGACGACGCCCTGCCCGGTTTCTGGAGCGCCTGGATCATCGTGCTGACGCTGACCACGCTCGGGCTCGTGGTGTGGATCGTGGTGGCCAACGACGGGCGCGCCCCCGGCGCGAGCCAGGACGCGCCCGCCGATACCGGGGCCGACGGCATCGAGGAGTACGACCACCCGCTGCCGAGGTGGTGGTTCTACCTGTTCGTGGCCACCGTGGTCTTCGCCCTGGCGTACCTGCTGCTCTACCCGGGGCTCGGCAACTTTCGGGGCTTGCTGGGCTGGACCCAGGAGGCCCAGTGGGAAGAGGAGATGGCCAGGGCCGACGAGCGCTTCGGGCCGATCTTCGCCCGCTACCAGGACGTGCCGATTCCCGAGCTCGCCCGGGACGAGGCGGCGATGCAGATCGCCGGGCGCATCTTCGCCAATAACTGCGCCATGTGCCACGGCGCGGGCGCCCAGGGCGGCGACGGCTTTCCCGACCTGACCGACGACGACTGGCTCTACGGCGGCGATCCCGAGGCGCTCGTCACCTCGATCGCCGAAGGCCGGCGCGGCGTGATGCCCGCCTGGGCGCAGCTCGGTGACGAGACCCTCGAGGCACTCACCCAGCACGTGCTGGCGCTCGCCGGGCGCGACCACGAGATTGATCTCGCCACGCGTGGCGGTGAACACTTCGCCCGTTTCTGCGTGGCCTGCCACGGCGCGGACGGCACCGGCAACCAGGCGCTCGGCGCGCCGAACCTGACCAACGACATCTGGCTCTACCGGGCGCCCGGGCAGAGCGTGGCAGACGCGATCCACCAGACGCTGGCCGAAGGGCGCCGCGGCCACATGCCGCCCCAGGCGCCGTTCATCGGCGAGCAGCGCGTGCACCTGGTGGCCGCCTACGTCTACAGCCTGCGCCTGCGCTCGCCGGGCGAAGCGCCGAGCGTCGAGTGAGCGGCTTCTGACGTAACCCGAGGCAACGAAGCCCGGCGCGATCGTTGCTATGCTAGCCCACACCCCTTGTGAGACGACCCGGAGCCGATGCAGCCGATACCCGCCCAGGACATCACGCCCTCTGCCACCGCGCCACCGCGCGGGCGGCTCTACGTGCGCGAGAGCAAGGGGCGCTTCCAGCGCCTGCGTCGGGTCCTGAACGGCGTCTTGATGACGGCGTTCCTGCTGCTGCCGTGGCTCTCCTGGCGGGGCCAGGCGCTGGTCTGGCTGGACATCGCCGGGCGCGAATTCCACCTGTTCGGCGCCACTTTCCACCCGCAGGAGTTCGTCGTGCTGGCGCTTGCGTTCATCGCCGCCGCCTTCGGGCTGTTCGCCGTCACCGCTCTGGCGGGGCGGGTGTGGTGCGGCTACACCTGCCCCCAGAGCGTGTGGAGCTTCGCCTTCATGTGGGTGGAGCACCGCCTGGAAGGCGCGCGCCACCGACGCCTGCGCCGCGACCGCAACCCGACCGCCGCCCATCGCCTGCGCAAGGTGCTCAAGCACGCCCTCTGGCTTGCCATGGCGCTGGGCACTGCCGTCACCGTGGTGGGCTACTTCACGCCGATCGAGACCCTGCTCGTCGATCTGGTCACGCTCGAGGTCGGCGGCTGGGCGCTTTTCTGGGTCGGGTTCTTCACCCTGTTCACCTACCTCAACGCCGGATGGCTGCGCGAGCAGGTATGCCTCTACATGTGCCCCTACGCGCGTTTCCAGGCGGTGATGTACGAGCGCGACACGCTGATCGTCGCCTATGACGCGGCCCGCGGCGAGCCGCGCGATGATGCGACCGGCGACTGCGTCGATTGCCAGGTATGCGTGCAGGTCTGCCCCACCGGCATCGACATCCGCGACGGGCTGCAGTACGCCTGCCTGCAGTGCGGCGCCTGCGTGGACGCCTGCGACGCGGTGATGACCCGGCTCGACCGCCCCACGGGATTGGTCGGCTACACCACCCAGAGCCGTCTCGAGGGCCGGGCCGGCCGGCGCCTTCGTCCGCGCCTTCTGGGCTATCTCGGGGCACTCGCGGTGGTGCTGGTCGCCCTCGTCGTGCTGCTCGGCGAGCGGGTGCCGATCGGCTTCGAGGTGGAGCGCCCGAGGGCGTCGCTCTACACCACCACCGACGCCGGCGAGATTCGCAACGTCTACCGCCTGACGGTACGTAACCTCGACACCTCCGCGCACCGCTTTCGGCTGAGCGCGACGGGCATCGCCGGCGCGCGCCTGGATGTCCGGGCCATCGACGTGCCGGCGGGGGAAAGCCGTAGCCAGGTGGTGAACGTCAC
>NZ_JAMZBC010000143.1 GCF_024158715.1 Halomonas sp. 707D7 | reverse complement strand
GTGGTGTTGGCGATGCCCATCTCACCGAGGATCACGCTGTGACAGCCTGCGGCGCGCGCGCGCTCGACGGCCTGGGCGCCGACGCGCATCGCCTGCAGCGTCTCGGCCTCGGTCATGGCGTCTTCCTGCAGGAAATTGCGCGTGCCGGCGCGCACCTTGGCATCGATCACGCCGGGGGCGCGAACCCCGCCTGCCACGCCCACGTCGACCACTTCCATGCGCGCGCCGACTTGACGCGCGAAGGCGTTGATCGCCGCACCGCCGCGGGCGAAGTTGGCCACCATCTGCGCGGTCACTTCCTGGGGAAAGGCGGAGACGCCCTCCTCGGCCACGCCGTGGTCCGCGGCGAAGACGATCACGCCGGGCGGGTCGACCCGGGGCGCCAGGGTATGGCCGATCTGGCACAGCGAGACGGCCAGCGCCTCGAGGCGGCCCAGGCTGCCCTGGGGTTTGGTGAGGGTATCGAGGTAGGCTTGCGCCCGCTTTCCCATCCGGAAATCGACGGGTTCGATGCGAGCGATGACGTCGTGCATGGCGGCTCCGGCGGGCAGCGGGAAAACAAGCGGTTAAGTAGCTTTGTTAAGTAGCTTCGGATAGTAACAGAGCTTTACCGGCTTGGCTCTCGGCTGCGCGATTTCGCCGCCTTGCGCTGCTAGCGCGCCGCCACTGCGCGCTCCTCCCAGCCGCCGCCCAGCGCCTTGAACAGGGTCGCCAGCGCCGTCAGCCGCTCGTTTTGTACCGCGGCCCGGTCGAGGCGGGCGGAGAGCAGCGAGCGTTCGGCATCCAGGCGCTCGAGCATGCTGCTCTGGCCCTGGTCGTAGGTCAGCACGGCCAGGTCGCGCGCCCGCTCGATCGCCGCAAGCTGCGCCTCCACGGCCTCGATGCGCTGCTCGCTCAGGGTGTAGTTGTTGAGCGCATCGCGCACTTCGTTGAAGGCGGTGAGCACCGTCAGCCGGTACTGGGCCTCGGCCTGCTCCACCTGGGCCTGGGCGCTTTCGACGTTGGCGCGGGTGCGACCGAAGTCCAGCAGCGGGCCGACGATCGAGGCGCCCAGCCCCCAGGCGCGGGCGTTGTCGGTGAACAGGTCGCTCGAGTTCGCGGCGACACTGGCGATCGAGGCGTTGAGGTTGAGCGACGGCAGCCGCGCTGCCTCGGCCACGCCCACCTGGGCGTTGGCGGCGATCAGCGTCGCCTCGGCGGCGCGAACGTCCGGGCGGCGCTGCAGGAGCTCCGAGGGTAGAAGGCCCGGCAGGCGACGGGGCTCGGCGATCTCGGTGAGGGCGGTATCGCCGTAGTCGAGGGTCGCCATCAGCTCGCGCGGGGTCATGCCGACCAATATCGCCAGCGCCCCCTTGAGGGTTTGCACCTGGCGGGTGACCTGGGGCAGCTCGCTTTTCACCCCGCGCCACTCGGCCTCGGCTTGGCGAAAGGCGAGCTCGCTGATGTCGCCGACGTCGAAACGCAGCTTCTGCAGGCGGTAGGTTTCCTGGTAGGTGGTCTCGGTCTGTTCGAGGATGCGCTGCTGGGCCTCGGCGCTCTTGAGATCGAAATAGGTGGTGACCACGTCGGCGATCACGCCGATCTCGGCGGCGTCCCGGGCGAACACGCTTTCGTTGAAGGTGGCCAGCGCCGCCTCGCGCTGACGAGCGAGCCGCCCCCACAGGTCCAGCTCGTACTCGAGGCTGCCCGCCAGCGAGAACTGGTCGTTGGTCGAGGTGAGCAGGTCCTGTACCGGATCGATGTCGATGGGAATCGACGCGCCCGGGGTGCGTTCGCGGTTGGCCTCGAGCTGGTAGCCGATGCTCGGGTAGCGCTCGGCGTCGGCGAAACCGAGCTGGGCACGCGCCTGACGAATGCGCCCGAACTGCACGGCGAGCTCCAGGTTGTCGTCGGTGGCGCGCTCGACCAGGGCATCGAGATGCGGGTCCTGGAACTGGCGCCACCAGTGGCGCCAGGCCTGGCGCTCGGCGCCGCTGAGCGTGACCTGGGCGGGCAAGGTGTCCGGCAGCGCGAGCGCCGGGCGCTGATAGTCCGGCCCCACGGCGCAGCCGCTCAGAAAAACCGCGCAGGCCAGGCCGAGAAGGCGGCGCGGGTTACGTCCCTTGTACATCGATGCTCCTTGTCTGCCCGGGCGAGGTCTCGGCGCGCGGCGATTGCGAGGCGACCCCGGGCGATTTTAAACGACTGTTCGTCACATTCCCGGCTACCTACTATAGTAGGTAGCTTCTATAACGACACGCTTTACTCGACAGCGTCGATTCACAAGCAGGGAGGCTTGGATGAGGCCGGTTTTCGCATGGATATTCGCCTTGATGGTGCCGCTGGTGCTCGCTGGCTGCGGGGATGACGAAGAACCCCAGGATCCGCCCGCCCAGGTGGTCAAGCTGGTCGAGGCGACGCAGCCGTCGGTCTACCCCGGGCGCCGCTTCGTCGGCCGGGTGGAGGCGCGCAGCACCGTCGACTACGCCTTTCAGGTCGGCGGGCGCATCGACGAGTTTCCCGCGATCCAGGGTGCGGTGATCGGCGAAGGCGAGCTGATCGCCCGGCTCGACCAGACCGACTACCGGCTCCAGGTGCGCGCCGCCGAGGCGGATCACGAGCAGGCGCGGCGCAACCTGGAGCGTCAGCGTACCCTGCGCGCCCAGGGCGCGGCCTCCCAGGCCGCGCTGGACACCGCCGTGGCGGAGTTCAACCGCGCCGACACCCAGCTCGACAGCGCCCGCCAGGAGCTCGCCTACACGACCCTCGTCGCCCCCTTCGACGCGCTGATCGCAAGACGTCTGGTGGAGAACTACACCACGGTGCCGCCCAACACCGAAGTGGTGCGTATCCAGGACATCTCGGAGCTGCGCATCCGCTTCAACGTGCCCCAGGCCGTGATGCAGCACCTCGACGGCGGGCGGCGCTTTCGCGCCGAGGCCGAGATCGCCACGCTCCCCGGCGAGCGCATACCGCTTGCGTACCGCGAGCACGCCACCGAACCCGACGAGGTCGCCCAGACCTACGAGGTCGAGTTCGCGCCGGCGAACGAGGCCGCGCTGATCGCCCTGCCCGGCACCACGGCCACGGTCCATCTCGAGCTCGAGGAGACCGTCGATACCCCGCTGATCACCCTGCCGGCCAGCGCTCTGGACAACGACGAGGCGGGCGATTTCCGGGTCTGGGTGTTCGACCCGGAGGACGGCGTGGTCACCCCGCGCACGGTGAGTGTGGGCGAGACGCTGGAAGATCGCGTCCTGATCACCGCAGGTATCGAGGCCGGCGCCCAGGTGGTGGCCGCCGGCGCCCACCGGCTGCGCGACGGCATGCGCGTCAAGCCGCTCGACGCTGCGCTGTAGGGGGCTCAATGGATATCGCCAAACGTTCGATCGAGAAGCCGATCAATACCTGGCTGATCGTGGTGATCTGCCTGCTCGGCGGCCTCTGGGGGTTCAACACCGTCGGCAAGCTCGAGGACCCCTCGTTCACCATTCCCTACGCCATCGTCAACACGCCCTACCCCGGCGCCACCGCCGAGGAGGTCGAGGAGGAAGTCACCGAGCGCCTGGAGCGGGCGATTCAGGAGATGCCCCAGATCGACGTGCTGGATTCCAAGTCGCTGCCCGGGCGCTCGGAGATCCAGGTCGAGATCGCGGATACCTACGGCAGCGACGAGCTGCCCCAGATCTGGGACGAGCTGCGCCGCAAGGTCAACGACGCCCAGGCGGACCTGCCCCAGGGGGTGGCCGGCTCCCAGGTCAACGACGACTTCGGCGAGGTGTACGGACTCTTCTACGCGGTGACCGCCGAGGGCTTCACCACCCGCGAGATCCGTGACATCTCCACCTTCCTGCAGCGTGAGCTGCTGGCGGTGCCCGGAGTGGCGCGGGTCACCTCCGCTGGCGAGCGCGAGGAGAGCATCTACATCGATATCGCCAACGAGCGCCTGACGACGCTGGGCATCCCCATCGACCAGGTGATCAACACCATCCAGACCGAGAACGCGGTGGAGGACGCCGGGGCCCTGCGGGTGGGCGACCGCCAGGTACGCATCGTGGCGCGCGCCAGCATCGACAGCACATCGCTTCTGGAGTCGATCCGCATCGGCCGCCCCGGCACCACCGAGCAGGTGGCGCTCGCGGACATCGCCACCGTCTACCGCGCCCCCACCGAGATCCCCGACCACGCGGTGCTCTACAACGGCGAGTCTGCCTTCACGCTGGGCATCGCCGGGGTCGCCACGGCCAACATCATCGAGATCGGCGAGGCGGTCGAGGCGCGGATGGACGAGCTTCAAAGCCGCATTCCGCTCGGCGTCGAGCTGCACCCGCTCTACGAGCAGCACAACGTGGTGAACGACGCGATCAACGACTTCCTGATCAACCTGGCGATGTCGGTGGCGATCGTGATCGGCGTGCTGTGCCTGATCATGGGCTGGAAGATCGGCGTGGTGGTGGGCAGCACCCTGCTGCTCACGGTGCTGGGCACGCTGTTCGTGATGGGGCTTTTCAACATCGAGATGGAGCGTATTTCGCTCGGCGCGCTGATCATCGCCATGGGCATGCTGGTCGACAACTCCATCGTGGTCGCCGAGGGCATGGTGACCAACATTCGAGACGGCCAGAAGGCCAAGCGCGCGGCGAGTGCGGCGGCCAAGCGCGCCCAGATGCCGCTGTTCGGTGCCACGCTGATCGGCATCATGGCGTTTGCCGGCATCGGGCTTTCCGATGACGTGACCGGCGAGTTCATGTTCTCGCTGTTCGTGGTGATCCTGGTGTCACTGATGCTGAGCTGGCTGCTGGCGCTAACCGTCACGCCGCTATTCGGCTACTACCTGCTGCGCAAGAAAGGCGAGGAGGACGGGGAGGACAAGGAAGAGAGCGAACGCGAGAGCGAAAACACCGAGCGCGACGGCGATGATCGAAAGGAGGACGGCTACGGCGGCCTCGTCTACCGGATCTACCGCAAGCTGCTGCTCGGGGCGCTGCGCATTCGCATGCTCACCGTGGCGGCCCTGGTGGTGATCACCGGAGTCTGCATGTGGGCCTTCACGCTGGTGCCGCAGTCGTTCTTTCCGGATTCGAGCACGCCGATCTTCTTCGTCAACTACGAGCTCCCCCAGGGTACGGACATTCGCGCCACCCTGCGTGACGTCGAGGAGATCGATGCGTACCTGCGCGAGCACGACGGCGTGGTGTCGGTGGCAAGCTTCGTCGGCCGGGGCGCGACGCGCTTCATGCTCACCTACTCGCCGGAGCAGCCCAACAGTGCCTACGCGCAGTTCATCATTCGCACCGACGAGCTCGACGCCATCCCGACGCTCGACCGCACCTTCTACCAGGAACTCAGCGAGCGCTACCCGAATGCCCAGGTGCGCACCCAACGGCTGCAGTTCGGCCCCGGCGACGGCGCCGACATCGAGGCGCGCTTCCAGGGGCCATCGCCTGCGGTGCTGCGCGAGCTCGCCGCCGAGGCCCAGCGGCGCATGGCCGCCAATCCTTTCCTGATCGACGAGCGCATCGACTGGCGCCAGCGCGAACTCGTCGTCGCGCCGGTGATCAACGAGCAGCGCGCGCGCATCGCCGGCGTCACCCGCGAGGATATCGCCCAGACCCTGGCCTTCGCCTCCTCCGGCGTGCGCGCGGGGACCTATCGTGAAGGCGAGCACCTGATTCCCATCACTGCCCGCGCCCCCGACGCCGAGCGTGACGACGTGACACGCCTGAGCGATCGCCAGATCTACAGCGAGTCGCAGCAGCGCTTCGTGCCCATCAGCCAGGTGGTGGAAGCCTTCGAGACGCGAAGCGAGGAGGCGCTGATAAAGCGGCGCAACCGGGTACGCACCCTGACCGTGGGCGCCGAGCCCGGCGAGAGCTACACCGCCGCCCAGGCCTTCGATGAGATTCGTGCCGAGATCGAGGCGATCGAGCTTCCGCCGGGCTACCGGCTCGAGTGGGGCGGCGAGCACGAGGATTCGGGGGATGCCCAGGCCTCGCTGGGTCAGCAGCTGCCGATGAGCTTTCTGATCATGGTGCTGACCTCGATTCTGCTGTTCGGCAAGCTCCGCCAGCCCCTGATCGTCTGGCTGGTGGTGCCGATGTCGGTGTGCGGGGTGGTGATCGGGCTTCTGCTCACCGGCCTGCCCTTCTCGTTCACGGCACTTCTGGGCATGCTGAGCCTTTCGGGCATGCTGATGAAGAACGCCATCGTGCTGGTCGACGAGATCGATGCCCAGATCGACGAGGGCACGCCGCGCTTCACCGCGCTCGTCCAGGCAAGCGTGAGCCGCCTGCGTCCGGTGTTCCTGGCCGCCGGCACCACCATTCTGGGGATGATTCCGCTGCTCTGGGACGCCTTCTTCAACAGCATGGCGATCACCATCATGGGCGGCCTGGCCTTCGCCTCGCTCCTCACGCTGATCGCCGTGCCGGTGTTCTACGCGCTGTTCTTTTCCATCAAGCGTGACGAGGTGGAGGAGCAGGAAGATAACCGGGCGAACGGCTAGCCCGTGGCCCATACTGGAAGACGTTCGCCGGGCCCGCGCCCGGCGAGATTGAGTAATAAACAAAACAAAAAGGTTCCAAGCGGCGTATGTCGCCCCTAAACTTGCCCCCAGGAATGTAAAATAACCACATATTCGCACCGATACAGCTAGCCGAGGTTCCCATGTCGAGCTTGAACGCCACGCCCCTGAACGCCACCGTTGCCAACGTGACCGCGCGCATCGCCGAGCGCTCGAAAGAGCGCCGGGCGCTCTACGAGCAGCGCATGACTGACCAGCACCGGCGCGGCGTGCATCGCGCCGAGCTCGCCTGCGGCAACCTCGCCCACGGCTTCGCCGCCTGCAGCCCGGCGGAGAAGGACACGCTGAAGCTGATGAACAGCGCCAACCTGGGGATCATCTCGGCCTACAACGACATGCTCTCGGCGCACCAGCCCTTCGAGACCTTCCCGACCACCATTCGCGAGGCGGCCCGCGCCATGGGCTCCACCGCCCAGTTCGCCGGCGGCGTGCCGGCGATGTGCGACGGCGTGACCCAGGGCCAGCCGGGCATGGAGCTTTCGCTGTTCTCTCGCGACGTGATCGCCATGGCGACCGCCGTGGGGCTTTCCCACAACATGTTCGACGCCGCGCTGTATCTCGGCGTGTGCGACAAGATCGTGCCGGGGCTGTTCATCGGTGCTGCCCGTTTCGGCCACCTGCCGGCGATGTTCGTGCCGGCGGGCCCGATGCCGGCGGGCTTGCCCAACAAGGAGAAGGCGCGGGTACGCCAGCTCTTCGCCGAGGGCAAGGTCGGACGCAGGGAGCTGCTGGAGGCGGAGTCGGAGTCCTACCACAGCCCCGGCACCTGCACCTTCTACGGCACCGCCAACTCCAACCAGCTGATGATGGAAGTGATGGGCCTGCACCTGCCGGGCACCTCCTTCGTCAACCCGGGCACCGAGATGCGCGAGGCGCTGACGCGCTTCGCCACCGAGCAGGCGATCCGCAACACCGAGGCCGGCGGCGAGTACCGCCCGTTCTACAAGCAGATCGACGAGCGCGCCATCGTCAACGCCGTGGTCGGGCTTCTCGCCTCCGGCGGCTCCACCAACCACACCCTGCACCTGATCGCCATGGCCGCCGCCGCGGGCATCACGCTGACCTGGGACGACTTCACCGAACTCTCGGCGGTCACGCCGAGCGTGATGAAGGTCTACCCCAACGGCCAGGCGGACATCAACCACTTCCAGGCCGCCGGCGGCATGAGCTACCTGTTCCGCGAGCTTCTGGGCGCGGGCCTTCTGCACGGCGACATTCCCACCGTGTTCGGCACGGATCTCACCGCCTACACCCAGGAGCCGTTTCTGGAAGATGGCAAGCTCGTGTGGCGCGAAGGTCCGGAACAAAGTCTCGATGAAGAGGTGCTGCGCCCGGTGGCCACGCCCTTCGCCCCGACTGGCGGCCTGACCGTGATGAACGGCAACCTGGGCCGCGGGGTGATCAAGATATCGGCGGTAGCCGAGGAGCAT
>NZ_JAMZBC010000142.1 GCF_024158715.1 Halomonas sp. 707D7 | reverse complement strand
AGGTGCTAAAAGGTGCTAAAAGGTGCTAAAAGGTGCTAAAAGGTGCTAAAAGGTGCTAAAAGGTGATCAAGGTGAGTAGCTTTTAATTTCTAAAATTTGGTCGAAATAAAAATATGGGCGTAAGTTATATTTAGTAACATTTTTTAGAAGAAGTGACCATTATACAAGTAGGTATTTTAATTTAATTTTCTTTAAAAGCTGAGTTGACTAATCACTTGAAAAATTATATTTCCTTAATGTTATATCGGCTTATAAATAACCTTCAAAGAATAGCTTCTTATTTGGAAGGCAAAAACCGCTCCGATAACATACAATCAAAGTTTGTTGATCTTGCACCAAAAGATGATGCAGATAAGTCAAATATATATAAGGAGGCGATTACATTTGCGACGAATAACGATAAGGTCTTTAATATTGCCTTAACTGGACCTTATGGCTCGGGTAAGAGTAGTATTATCCAATCTTTCTTGAAACAGTATCAGCGGCCAGCGTTACATATTTCTCTTGCTGCATTCGTTCCTGAAACCGATTCAGTCAGCGAAAAAATGAGCAGGCAAGAGATCGAGAGAAGCATCTTACAGCAAATGTTGTATGGTGCTAATGCGAATAAACTTCCGTTATCGCGATTTAAAAGAATTCAATCACCAGGTGTTTGGTCAATATTTAAATCTTTATACATAATGCTTGGAATGCTTTGCCTATGGTACGTTTTTGATCAGCGTGAAAACGTTATAAGTAGTTCATTTTTCTCTCCATTTGCTACTAGTAATTGGTTCAACTTAGGAGCTTTTACGCTTGCAGCAATATTTCTATGGACTATGCTTCATCGTTTTTATATTGCTAGTTTTGGGTTATCGCTAAAAGGTATCTCATTGAAAGACGTTGAGTTAAAACCTGCGCGCGATGATCAAGCATCAATACTAAACCGTCACTTGGATGAAATAATTTATTTCTTTCAAGAAACTGATTATGATTTAGTTGTAATTGAAGATATAGATCGGTTCGAAAATCCTGAAATTTTCGTTACTCTGCGTGAAATTAATAGTCTTGTAAATAAAAATTCAGGTATTAATCGTGATATCAGATTTCTTTATGCTCTACGTGACGATATGTTTATTAACACAGATCGAACTAAGTTTTTTGAATTTATCATTCCTGTAATACCGATTATAAATACATCAAATTCAATTGATATGGTATTACAATAAGGAAAAAGGCTTGAACTTGATCAACGTCTTGATCAGCAATTTATAAGAGAAGTATCTAGATATCTAAACGACTTGCGGTTGATTCAGAATATATTTAATGAATACACTATTTATGTGGCTAATTTGGAAGTTGATGGAGAGAATATACTAGATCCAAATAAGCTGCTTGCTATTCTTATTTATAAAAATGTTTATCCAAAAGATTTTGAATTATTACACCGTGGCGAGGGAGTTTTTGCTGAAATACTGAAGCGTAAAGATAAGTTGATTAGAGATAGTGAGTCTATCTATAAAGAAAAAATTTTAAAGATTGAGGATAAACATAGTGCTGCTGAAAACAAACGCCATCGGACTTGAAAGAATTACGTCAAATTTATGCTATGGCTTTAATTGAGATGCTGCCTCCGAACATTTCACGCATTAGCTTAAACAATGGAGTATGGATTGATTGCCAACAAATGGTCTCGCATAAGGAATTTGAAAAGTTATTAGAAGCTTCACATATTTCTTATCGTACCCCCCAAGGCCATTCAAAGCAGTTCAATATTTCTAGTCTACAAAATGATGTAGATTCTAACAAAACCTATCAGCAACGTAAGGACGAGATCGAAAATAATACGTTAGAAATTAAGAATAAGAGCTTGCAACAAATACGCGAATTTAAATCTATGCTGACAGTACTCCGCACCGCTAAGTTTAACGAGATATTGCGTTTGAACTTGGAAAGTATTATGCATATTTTCGAGAGCTTCGGAGACAATGGTGAACTTGCTCGCTTTCTATTGCTAGAAGGCTATCTTGACGATACTTATTATCAATTTACTTCACTTTTTCATTCAGGTCGTTTGTCTCCTAATGACAACAAGTTTCTGATTCAGGTACGTGCATTTATAACTCCTGAACCTGATTTTCCTATCGATAATCCAAAAGAAGTTATTGCCGCAATGCGAGAAGAAGATTTTCGACAAAGCTATGTTTTAAATGTCAAGATTGTTGATAGTCTTTTAAGTGATCAAAAAAATTATTATAAAGAAATACAAAAACTCTTTGAGTATCTTTCATTTCAATTTGAGAAGAGTGATGATTTTTTCGTCTCTTATTATAATATTGGCCTCAATGTTAAAGACCTCTTGGTTGGGTTAAATAAAGCTTGGAAAGGCTTTATACCTGCTGCAATTGTAAGTCCAAAAAAATTAATCACATTACCCAGCTAATAGAGAATCTTCCTGTAAACTCGCTTAAAACGCTTGCAGGTGATTTTTATGAGTTGTCAGAGTTCGTTTCTGCTAATCTTTCGGAGATTTTAGAGTATTTACCTAATTTAGCATCTGAACGACTTGTATGTCTTAATTTTGAGATCCAAGATTTAGCCTCAATAAAAAAACACACTGAGATTGTACGCGTTATATTTGAGAAGGGGCTTTATAAGCTCACAATCTTGAATTTGGAATTCATCTATAAATCGATTTTGGGTAATGATGATCTCAAACCTATGCGTGAGAGAAATTACACTACTATCCGTTCATTAAATAACGCAGCCTTACTACAACGAGTTGAGCGCGATATTGATCTCTACTTGGCTAAAGTTCTTTTAACGTTAAAAGAAAACTCCAATGAGGATGTTTCGGCTATTCTTGCCATAGTTCAGCAAGATAAATTAGATATTGAAAAGCTTGGCGAGTTTCTTGAACGACAAGTAACTCGATTGCCATACTTAGAGGATTTACCTGAAAAGCTATACTTAATGGTTTTTGAGATAAATTCTATTGAGCCAAATTGGATAAACTGCCTTGAATTTATGAGATCTGAAGTATTTGATAAGGATGTTCTGCTTAAGTATCTTGATAGAGATATTATCCGCATGGCTATACTACAACATACTATACCATGCGATTCGGGTTCGCTGAAGCTGCGTCAGTTCTTAATTAATGCTGGTACGTTGTCTGATACTTCTTATAAAGAATATGTTCACGCTCTTCCTAATCCGTTCAAAAAACTACCCGGAGGTCTAGAATCATCAAAGCTTAGAATTCTGGTAGAGGAAGAAAAAATACACTTTACTCAAGAGAACCTAAATAATTTAGCTGACAATCGAGATCTACAAATACTATTTGTCGCGGTCAACATTAATTCATATATTGAAGATCCAGAAGCTTTTAAAATTGATGATGAATTTCGAGAAGAACTTCTTAAACTAGATATTTCTGAATTAACCAAGTTAGGAATAGTCGAACTAATGGACCTTGAAAAACTATCAGCCATTCCTGAGCGATCAGCATTAATAGGTCCAATTATTAATAACGCGAATAATGAAGTATCTAAGGTTAATGCGTGTGTTGCGCAATCTATAATAATTAACTCTACAGAAGCAGGTGTGCAAATTTCACTTTTTAATAAATATCATTCTTTAATGAATGATGACGAAGTACGTCATGTTTTGGCCAATCTAAAAACACCATTTTCAGATATTAAAGTTGGATTTAAAAGACCCAGGCTAAATAATACTCTTATTAATCGAAATTTAATTAGTTGGCTTGATGAAAGAAATATTATCTCTTCATGGAGTGAAAGTAATTTCTCAACTAACGATATTATAGTGCACCTCTACAGGAGCTAATAGTTGGCTTATAACGTTCCGACTCCTTTCGGCGGCTTCGTTTCAGTGCTTTCTATATCACAAACACTGAACGATGTTTCTGAATGGAAGCTGTCGATGAGTGCCCCCATGAGTAAAGACAACTTGTACTACCACTGTAGGCTATTAGGTGATGAGAACGAGGTTTTGGTATACTTAATGTTATTTTTTTATTTATCTATTAAAATTTATCGTAATTCATTTACTTATATGTTTTCTTAGACTCATGCCAAGTCCAATGAGAGTATCCTTAATGAAAGCAAAATATCTAATCTCAGCCTCATTCGCTAGCGTACTTGTTCTTAACGGCTGCACCTCACTCAATGCTTCTTCCCGCGACACCGCCCCTCAGGCGCCGCTGGAAAACACCTATTGGAAGTTGGTCACCGTCGGGGAGCAGCCCGCCACGGTCAGTGACCAAGCGCGCGAGGCGTATTTGGTGCTTCATGCGGAGGAAACGCGGGTGGCCGGTTCGACCGGGTGTAACAACCTGATGGGTGGGTATGCGTTGAAGGACAACCAATTGAGTTTTAGCGCCTTGGCCACGACCCGCATGGCCTGTGCCAGCCCTCAGATGACGCTCGAGCGGGATTTTCTCCAGGCGTTGAAACGCGTAGCGCGCTGGGAGGTCGTAGGGGAGACGTTGACCCTGGATGATGCTCAAGGCCAGCCTGTGGCTCACTTCGAGGCAGTGTATCTCTATTGAGCGGTGGCGCCTGAACGGTGGGACACCCTAGGCGTACGGCATCGCGCCGACGCAGCGACACAGGGGCTGGTCTATCCTGTAGAACACCCCCCTCAGGAGACGACCATGAAGCCCTTACTCATTCCCGCTCTGTCCTTGATGCTCGTGGGCTTGCCCAGCGTTCACGCCTCTACCAGCGATGCCTGGGCAGAACACGATGCGGCGGTGCTCGAGCAGTGCCTGGCGCTGAGCCAGTTCGAGGATGCCGAGGCGGCCGGGGAGCCGGTGCTGTTCAGCGACGAGGCGGGCATGACGGCCTTGTTGATCGCGGGTACCTACCCCCAGGCCCACATGAACGGCGAGCGCGGTCAGAAGCTGTGCCTCTTTGATCGCGCCGAGGAGCAGGCCTACATCGCCGATGCGGATACCCTCACCGCCCTGAGCGCCGAAGAAGAGAACGACAGTGAAGCCGGGAAGGAAACAGACGCCATGGGCACCGATTCCACGCAGTAACGTTGGTCGTCATGACGGCTCATCGAGACCCACCCAGGAGGGGTTATGGTTCGTATCGCATTAGCAATTGCCGCATTGGCGCTGTTGGCAGGGTGTACCACTGCGGGCCAGCCGGATACCCAGGCCCAGAAGATCGCCGAGGATTTCTGCCAGCGTGAAGGCGGGGAAGTGAAAGCTCGCGACGAGGGGGGTACCACGCGTCAGTATTGCCATTTGACCGAAGGACGGGTGATCGAGGTTCATCAGTTCTATCGCGCCGGTGGCCTCAGTATCGACTAAGTCCCGTTTGAAAGCCTTTGGACACCACAACGCCAGCGACCGCTGGCGTTGTGGGTTAGAAAAAGGCGATGCCGATCAGTGGCCGAATTTCTCGTTCTCGCCCATGTCTGGCGTGGCGTTTTTCTTGAAATTGGCCTTGGCGATCTCGTAGAGCTGGTAGACCTTGCTCTCGTTCGCTTTCCAGTGTTCCCCCATGTGGATCTTGATTTCCATCAGGGTGAGGTCCGGGTCGTCCTTGCCCTTAGGGAACCAGGCGGCAACGAAGGGATTCCAATACTTCTCGATCAGATCCGGGTTGTCGTTCAGGCTGGCGGTGCCGGACAGCGATACGTACACGCCGTCTTCCTGGTCGGAAAAACTCAGGCACACGTCATGGTCTTGCTGAGTCTCGAAAACCTTCTCGGCGCTGCGCCGGGTAAAGAACCAGAGCGTGCCGTCGTACTCTTCCTGCACCAGATGCATCGGGCGTGCCCGGGGCATATCGTGGTCATTGGTGACCAGCATACCCACCTTGATATCCTTGATCAGTTTCCAGATCTTCTGTTTGTGCTCGGGGCTCGACATTGCCTCACTCCTTGTATGCCATCGAATGTTGCAAAATGTAACTAATTGGTTGGGGTGCGTTATTACCCTCTATCAGTATAGACAAAAATACTTGCTTCATTTGGATATGATAAAGCGGCATTGATTTCGATAAATCTCATGATTTTAAGAAATCTTCATAAACAAATTTAGTTTTATTTCCTAATCCGTCGATATCTCTTACAAATGGTATAAGTTGTTTATTGTACGATACTAATTCTTCAATAATTGCATAGGTTATTATGTTTACAAAAGATAACGTTACACAAGTTAAAATTATGAGATTCGTTATAGAAAAAAATCGTAGTCCAATTTGTTTACCATTCGAAATAATTAAAGATTCAAAAAAATTAAACTTTCATATTACTAAATCAGCCGTACCTTAATTATAACTATATGTTTGAAATAACTATTTTTTGTATACAGGATGGCGTGCCAGGTAGGCGTATAGTTTTCGTCTCTTGTACAAATAGAGCATGACGTGGGAGATATTGAATATTAACGAAAACTCGGCTGATATTACTTAGATCGCGTTTACAAGAATACAGAGGATCGAAGCATGTCTTACCAAGCCAAGGTAGCGTCTCTCGAAAACGATGTAACCGCTGTTTCAGCATTTGATTTCGACACTAACATCGTCCTGTCACGTCCCAGCCAAGTGCTTCTTCAGGTGGCGCCGGAAGACATTGCATCGATGCTGCGCGATGGCAACGATCTGGTGATCGAGCTCACCAACGGTGAGACGCTTCGCGTGATTGGCTTCTATGCCGACGTACCCGGTCAATCTCCCAGTGAGCTCTATCTGACCGGTGAAGAGGATCAGTTGATCCCTGTCGAGCTGAATACGCTTTCCAATGGTACCGTCATTTTCGCGGCCTCCTACCCGGAGGCCGAATACGCGGGTTTCGAACAGGGGCGGGAAAAGGGTGCCATTTACATGGATGACCTTGTTCCGGCCTTGGCGCTAGGTGGATTGGGGGCAGCAGCCATTGGGCTGGCAAGGGGATCTTCCAGCTCATCGGACTCACCGGCCAGCCCGCCCGTAGATGAAGGCGAAGATGGTGTAGCCGATCCGGCGGAGCCCGATGACCCGATCGAGGATGGAGAGGGTGACCCGGAGGTTCCGGGCGAGCCAGACGATCCGGTTGTGCCCGGCGATCCCGATGATCCGGAAGAACCCGGGGACCCCGATGATCCAGACGTACCGGGTGATCCCGACGATCCAGAAGAGCCTGGCGACCCCGATGACCCAGAAGAGCCCGGCGATCCCACTCTGCCGCCGGCTCCTACCTTGACGCTGGTCAATGATACCGGCAGCAGCGACAGCGATGGTGTCACTCGCGACGGCACCGTGCAGGTGGGCGGCTTGGTCGATGGCAACCGTTGGGAGTTCAGCCTGGATGGCGGCGCCACCTGGACCGTCGGCCAAGGCGATCGCTTCGTATTGCCGGAAGGCGAGTACGGACAAGGCCAGGTGCAGGTGCGCCAGATCGACCCGGCTGGCAATACCAGCCCCGTCGGCGTGCTGGCGCCGGTGGTGGTGGATACCACCGCGCCGGCGGCCCCGACGCTGACGCTCGAGAACGACACCGGCGAGGTGGACGGCATCACCAGTGACGGCAGCGTGATCGTCGGCGACCTAGAGCCCGGCGCGCGCTGGGAATACTCGATCGACGGCGGGGCAAGCTGGATCGTCGGCGAAGGTGATACCTTCTCGCTGCCGGAGGGAACCTACGCTGCAGGCCAGGTGCTGGTGCGCCAGTTCGACGTGGCGGGCAACGAGAGTGCGACGACCAACCTGGGCGCGGTGATCGTGGATACCACGGCCCCCGGGATGCCGAGCCTGACGCCTTCCGGGGTGGTCGACGGCGTCACGGCCGACGGCACGGTGCGCGTGGGAGATCTGGAACCCGGTTCGGCCTGGGAGTTCAGCCTGGATGGCGGCGCGACCTGGCAACGCGGAAGCGGTGATCGCTTCATCCTGGGTGAAGGCAATTACCTGGCGGGGCAAGTGCAGGCTCGCCAGGTCGATGCGGCGGGCAATGTCGGCGCCGTTGCCGAACTGGGCGCCATCCGGATCGACCTGGTCATCGAGGACCCGGA
>NZ_JAMZBC010000141.1 GCF_024158715.1 Halomonas sp. 707D7 | reverse complement strand
GTGTCGGCGTGACGTCGATGGGCTCGGCGGCGTCGAAGTTGCGCTGCTCCAGGGCTTCGAGGGCGATCTGGTAGCAATCCTCGATGTGCTTGTTGCCCATGTACTTCATGGCGGTGTAGCTGATGCCACCGGCCACGGCGCTGCCGATGAAGGGTACGAACTTCGAGGTGCCCTTGGCGGCGATCTTGAAGCCCATCTTCTGCAGCAGGTTGACGATCAGCTTGCGGGTGATGTACTTGCCCGCCATCTTGCTGCCGACGTTGGAGATCGCGGTCATCACCATTATCTTGGATTCGGTGTCCAGCGCCTCGATCTGCTCCGGCGTCAGGCCGAACTTCTCGTTGATCTGCGGGATCAGGCGCAGCAGGATCGCAACGTCGGAGCCGATATCGACCCCGGGAATGGGAATGATGGCGGCGCCGGCGGACAGGCTCGAGCTTCGCGTTACCTTCTTGTGGCAGGCCAGTCGAATGCGTTCCAGCTCTTCGATAGAGTCGATCATGATACGGTCCTTGTGCATGACAAAAGCCACCTTCACGGTGGTATCACCGAAAGCCTAGCACCGAATCGCGCCGGGGGCCGTCACTCTTGCAGATATTGCCCTGCCAAGCGCTCGACGAGAAAGTCGATGAACAGTCGCGCCCGCTGCGAAAGCGTAGCCTGGCGGTAGTAGACGGCGTGAACCGCCTGTGCCATGGGCACGCTGTGCTGGGGCAGTACCTCGACCAGCGCTTGGGTGCGACGCGGGGTCCGGGTCATGAAGTCCGCCAGGCACACGATGCCCTCGCCTTGAATCGCAAGCTCCATCAGGGTGCTGCCGCTGGAGGCGAGCAGGGTAGGGACGATGTGAACGTCCTCCCGGTCGACCCCGCGCAAAGGCCAGCGATTGAGATGATTGAGCTGGCTGAACCCTAGAAGGCTGTGATGGGCGAGATCCTCCACCGTTTCCGGGATGCCGACGCGGGCGAGATAGCCAGGGCTTGCCAGCAGGCGAAGGGGGCTCTTGCCCAGCAGGCGCGCGTGCAGAGAGGAGTCGTCGAGCTCGCCGATACGGATCGCCAGGTCGACGCGCTGTTCCAGCAGATCGACGAACCGGTCATGGGTATCGAGCTGAAGATGGATGCCCGGGTAGCGGGCACGAAACTCCCCGATCAGCGGCACGATCACGAACTGCATGAAGCTCGGCGCCGCGTTGATGCGAAGCTGGCCCCGAGGCTGGCCGTGGCGGTCGCGAACCGACTCCTCCGCCACGTCCACTGCGCGTAGAATCCTCCGGCAGTGCTCCAGAAACGTTTCCCCCTCCTGGGTCAACTCCAGGCGTCGGGTGGTACGACGCAAGAGCGTGGCGCCCAGCTTGCGCTCCAGACGGTTGAGCGCCCGGCTGACGCCGGACACCGTCATGCCGAGCTGTTCGGCGGCCCCGGTGATGGAGGCGCAGTCCACGACGGTGGCAAAGGCGCGTTGCTCTTCGAGGGTGGTTTTCATGGGAGTCTCGCGTTCGGCATTGATACCCGGCCAGTTCACGACGTTTGTTGATGAAACGTCAAGAGTCTCTTGCGAACGCGTCGGTTTTTCCTATGACGAGGTTCGCCCATACTGACGCCCTGGCGAGCATAGGAACCCTGCAGGGTTCCCTAAACGATCGCGATCATTTCCGTTCAAAGGACGTCGTATCGATGAAGATTCTGTTGATTAATGGTGGCAAGCCCTTCGCTCATTCTGGCGGTGAGCTCAACAATACCCTGCACGACGTGGCCTGGCGCACCTTGAGCGAACAAGGGCACGAGCTACGCGAGACGGTCATCGAGAACGGCTACGAGCTTGATGTCGAGGTGGAGAAGTTTCTCTGGGCCGACGTGCTCGTCTATCAGATGCCGGGCTGGTGGATGGGCGCGCCCTGGACGGTCAAGCGCTATATCGACGAGGTCTTCACTGCGGGACATGGCGCGCTCTACGCAAGCGATGGCCGCTCTCGCCAGGACCCGAGCAAGCAGTATGGCAGCGGCGGGCTCCTTCAAGGACGCCGCTACCTGCTGTCCTTGACCTGGAACGCGCCCGTGGCCGCCTTCGATGAGCCCGGCAACTTCTTCGAAGGCCGAGGCGTGGACGGCGTCTACTTCCCGTTTCACAAGTCCCAGGAGTTCGTCGGCCTGTCGGCGCTGCCGACCTTCATCGCCAACGACGTGATCAAGGCGCCGAACGTCGAGCGCGACACCGCCGCCTACGCCGCGCATCTGACGCAGGTGCTGGCCTGACGCCAGGGGCCTGCGTCACGCCATGATGCGCCCGAGCGAGGCGTGGACATGGCGGCGCATGGCCGCGCGGGCGCGGGTGTCGCTGCGGGCGCGCAGCGCGACGACGATCTCGTCGTGCTCCTGAGTGACCTGCTGGGCGTGAAGGATGAGATCGCGCTCGGATTTCGGCTGGCTGAACCGGGCGCCGAAGATTACCCCGGTCTGGAGAGTGAGAAGCGAACTCAAGAGAAACTTGTTGCCGGCGGTCTTGGCGATCTCGAGGTGAAAGTCGAAGTCCTCCTGGGTGCCCTGCTTGCCGTTTCTGAACAGCCGCCGAAGCGCCATCGCCTTCGCCTCGATGCGGTCGATGTCGCCTGGGCGCTGACGGGTGGCGGCCAGCGCCGCCGACTCGGTCTCGATCAGCAGGCGAAAATCGAACAGCGCGTCGAGATCGTCGCGGCTATCGATGAAGCTCGGGGCGTCCAGGGCGGTGGCCGGACGGGCGGCGACGAACAGCCCCGCGCCCTGGCGTGCGACCACCAGCCCTTCTTCCTTCAGCCGCGCCGTGACTTCGCGTACCGCGCTGCGGCCGAGCCCGTAGCGCATCGAAAGCGCCGCTTCGGTAGGCAGCTTTGCGCCTCTCAGGTACTGCCCGCGCAGGATGGCGTGGTGCATGTCGTCATACAGCGCCTTGATTCTTTCGACTTTGGTCTTGTCAACTTTGGTCTTTGTTGTCATGCATCCAAACTCGGGGGTTGTCTTCTTGCTTATTTAAAACAGTACCTTAGTTTCAATGGGTGAGGTAAGCGACAAACAAATTGCTCGAGTTCGTGATTCCCAGTGTACTGCATGTGTTGGTCGAGAATTCCAATAAGGAGACAACAATGCGTGCACGTCATCAACTCTCAACGCTTGTCGCGGCTCTGGCGCTGGCCTCCACCGTTCACGCCGATGACTTCGTGTTCGGGCATATCTACGAGGCGAGCCACAGCCACCACAAATGGGCGCAGTGGGCCGCCGAAGAGATCGAGAAACGCAGCGACGGCCGCCACACCGTCGAGGTGTTCCCATCGTTGCAGCTGGGCAACGAGGTCGAGCTCAACGAAGGGCTGGACCTGGCCACCGTGGACCTCATCTACACCGGCAACGCCTTCGCCGGCAACGCCTATCCGCCCATTGCGCTGGGAAGCGCCCCGTTCGTGTTCCGTGACTTCGACCACTGGTTGGCCTATTCGCGCAGTGACCTGTTCCAGGAGCTTGCCCAAGGATATGAGGAGACCACCGGCCACGTGCCGCTGGGGCTGATCTACTTCGGCCAACGCCACGTCACCGCCAACGAGCCGAAGCTGACCCCGGACGACATGAAAGGCATGAAGATTCGCGTGCCGGATGCGCCGCTTCTGCTGATGTTCCCGCGCGCCGTGGGCGCCAATCCGACGCCGATCGCGTTTTCGGAAGTCTACCTGGCGCTGCAGCAGGGCGTGGTAGACGGCCAGGAGAACCCGCTGCCGATCATCCGCGCGATGAAGTTCGACGAGGTGCAGTCGGATATCTCGCTGACCGGTCACATCTTCGACAGCCAGCCGGTCATCATGAGCGGCGACGCCTGGTCCCGGCTCTCCGAGGAGGACCAGGCGATGTTCCGCGACGTGTTCCGCGAGGCCGGCGAGCAGGGCAGCCGGGACATCCAGCAGCAGGAGCAGGAACTGGTCACCTGGTTCGAGGACAACGGCACGAACGTTCATGACGTGGACCGCGCACCCTTCGCCGAACTGGTGCGGCCTTACCTCACCGCAGAGGACGTGGGCTGGAGTAGCGAGCAACTGGAGCGGCTGGAGGCGATCGAGTAATGAACGACGACAAGGGCCGTCCCCTCGATCAGGTGACCCCTGCCGCCACCGGCCGCGATCCCGCGGCCGGCAGCGTGGTGCACGCTGCGCTCGACCCGACCCCAGCGCCCGCCCCGCGCTGGGTGTTCGAGGATCACGTGGCGCTGGGCGTGCTGATTCTGCTTGGCGGGGTGGTCTTCGCCCAGTTCCTGTCGCGCTACGCCTTCAACCACTCGATTGGCTGGACCGAGGAGGGCGCGCGCATGCTGTTGGTGCTGCTGGTGTTCATCGGCGCCGCCGGGGCTGCCTCGCGCCAGGGCCATATCTACGTGGAGATTCTCGAACTCGTGCTGCCTGGGCGAGCCAAGCGCTGGCTCAAGGGCTTCAACCACCTGCTGAGCGCCGGCTTCTTCGCTTACGTGGCCTGGCTTGCCTGGCAGGTGGGCCAGCGGGTCTGGAACTCCAGCATGAGCACGCTACCGATTTCGAAAGGCTG
Organism: Halomonas sp. 707D7; assembly: GCF_024158715.1. Classification (GTDB taxonomy): domain Bacteria; phylum Pseudomonadota; class Gammaproteobacteria; order Pseudomonadales; family Halomonadaceae; genus Vreelandella. The sequence continues at coordinate 3,448 of NZ_JAMZBC010000141.1, read as the reverse complement.
GATCTACACCATTGTGGCTGCCGCGCTGCTGCTGATGGCCTACCGGCTCGCGCGCCAGGGCATTCACCACTGGCGAGGAGATACACCGTCATGATCATTATCCTGTTCGTAGCGCTTGCGGTGCTACTGGTGATCGGCGCGCCGGTCGCGGTGGCGCTGGCGGGCTCGTCGCTGGTCTACCTGCTGGCCGCCGACCGCATTCCCGATATCATCCTGATCCAGCGCATGGTCGGAGGAGTGGACAGCTTTCCGCTTCTGGCGGTGCCGTTTTTCATCCTCGCCGGCAACCTGATGAACGTGTGCGGCGTGACCGAGCGGATCTTCAGCTTCGCCGACTCGCTGGTCGGGTGGATGCGCGGCGGGCTTGGCCACGTCAACGTGGGCGCGTCGGTGATCTTCGCCGGCATGTCCGGGGCGGCCATCGCCGACGCCGGCGGGCTCGGCGCGGTCGAGATCAAGGCGATGCGCGAAAAGGGCTACGACGTCGATTTCGCCGTGGGCATCACCGGCGCCTCCTCGACGGTCGGGCCGATCATTCCGCCATCGCTGCCGCTGGTGGTCTACGGCGTGGTGGCCGGGGCTTCGATCGGTCAACTGTTCGTCGCCGGTATCGTGCCGGGGCTTCTGATCGCGGGGCTTCTGATGCTGATGGTCGCGGTGATCTCGCATCGGCGCGGCTACCCCATCGGCGAGCGCTTCTCGCTAGTACGCCTGGCGTCCAGCTTCTTTCACGCGGCGCTGTCGCTGCTGATTCCGGTGATCATCGTCGGCGGTATCGTGCTGGGCATCTTCACGCCTACCGAAAGCGCGATCGCGGCGGTGGGCTACGTGCTGGTGCTGGCCACACTGGTGTATCGCAGCGCCGGCTGGCGCCAGATCATCACGGTCTTTCGCGAAACCATCGAGATGACCTCGGTGGTGCTGTTGATCGTCGCGGCGTCGTCGATATTCGCCTGGATCCTCACCCGCGAAGGCGTGCCGACGGCCTTTGCCAGCGCGGTGATGACGGTGGCGGACAACCCGATCCTGATTCTGATTCTGATCAACCTGATCCTGCTGGTGGTGGGCTGCTTCATGGAAACCGTGGCGGCGATCACGATCCTGACGCCGGTGCTGCTGCCACTCGCCGTGCAAGCCGGGGTCGACCCGGTGCAGTTCGGCATCATCATGGTGCTCAATCTGATGATCGGGCTTCTCACCCCGCCGGTAGGGCTGGTGCTGTTCATTCTGGCCCGCGTCGCGGATATCTCGTTTCCCCGCGCGGTGCGCGCAACGCTTCCGTTCATCGCCGCACTTCTGGTCTCGCTGATCCTGATCACCTTCATCCCGGCGCTGACGCTCTGGCTGCCCAGCCTCATCTAGTTTGGAGTCTTTCTACATGAATCAACCGCTCAATCAGGCCGGCGTCGTTCAGGATGCGCGCATCGAGGCGATCGACATGGTGCCGATCGGCAGTTTTCTTCCGACGGACGGCGGCTACGGCAGCGCCCGTGAAATCGGCCACGCGCGCATGGCGACTCTGGTATTCGTGCGCCTGGCCTCGGGCATCGTGGGCATCGGCGAATGTTACGGCCCGCCGAAGACCACGCTCGCCTACCTGGACATCCTGCGCGACAACTACCTGGGCCAGAGCGCCTTCGATCACCGCGCGATCTGGCGGCGCATGACCAACGTGCTCTACCACGTACGTGCCCAGAGCCAGCTCGCCGCCGCCATCAGCGGGCTCGATATCGCCCTGCACGACGGCCTGGGCAAGCTTCTGGGCCTGCCGGTCTACCGGCTGCTCGGCGGCGAGGAGCAGGCCTCGATCCAGGTCTACGCCTCCGGCGGCTACTTCCACGAGCCGAAGGCGCTGCCGCTCGAGGCCCAGCTCGAGCGGGTGGCCGGCGAGTTCGAGGGCTACAAGATCAAGATCGGCCGTGGGCTCGACAGCGACATCGAGCGGATGCGAAGCGCTCGACGCATTCTCGGCGACGATGTGGCGATCATGGCGGACATCAACGGCGCCTACACCGCGGATATCGCGCTCGAGTCGATGGCCGCGCTGGCGCCTTACCGTCCCTACTGGATCGAGGAGCCCGTCGCCCCGGAAGACCTGCCGGGCTTTCGCCGCCTGGCTTCACGGCGCTCGCTGCGCATCGCCGCCGGCGAGGCCTCGGTCAACGCAGTGGAGTTTCGCGAACTGGCCGCCACCGGCAGCGTCGACGTGCTGATGCCGGATCTCAACCTGTGCGGCGGCTTCGTCGAGGCGCTGCGTATCGCCGATATGGCTCACCTGAACGGGCTGCGGGTCTCGCCCCACGTGTGGGGAAGTGCCGTGGGCATCATGGCGGCGGCCCACTTCGCGGCGGCCCTGCCGTCCCAGCCGCATCCGGAGCGCTGTCACACGCCGACCTGGGTCGAGTTCGACGTCTCCGCCAACAACCCGCTGCGCGAGGCGCTTCTGACCGAGCCGCTGGCGCTCTCCAAGGGGCAGCTTGCGCTCCCCACTGCCCCGGGCCTGGGCATCGAGATCAACGACGAGCGGCTCGCGGCGCTAAGGGTCGATATCTAGAAAAACGCAGGGTTCAAGAGATAGGGTGCAGAGAGAAAAGGGGCGCTGACCGACCGGTCGCGCCCCTTTTTCAATTCTTCGATGACCTCCCTTCTATCGCACTGCGCCGGCGGTGACTACTGCTCGGTCTCCTGCGCGTCAGACTCCTCGGTCGCCTCTGGAGACGGCTCGTCGTCAGGCGCATCGTTTGAAACGGCGACGGCCGGCGTATCGGGTGCGATGCGCCACACCACGTTGGTGAGATCGTCGGCGACGATCACCGCGCCGTCCGGGGCGACGGTGACGCCGACCGGGCGGCCGCGGGCGTTGCCGTCCTCGGTCAAGAAGCCGCTGGCGAAATCGACCGGGTCGCCGGCGGGGGCGCCGTTCTCGAAGGGAATGAAAACCACCTTGTAGCCCACCGGGTCGGCGCGGTTCCAGCTGCCGTGCTCGCCGACGAACACGCCGTCGGCGTAGGCCTCGCCCACCGCCTCGTTGGAGAACGCCAGGCCCAACGGCGCCACGTGGGAGCTTAGGCTGTAGTCCGGGGCGATGGCGGATTCGACCTTCTCCGGATTTTGCGGCCGCACGCGCGGGTCGACGTGCTGGCCCCAGTAGCTGTAGGGCCAGCCGTAGAAGCCGCCTTCCTGCACCGTGGTGAGGTAGTCCGGTACCAGGTCCGGGCCCAGCTCGTCGCGCTCGTTGACCACCGCCCAGAGCTGGTCGGTGCCGGGCTGGATGGCCAGCGCCGTGGGGTTTCGAAGCCCGGTGGCGTAGGGGCGGTGGGCGCCGGTTTCGACGTCGATCTCCCACACCTCGGCGCGGTCGATCTCGGCCTCCATGCCGCGCTCGGTGATGTTGCTGTTCGAGCCGATGCCGACGTACAGGTAGTCGCCGTCGGCGCTGGCCATCCAG
>NZ_JAMZBC010000140.1 GCF_024158715.1 Halomonas sp. 707D7 | reverse complement strand
ACCGAAGGTTTTCACCTTCTTCACCGCTGGCGACGCTGGGCGTCCCCGGCAGCGGATGCGTACTTTACGGATTCGCCGCCGGGAGTGCAAGGGCTTTTTGAAAAAACTTCGCCGCCCGGGCAGAGTGGTCAGATCTCGAAGCCGAGCCCGAAATCGTCACTCGAGATCGCCATGAGTGGCGCAGCACCTGCCTGGATCATCCGGGCGTGAGCTCGGGTACGCGGCAGAATGCGCTGGTAGTAGAAGCGTGCGGTATCGATCTTGGCTTTATAGAAGGCCTGATCGTCGCCTTCGAGTCCTGCGCTTGCGCTCTTCACCGCCCGAGCGAAGAGGTAAGCCAGCGCCACGTAGCCCGAATACATCAGGTAGTCGACGCTTGCCGCCCCCACCTCTTCGCGATCCTGCATCGCCTTCATGCCGATGCCCATGGTGAGCTCACCCCACTCGGCGTTGAGCTTGGCCAAGGGTTCGATGAACTCCCCGAGCATCGGGTGATCGGCCTCGCTCTTGCAGAACTTGTGAATTTCCTTGGTGAAGACCTTGAGCGATTCACCCTGGCTCATCAGCACCTTGCGCCCCAGCAGGTCGAGCGCCTGGATACCGGTGGTGCCTTCGTAGAGACGCGTGATGCGCGCGTCGCGCACCAGCTGCTCCATGCCCCACTCCTTGATGTAACCGTGACCGCCGAAGACCTGTACGCCTTCGTTGGTGCACTCGAAGCCCACCTCGGTCAGAAACGCCTTGACGATCGGCGTCAGAAGCCCGAGCAGGGTATCGGCGCGGTCGCGCTCCTCACCCTCGGCGCCGTGCTCCACCCGGTCCAGCAGCTGCGCCGCGTAGAGCACCAGCATCCGCCCGCCTTCGGCGAAGGCCTTTTGGGTGAGCAGCATGCGCCGCACGTCCGGATGGTGAATGATCGGGTCGGCGGGTTTCTCCGGGACCTTCTTGCCGGAGAGCGCGCGCATCTGCAGCCGGTCGCGGGCGTAGGCGAGCGAGTTCTGGAAGCTCGCCTCGATCAGCCCGAGTCCCTGGATGCCCACCCCCAGGCGCGCCGCGTTCATCATGGTGAACATGCACGCCAACCCCTTGTGGGGCGGGCCGACCAGATAACCGGTGGCATCGTCGAAGTTCATCACGCAGGTAGCGTTGCCGTGAATGCCCATCTTGTGTTCGAGCGACCCACAGACCACGCCGTTGCGCTCGCCGGGATTGCTGTCGCCATCCGGCAGGAACTTGGGTACCACGAACAGCGAGATGCCCTTCGAGCCTTCCGGCGCATCCGGCAGTTTCGCCAGCACCAGATGGACGATGTTCTCGGCCAGGTCGTGCTCGCCGGCGGAGATGAAGATCTTGGTGCCGGTGATACGGTAGGCATCGCCCTCGGCGGGCACCGCGCGGGTCTTGATCAGGCCAAGGTCGGTGCCGCAGTGCGGTTCGGTCAGACACATGGTGCCGGTCCAGGTACCTTCCACCAGCTTGGTGAGATAGGTGGCCTGCTGCGCGTCGCTGCCGTGGTGGCGCAGCGCATCGGCGGCGCCATGGGATAGCCCAGGATACATGCCCCAGGCCAGGTTGCTGGCACAGATCATTTCCGACAGCGCCATGGCAAGAGACGCCGGCAGCCCCTGTCCCCCGTGCTCGGGGTCGGCGGCCAGACTCGGCCAACCGCCTTCGACGTACTGGCGGTAAGCCTCACGAAAACCGTCCGGGGCTTTCACATCGCCATTGTCGAGTCGCCGGCAGCCCTGCTCGTCGCCGCTCTGGTTGAGGGGCAGCAGCACTTCGCGCGCAAAGCGCCCGCCCTCTTCGAGAATCGCGCTCACCACGTCGGGCGAGGCGTCCTCACCCTTGCCGAGCACGGCATAGTGAGCGGGGTAGTCGAGAAGTTCGTCCATGACGAACCGCAGGTCACGCAGCGGGGCTTGATAACGGGGCATGGGTGTTCTCCAAAAGGGTGCTGAGAGCCACGATAAACGCATCGACTCGCTTTCAAACAATCGTTTGAAATTAGCGTGCACCGATCCTTGCGTCAAGCCAAGGACCGAAGGTACACAGCCATTCAGCTGCTCTCTTTAGTCGAATACGCCGCGATCACGTTCGCTCGCGCATAAAAAAACTCGCCGCGAAAAGCGACGAGTCTTGAAGGGGGAGTCCCTTACTGCATGCGAATGCCACCATCCAGACGGATCACCTCGCCATTGAGCATCGGGTTGGTGATGATCTGCTCGGCGAGCAGCGCAAACTCCTCGGCGCGCCCCAGCCGTTTGGGAAAGGGCACGCCGGCGACCAGCGCATCATGGGCCTCGCGCGGGATCTCGCTCATCATCGGCGTCTCGAACACCCCCGGGGCGATGGCCATGACGCGGATGGCGTGGCGTGAAAGCTCCCGGGCGGCGGGCAGGCTCATGCCCACCACGCCCGCCTTGGAGGCGCTGTAGGCGCACTGCCCCACCTGGCCATCGAAGGCGGCGATCGATGCGGTATTGACGATCACCCCGCGCTCGCCGCTGGAACACGGCGCGTTTTTGGCCATGGCGGCAGCGGCCAGGCGCATAACGTTGAAGGTCCCCACCAGGTTGATCTGGATCGTTCGGGCGTAGGCGTCGAGATCCGCCGGGTGTCCTTCCCGGTCGACCAGCTTGGCCACGCTCACCACGCCCGCGCAGTGGACCACGCCGGCAAGCCCGTGCTCGCCGCCCAGCGCGACGGCGGCCTCGAACGCCTCGGCCATCTGCTCGCCCGAGGTCACGTCGCCCTTCACTGCCCGGGCGCGCTCGCCAAGCGCCTTGGCCTGATCGAAGACGCCGTCGCTCAGGTCACACAGCACCACCTTGCCGCCCAGGTCGATCAAGCGCGCAGCGGTCGCGGCGCCCAGACCCGAGGCGGCGCCGGTGATCAGAAAGCATCGATTGCGTATATCCACCTTGGAGTCCTTTGTAGGCCATGTATCAGAAAGTCGCCGGCGCGTTCGCCTGGGCGCGCAGCTTGAAGCGCTGGATCTTGCCGCTCGGGGTCTTCGGCAGCTCGTCGACGAACTCGACCTCCCGCGGGAAGGCGTGGGTCGAGAGGCGCTCGCGCACCCGCGTGCGGATCTCGTCGGCCAGCGCCTCGCTGGGTTCGAATCCCGCCCGCAACACGACGAAGGACTTGATGATCTCGCCGCGAATCTCGTCGAGTTTGCCCACCGCCGCCGACTCCGCCACCGCCGGGTGGGTCATCACGCTGTTCTCGACGTCCGTCGGCCCCACTCGATAGCCCGCGGTGGTGATGATGTCGTCGTCGCGGCCGGCGAACTGGAAGGTGCCGTCCTCGTTTTGCACCACCACGTCGCCGGTCAGGTAGTAGCCCTTCACGAACGGATCCTTCTCCTGCCAGGTGTAGCCCGGGAAGAAATGGACCGGCGAACGGTCGATGTCCACCGCCAGCACGCCGGGCTGGCCCGGCGGCAGCTCGTTGTACTCGGCATCGAGGATCGCCAGCCGATAGCCCGGCAGCGGTACGCCCATGCCGCCGACATGCTTGGGGTGCTCGAGACGATGATGATTGTTGCAGGTCATGCCGGTCTCGGTCTGGCCGTAGTGGTCCATCACCGGGCAGCCCAGGGACGCCTCCACCCAGTTGACCACCTCGGTATTGAGCGGCTCGCCCGCCGAGCTCGCCGCGCGAAGCGCGAGCGTTCGATGGGCCTCGTCGAACAGGGCGGAGGCCTTCATCAGCCGGTACGCCGTCGGCGCGGCGGCGAAGTTGGTGATGCGGTGGCGCTGCATGAAGGCAAGCGCCCCCTCGGCGCTGAAGCCCGCCTCGCAGAAGTGCGTGGTGGCACCGAGCAGCAAGGGCCCGACGATGGCGTAGTAGAGCCCGTAGGCCCAGCCCGGGTCGGCCATGTTCCAGAACCGGTCCTCGCGCTTGAGATCGACGGCAAGTTCCATGTAGAGCGCGAAGGCCATCATCGCCTTGAGCGGTACCGCCACCCCCTTGGGCTTGCCCACGGTACCCGAGGTGAACATCTGCAGAAATGGCGCCTCCGACGAGAGCCTGGGCGGGGCCTGATCGAGCGCCGGGTGATCGAGCGCGGCCTGCCAGTCGAGATCCGTCTCGCGCCGGGCGCTCGCCTCGCCGATGGTCAGTACCGGCGGGCACGGCTCCAGACCGTCGAACTTGTGGCGATTGGCAGCGTCGGTGATCACCAGGCGGGTATCGGCACGCGTCAGGCGGTACGCCACCGCATCCGGCCCGAAGGCGGTGAACAGCGGCTGGTACACCGCCCCGATGCGCCAGGTGGCCAGCACCGCGACCAGCAGTGCGCTCGAGCGCGGCAGCATGCAGGCGATGCGATCCCCCTCCCCCAGCCCCTGGGCGACCATCCAGCCGGCGAGCCTTGCGCTCATGGCCTCGAGCTCGGCGTAGGTGAAGGCGTGCACCTGGCCCTGGGTATCTTCGTGGATCAACGCGCGCGTATCGCCGCGACCCTCGCGCACATGGCGCGCGCAGCAGGCATCGAAGGCATTGAGCTTGCCATCCTGGTGATCATCGAGAGCGGCGATCAAGGCATCCGCCGAGAAGCCCTCGAGATACTCGGCATAGGAGAGGGAAACGGTCATGGCGACTCTCTTTTATTGTTGGTAGACGCAAGACGAGGCGCATGTCCGTTTACGTCAACGGAAACTCGCCATGTCACCAACGCTAAAGAGATTGCCCATCCGGCGCAAGCGGGTAGCGCGGGAAACGACTTAGACGATGGTCGGGTAGCGACACGCCGCCTCAGCCGCGCCTGATCATCGCGACCAGCTCGTCGGCGAGTTCGTCCGGGGTGCGAGCGCCTTCCGGGTCGTACCAGCGAACCGTCCAGTTGAGCGCGCCAAGCACGAAGCGCACGACCAGAAAGCGGTCGCCGCGCACGAGCCCCGCCGCCAAGGCATCGTCGATCACCTGGACCCACAGCGCTTCGTAGGCGTCGCGCAGATGGCGCAGGTGGGCGCTGGTCGCGGTGTCGAGCCGGCGCCACTCGAAAAGCGCCACCACGTGGGCGTTGCGATCGGTAAACAAGGTATCGAGATGCGCGCGGGCCATGGCCGTCAGTCGCGCCTGCGGCGTGGCCTCGCAACGGGCAAGCGCGGCCCGGGCCACCGCCAGCGCATTCTGGGTGCCCTCCTCGATCACTGCGGCAAGTATCTCCTGCTTGTCCTTGAAGTGATGAAAGAGGCTCCCCGACTTGATGCCCATCTCCTTGGCCAGCATGCGCACCGTGGTGCGATCGTACCCCTGCTGGACGAAGAGCGACGCCGCCAGCCGCGTCAGTTTCTTGCGACGCGCAGAGCCATTCATTACATTCATGGTAGTCCCACTAGCGCTTGCCTGGTCAGCGTCGAGCAGACCACACCCCCGCCCGACGGGTCAACGAAGCACGTCTCACGCGCATTGAGCAGGCCCTACCCTGCCAATGCCACGAGCGCGACGTCACAAGCGCGACGTCACAAGCACAATAAAGCGACAGGAGTTTTACATGAGCCACGCCACCGACGTTGTCTTTCTCTCCGCCACCCGCACCCCCATGGGCGCGATGATGGGGAGCCTTTCGAGCCTGAGCGCCCCGCAGCTTTCAGCCGTGGCCATTCGCGCCGCCATCGAGCGCGCCGGCATCGCTCCGGAGGCCATCGAGGAAGGCATCCTGGGCTGCGTGCTGCCCGGTGGCGTCAAGCAGGGCCCCGCCCGCCAGGCCATGCGCCAGGCGGGCATTCCCGATACCATCGGCGCCACCACCATCAACAAGCTCTGCGGTTCGGGGATGAAAGCGGCCATGCTGTGCCATGATCTGATCAAGGCCGGCACCAACGAGGTCATGCTCGCCGGCGGCATGGAGTCGATGTCCAACGCCCCGCACATCCTGACCAAGGCGCGCGGCGGCTACCGCCTGGGCCACGGCGAGCTCAAGGACCACATGTTCTACGACGGCCTGGAGGATGCAGAGACCGGCAAGCTGATGGGCGTGTTCGCCCAGGAGATCGCCACCGAGCGCGGCTATACCCGCGAGCGCCTCGACGACTTCGCCATCGCCTCCCTCGAGCGGGCGATGAAAGCGAGCGAGAACGGCTCGCTCGACGCCGAAATGGCGCCGGTCACGGTGACGACCCGCCAGGGTGAAATCGTCGTCGACCAGGACGAGCAGCCCTTCCAGGCAAGGCTCGACAAGATCCGCACCCTGCGTCCGGCCTTCGCCAAGGACGGCACCATCACCGCGGCGAACGCAAGCTCCATCTCCGATGGCGCCTCGGCGCTGATCATCGCAAGCCGTGAAGCCGCCGAGCGCCTGGGAGCCAAACCGCTGGCGCGCATGCTCGGCCACGCCACCCACTCGCGCCACCCGAGTGAATTCACCATCGCCCCGGTGGGCGCCATCCAGGCGCTGCTGGACAAAGTCGGCTGGAACGTCGAGGACGTGGATCTTTTCGAGATCAACGAAGCCTTCGCCGTGGTCACGCTGATGGCCATCGACGATCTGGGCCTCGATCACGCCAGGGTCAACGTCTTCGGCGGCGCCTGCGCCCAGGGCCATCCGGTGGGCTCGACGGGCTCGCGCATCATCGCCACGCTCATCCACGCCTTGAGAGCCACCGGCGGCAAGCGAGGCGTGGCGAGTTTGTGCATCGGCGGCGGCGAGGCCACGGCGGTGGCGGGCGAGCTGATCGACTAGCCGCGCCGCCGACCAACGAAAAAGGCACGCGTCCGACGCGTGCCTTTTCGCTTCTGCCTCACACGAGCCGGCGGCCTAGCCGAAGCGGCCGGTGATGTAGTCGTGGGTGCGCTGATCCTGCGGGTTGGTGAAGATGTTGTCGGTGGAGTCGACCTCGACCAGATCCCCCATGTGGAAGAACGCGGTGCGGTCGGCCACGCGCGCGGCCTGCTGCATGTTGTGGGTCACCATCACGATGGTGTAGCTCTCGCTGAGCTCGTCGATCAGCTGCTCTACCTTGGCGGTGGCGATGGGGTCGAGCGCCGAGCAGGGTTCGTCCATCAGGATCACGTCCGGGCTCACCGCCACGGTGCGCGCGATGCACAGACGCTGCTGCTGGCCGCCGGAAAGCCCGGTGCCGGGCTTGTCGAGGCGATCCTTGACCTCCTCCCACAGCCCCGCGCGGCGCAGGCTGCTCTCGACGATGTCGTCGAGCTCCGCCTTGCGCTTGGCCAGGCCATGCAGGCGCGGCCCGTAGGCGATGTTCTCGTAGATCGACTTGGGGAACGGGTTGGGCTTCTGGAACACGATGCCCACCTGGGCACGCAGCAGCACCACGTCACGCTCCGGCGCGTAGATGTCCTTGCCATCCAGGGTGATCCGGCCCTCCACCCGGCAGATGTCGATGGTGTCGTTCATGCGGTTCAGGCAGCGCAGAAACGTCGACTTGCCGCAACCCGAGGGGCCGATGAAGGCCAGCACCTCGTTTTCATAGATGTCCAGATCGATGCTCTTGATCGCCTGGGTGTCGCCGTAGAAGACGTCGACGCTTTCGGCCTTGAGCTTGACCTTGTCCTTGGCGCGGCTGACGCGGCTTTCGCCGTTGCCGAGGCTCACGCTGGGCGTGGCCGCCGAAGGGGCTTGGCTTGGGGAGTGCGTAGGAGTATCCACTTACCACCTCGTCTCGAATTTTTTGCGCAGCCAGATGGCCAGCGCGTTAAGGCTCAGCATGAGCCCCAGCAGCACGATGATCGCCGCCGAGGTGCGCGCCTCGAAGAAGTTGCGAAGCTCGTTGCCCTGCCACAGGTAGATCTGCACCGGCAGCGCCGTGGATTGCTCGAGCGGCGTGCTCGGCACGTTGGCCACGAACGCGTTCATGCCGATCAACAGAAGCGGCGCAGTCTCGCCCAGCGCCTGGGCCACGCCCAGGATCGAGCCGGTGAGAATGCCCGGCAGCGCCAGCGGCAGGACGTGATGAAAGACCGTCTGCACCCGCGAGGCGCCGATACCGAGGGCGGCCTGGCGGATCGATGGCGGAATCGAGCGCAAGGAAGCGCGGGTGGCGATGATGATCGTCGGCAGCGTCATCAGGGTCAACAC
>NZ_JAMZBC010000139.1 GCF_024158715.1 Halomonas sp. 707D7 | reverse complement strand
GCGGTATACTCGGCGCCCACCCCAACCCCCGCCCGCTGGAGCTTCTCGATGTATCAGTTCGCCCGTTCGCTGCTGTTTCGCCTGGACCCGGAAACTTCTCACGGCCTGACGCTTCGCGCGCTGGACGGCCTGCACCGGGCGGGCGGGGTGGAGAAGCTCTATGGCCCGGCGGTGAGCGACCCGGTCACGCTGATGGGGCTGCGTTTTCCCAACAAGGTGGGGCTGGCCGCCGGGCTCGACAAGAACGCCGATCACCTGGACGCCCTCGGCGCGCTCGGCTTCGGCTTCGTCGAGGTCGGCACGGTCACGCCCAAGGCTCAGCCGGGTAACGACAAGCCGCGCCTTTTCAGGCTCCTGAAGCACGGCGCGATCATCAACCGCTTCGGCTTCAACAACCAGGGCGTGGCACACCTGGTGGCGCGCGTGCGTGCCCGCCAGTACGGCGGCATCGTGGGGATCAACATCGGCAAGAACCTGACCACCCCGGTGGAGAAGGCGCTCGACGACTACCTCGCGTGCCTCGACGCGGTACATGGCGTGGCGGACTACGTGACCGTCAACGTCTCCTCGCCCAATACGCCGGGGCTTCGAACGCTGCAGTTCGGCGAGCAGCTCGATGCGCTGCTCGGGCCGATCCGCGAGCGCGCCAACCTGCTCGACGCCGAGTCCGGCCGTCGCGTACCGCTTCTGATCAAGATCGCCCCGGACATGAGCCGGGAGGAGATCACGCTGGTGGCGCAGAACATCATCAAGAACGGCTTCGACGGGGTGATCGCCACCAACACGACGGTGGCGCGGGACGCGGTGGCGGGCCACGCGCATGCCGACGAGGCCGGCGGGCTTTCCGGACGCCCGGTGTTCGAGCCTTCCAACGAGGTGATTCGGGCGCTGCGCGAAGAGCTTCCCACCCTGCCGATCATCGGCGTGGGCGGCATCGACAGCCCCGCCAAGGCGAAGGCCAAGCTCGAGGCCGGGGCGGATGTGATCCAGCTCTATTCAGGGCTCATCTACGAAGGTCCGGCGCTGGTGGGGCGCTGCGCGAAGGCGCTGGCGCAGGGATAGGAACAAGCAGCAAGGGCGAGAAGCAGGAGCGTGAAGCAAGGGTATGAACGAGGGTGTGAAACAGGGGGGTGAAACAGGGGTGTGAAATAGAGCCACGAAAAAGCCCGCGCTGGTTCAGGCGGGCTCAGTCGGTTTCAAGCTTTTGAAGGGCGAGGGTCAGGTCATGACCATCGGATTCTTGTGGATACCAGAGACGCCCGTCATGCCGTCCCACTGGTCGCCGCGACCTTCACGCCAACCGCTCATCCAGTATTCGCGTAAATTGATGTCTTGACTGGGGCAATCGTCCCGGGAGCGACCCGTGACACCCGCTTTGTAGCCGTGAACGTAGGCACGCTGGAAGCGATCACGCTTTTGTCGTTTCATTGGCTGACCTCTTTTATGTAAAGCCTTTGGTATGAAACGGCCTGCCGGGAACAAGTGTAGGGACCGGCTGCCATTTCGGAGCTTACTTCAAGAGCGGGTGCTGCCTTGAACCACCGCCTGGCACTCACGTGCGAAGCGGCCCAGGGCAAACCCGACAAGCCATGGGTCGATCGGTCGTTGCAGGTCGAGCCTGCCGGCCAAAAGGATCAACCCTGACATGAGACGCATGCGTCAACAGTAGCTACTCTCTTATTGTTAGCCCATCATGAGGTCGGTTGTCGACCCCCAAATTGTCATCGAACGTAAACACATTTGCCATCTACAGGAATCTCGCGCTGCCACGCGCGGCTACATCTATGACCGAGTCAAGTCAATCCGCTTCGCTGGCGTTTCAAGCGACCTGCCCGAAGGGCATCGAAAGCCTTCTGATGGAAGAGCTTGCGAGCCTGGGCGCCACCGACTGCAAGGCCACGGTGGCCGGCGTCTACTTCAAGGGCGACCTGGCCTGCGCCTACCGGGCGTGTCTGTGGTCGCGCCTGGCCAACCGCGTCATCCTCATCATCGCGCGCGAGACGCTGGTGTCGAGCGCCAAGGAGCTGTACGCCGCCGCGATGAAGGTCGACTGGCCCGCCCACGTTAGCGCGAACAAGACGCTGGCGGTGGATTTCCATGGACGCAGCGACGAAATTCGCCACACCCGCTTCGGCGCGCAGACGGTCAAGGACGCGGTGGTCGACGCGCTGGCTCTCGCCGGGGTCGCGCGCCCCAACGTCGATACCAAGGCGCCGGATCTGCGCCTCTACGCTCACCTGCACCGGGCGAATTTGACGCTGGGCATCGATCTTTCCGGTGACAGCCTGCACCGGCGCGGCTATCGCCGCGAGGTGGGCCACGCGCCGCTCAAGGAGAACCTGGCCGCCGCGCTCTTGATCCGCGCCGGCTGGCCAGAGCGGGCCAAGGCCGGCGAGACGCTGGTCGACCCGCTGTGCGGCTCCGGCACGCTGCTGATCGAAGCCGCGCTGATCGCCGCCGACCAGGCGCCGAACCTGCACCGCGAGCGCTTCGGCTTCGAAGGCTGGGCGGGGCATGCGCGCACTACGTGGCTGGAACTCGTGCGCGAGGCCCAGGCGCGCGCCTCCATCGGGCGCAAGCGCTGCAAAAATGCGCTCTACGGGTTCGACCAGAGCCCGGCGGCGCTCTCGGCGGCCAAGGCCAACGCCATGCGCGCCGGCGTGCCGGCGCTGATCACCTTTACCGGCCAGAGCCTCAGCCAGCTGAGCCGCCCGGACGGGCTCGCCGAGCGTGGCCTTCTGATCACCAACCCGCCCTATGGCGAGCGCCTGGGGGAGCTTCCGGAGCTCGTCGGCCTCTACGCCACCCTGGGCGAGAAGGCCAAGGCGCTGTTTCCAGGCTGGACGCTGGCGCTGTTCACCGGCAACCCGGACCTCGGCCATCGCCTGGGGCTGCGTGCCCACAAACAGTACGCGCTGAAAAACGGCGCCCTGGACGCCAAGCTGCTGCTGATGGAGATCGCTGCGCAAGGGCCGGCGGGCGAGGAGCGCGTGAAGCAAGAGGAGCGCGGCCAGGAGCAGGAGAGCGGCGCGCGAGTGGTCTCCGAGAACGCACGGATGTTCGCCAACCGGCTCGCCAAGAACCAGAAGCGGTTGAAGAAGTGGCTCAAGCAGAGCGGGGAGAACTGCTACCGGCTGTATGATGCCGACATGCCGGAGTTTGCCCTGGCCATCGACCGCTACGGCGACAAGGTTCACGTGCAGGAGTACGCCGCGCCCAAGTCGGTCAACGCCGCCCAGGCCCAGAAGCGCTTGTTCGATGCGCTGGAAGTGCTGCCCGAGGCGCTCGGCGTGCGTGCCGGCGATATCTACGTCAAGCGCCGCGAGCGCCAGGCCGGCCACGCCCAGTACCAGAAGCGCGATGCCAGCAACGAACGCTTCGAGGTGCGCGAGGGCAGCGCGCGGCTATGGGTGAACCTGCGCGACTATCTCGATACGGGGCTGTTTCTCGATCACCGCCCGGTGCGGCGCATGCTGGGTGAAATGGCCAGCGGCAAGCGCTTTCTGAACCTGTTCTGCTACACCGCGACCGCCACGGTGCAGGCGGCCCTGGGCGGGGCGAGCGATAGCGTCAGCGTCGACATGTCCAACACCTACCTGGAGTGGGCCAAGGACAACTTCGCCCTGAACGCGCTGGACACGCGCCGCCACAAGCTCGTGCGCGAGGACTGCTTTCGCTGGCTGGAGGGGGCCGACACCGAGTTCGACCTGATCTTCATGGACCCGCCCACCTTCTCCAACTCCAAGAAGATGCGCGACACCCTCGACGTGCAGCGCGACCACCCCAGGCTCATCGAACTCGCCATGGCGCGGCTCGCCCCCGGTGGCATCCTGGTGTTCTCCAACAACCAGCGTCGCTTCACGCTGGACGAATCGCTGCGCGCGCGCTTCGCGGTCGAGGAGATCACCGACAAGACCTTCGACCCGGACTTTCAGCGGCGCACCAACCTGCACCACGTCTTCGTGCTGCGCCACCGCGGCTAGCCGGGCGAACGCCTCAGCGGAGCGCCGGTCGAGCAACATCTCGAACCGGCGCCCCGTCTGCCCGATCAGTCCATCGCCTCGGCAAGCGGCCCCCACACGTGCTCGAAACCGATCGAGAGCGCAACCGCGGCCAGCAGCAAAGCCATGACCCGGTTGAATGCCTTGATCAGCCGCGGTCGATGAATGCGCTGGCCGACCAGGCTACCCAGCAGCACGTAGCTGCCCGGGGCGCCGGCGGCGAGCAGCGCGAGCCCCGCTGACCAGACCACCAGGCTCGCGCCCTCGATACCCGCCGCCGGAAACTGCAGGGTGACGATGGGCAGCACCGCCACCGGTGTCTTGGGGTTCAGGAGCTGCATCGCCACGCCGTCCCGAAAGCCGAGCACGCGTGCGGGCGTGCTCGCGGTGTCGAGCCGCGCGCTGGCGCGGGCGATCTTCCAGGCGAGATAGAGAATATAGCCACAGCCCACTGCGCTCAGCATGACCAGCGCTTGCCCGCCGATCCACGCCGCTCCGGCGAAGCCCAGCACCAGCAGGTAGGTCAGCATGGCGCAGCCCACGCCCACACAGAAGCCAATGGCGCGGCGGCCCTGGCCGTTGATGCCCACGTTCAGGCCGAGCAGGTTCACGGGGCCGGGCGTGTACATGATGCCCACCCCGAACAGGATGATTCCCAGCATGACGAAGTCTCGTAAAAGTCGATGGGTTGGCGCTTGGGGCGCGAAAGATTCAGCGGGCAATGTCGCGGCGGTACTGGCTCGGCGTCACGGCGTAGATGCGCTTGAAACGGCGGTTGAAATGGCTCGTGTCGGCGAACCCGAAGCGCAGGGCGACCTCAAGGGGAGAATCGCCTTTTTCCAGCGCCACGCGAGCCGCGTTGATTCGGCAGGTGATCACGTATTGATGCGGGGTGATGCCGTAGTGCTTACGAAAAAGACGCAGAAAGTGGTACTTGGATAGATGGGCCGCCTGACTGATCTCGTCCAGTGAAATGTCGCGCTCCAGATGCGCGTGAATGTAGGCCTTCGCCCGCAGCAGCAAAATTTCCGGACGAGGAGCCCGGCGCTCGTCGACAACGACGCCGCCAAGCTGGGCGGTGCGTTCGACGATGCGATAGAGCGCGTTCTCCTGATCGATGCAGCTCCCGGTGTTCAGGGTCACCAGGCGCGCCAGCGCCAGAATGCTCTCTTTTAGCCTGGTGTCCTGAATCAAGGTGTCGGAGACGCGAAACCCCGCGCCGCTTGCACGCCCGGTCACCTCGGCAAACAGGGGGGCCACCTGCCTTGGGTCGACGTAGAGCATCAGGTAATCCAGCGTGTGCTCGCCGCCAGGCTGGCCGTCGTGAACTTCCTCAGGGTTGAACACGATCACGGTGCCCGGCGGGCTCTGGTGAAACTGCCCTCCGCTGAAGAAGTCCTGCCGCCCGCCCAGGGTCACGCCAAAGGCGTACTCTTCGTGGGCATGGCGGTTGTAGCTGAAATCCTTCATCGCCGCGCGCAGCACGGTCAAGCTCGGCACGTGCTGGCTCTTGATGAAGTCGAATCGGCTGGCGTTTCGCATTCCGCGCTCCTGGTTCGTCATCCGGCAAGCTTACGCCTTTTGCTGGCGTGAGCGCTTGTACAGAATTGCTCGATGGCAACGCGAGCGAGCTTGTGCGCCAGCGCTACCCCGGGCATCATCGAAGACGCTGAATGAACAGCCATGATTCGAGGCACTGCATGGGCAAGTTATTGTCATTGGTGGGAATAGTGGCGCTGGGCTATGCCGGCGTCTACGTCTATTACGGCCACGCCGTGGAGCAGGAAGCGCAGCGGGCGCTCGACGAGCGCGGGCTCTCCGCCGTGAACGTCGAAAGCGTCGATTACGGGCTCTGGGCGCCGGTGAGCACCTCGACCCAGATCACGCTGAACGTGACCTACCGCGGCGCCCAGGCGGCGCTGGACCTGGGAGTGGAAGGGCATCCGCTCTTCTCCGACGAGGTGGCGATCCGCCTTGACGGGCTGCAGGCGCTACGCCTGGGGCTCGATTTCTGACAGGACGTTCTGATGAACTACCGCCCCATGACCCTCGACGACCACGCCGCCGCCGTGGCGCTTTGGCAACGAACGCCGGGCGTGCGCCTGCGCGATGCGGACTCGTTCGAGGGTATCACGCGCTACCTGGCGCGCAACCCGGGCTTGAGTATCGTTGCCGAGCAGGATGAAGCGCTCATCGGCACGATCATGGCAGGCCACGACGGCCACCGTGGGTTCATCCAGCATCTTGCGGTGGCCGAACCCTATCGAAAGCAGGGCATCGGCACCGCGCTGGTCAGCCGCTGTCTGGACGCCCTGCGAGCGGAAGGCATCGACAAGGCGCATCTGATGCTGTTGGTAGACAACGACGCCGGCAAGCGCTTCTGGACGACCCTGGGCTGGGAGTTTCGCACCGACATCGCGCTGCACTCCTTCGTGTTGAGCGATAGCCCCAGCGCCTGAATTCTCATTTCAACGGCTTGCAAGGTACACGATGGCAACCAACGATCCGCCCTGGGCACAGCAGTTGACGCTTCTTTTCGACCGAGCCTGGCAGCGCCTGACTGATGGCGTTCACACGCATGACGCGCCGGCGCGCTACCCGACCCTGGCCACGTCGAACGATGCCGGTCACCCTCAAACGCGTACCGTGGTATTGCGCGAGGCCGACCGAGCCTGCGGTCAGCTCGCCGTCTACACCGACGTTCACGCCGGCAAGGTGAGGGAGCTGCGTGCCCATCCCCGGGCATCGCTGCACGTCTGGGACGCCGCGCAGCGCCTTCAGCTTCGCATCGCCGCCACTGCCACCGTGATGACCGGCGACGCCGCCCAGGCACGCTGGCAGCAGTTGCCCGAGCATGGCCGCGCCGCCTACGGGCACCAGCCCATTTCAGGTGCGTCCATCTCCGACGCCCTGGCCTATACGACGACCGCCTCTCGGGAGGCTTTCGCGGTGCTGGTGTTTCGTATCGAGACCCTCGAGGCGCTGCACCTGGGCGAGCATCACCGCCGCGCGCTGTTCGAGCGCGGCGATGACTGGGCCGGGCAGTGGGTGGTGCCGTGACGACCTCCTTGCCACCGCGCGGCTCATTGCAGGCAGCGCTGACCCCGACCGACTCTGACGCCCCGCGCTTCAGCGCCCCCGCCGGTGGATGCGCCGCCTCCACGCGTTCCCGTTCACGCCACCACTTGGTCGCCGGCGGCGGCGCAGGATATCGAGCCCAAATTCAACGCCGCTTTAGGCGTGGCGGTGGAGGAGTTTCATGTTCCCCAAAGCGCTATTCGTTTTTTGATTGAACGGTGCCAAGTCGAGAGAGGTGTTTTCTCCCTCAAATGCTCCTTCATCAGCGGATCGCTCGTTAACAAGATATTTGCTGGATCTACATCAAAACCAATGAGAAAGTCATCTCTTTGTTTGGTACCCGGACCATACAATGCAAGGTGAACCATCAAAATGACACTTCCAACCTTCGATACTGTACGTCTTGCAATAAAGCCACGCACATTCGCAGATCTTGAAGCTTGCTTGAAAATGGATCGTGATCCCGAGGTAACGAAATACGTTCCAGGGCCGTGGCACGATCCTGCTAGTCACGAGGCATTCGTTCGTGAGCGACTCAGGGTCTGCTTCGGACGAGGTCTGGGGTATTGGTCGGTCTTTGCGAATAAACTGCCAAACGATTTTATCGGCTGGATTCTTCTTATACCGCAGATGGGCGTTGGGCCTGATATCGAAATTGGTTGGCGATTCAAGAGGTCGGCATGGGGAAAAGGCTATGCCACAGAGGCCGCGCATCCCGTTCTTGAGCATGCTTTCAAGACATTGGGTTTACAGCGAGTCGTAGCCGATATTCACGCCGAAAACTCGGGGTCGATTCGGGTCGCTCAAAAGCTTGGCATGATCGAAGAAGACGGCAAGATTCTGGACGGTACGTGCCATCGTGCATTCGCAATACATCGTTAACGGCTATCTCAGCGCAACGATGGTCGGCTCGGTCCCTATAGATCGATGCGGATTGGCCGTTCAAGTTTAAGGAGTTTCATGCCCACTACCGATGCCCCGCGCTTCAGCGCC
>NZ_JAMZBC010000138.1 GCF_024158715.1 Halomonas sp. 707D7 | reverse complement strand
AGGCAAGCTGCCCAACCGGGCCGAGCTCGACCAGCCCGCCTATACCGGACGCTTCGAGGCGGTGCAGCGCTATATACGCGCCGGCGACTGCTACCAGATCAACCTGGCCCAGCGCCTGCGCGCGCCTTTCGAGGGCGACCCCTGGCAGGCCTACCGGCGCCTGCGCGACGCCACCCCGACCCCGTTTGCCGGCTACATGGCCTGGGGCGAGCAGGCGGTGCTGTCGCTGTCGCCGGAGCGCTTCATCCAGGTCCGCAATGGCGACGTCGAAACCCGTCCGATCAAGGGCACGCGCGCCCGGGGTGAAACGCCCGAAGAGGATGCGCGGCTTGCAAAGGCGCTGCAGGCAAGCCTCAAGGACCGCGCCGAAAACGTGATGATCGTGGACCTTCTGCGCAACGACCTGGGCCGCGTCTGCCGCCCCGGCAGCATCCACGTTCCAGCGCTTTGCGCGCTCGAAAGCTACCCCAACGTGCACCACCTGGTGAGCGTGGTGCAGGGCACGCTGGCCGAAGGGCATTCGGCACTGTCGCTCTTGGCAGCGGCATTTCCCGGCGGCTCGATCACCGGTGCGCCCAAGATTCGCGCCATGCAGATCATCGACGAGCTCGAGCCCTGCCAGCGCAGCGTCTACTGTGGAAGCCTCGGCTATGTCGACGTGCGCGGCCATATGGATACCTCGATCGCCATTCGCTCGATGGTGGCGGACCGGGGCGAGCTTCACGTATGGGGCGGCGGCGGCCTGGTGGCGGACTCGAACGCCGAGGAGGAGTATCTGGAAACGCTGGACAAGATTCGCCACCTGATCACGGCACTCGAGTGAAGACGCTGGGGCGCAAAGCTGCATAACCGCCAAACCAAACGGTATTGGGGCGCGTGGCGCCACTTTTGATAGCCTAGCGGAAAACCGTCTCATCAGCAGGAGTCCGCATGTCGCACGCGCTAGACACGATCAACCGCGATCACGCCCACGACCCGCAAGCGATCATCGAATGGGCCTTTACCCAAGGGCAGCGACCCATCTGCACGACCAATTTCCGCCCCTTCGAGGCGGTGATCCTGCACATGGTGACCCAGGTACGCCCGGACATTCCGATCGTCTGGATGGATAGCGGCTACAATACCGACGCCACCTACCGCTGTGCCGACGAGATCATCCGCATGCTCGATCTCAATATCGTGAGCTTCCTACCCAAGCGCACTCGCGCCCACCGCGAGGCGCTCGAAGGTGCCATGCCCGGCATCGACGATCCGCGCCACGAGGCGTTCACCCGTGAGGTCAAGATCGAACCCTTCGAGCGCGCACTCGGCGAGATGCGCCCGGACGTGTGGTTCACGGCGCTGCGCGCCGAGGACACCCCGGAGCGTGCCAGGATGCAGCCCGTTAGCATGAGCGCCGACGGCCTTTTAAAAGTCGCCCCGCTGCTGCACTGGAGCGCGAAAGAGATGTATACCTATCTGCAAGCCCATGGCCTGCCTAACAACTTCGACTACTTCGACCCGACCAAGGTAGAAGAGAAGCGCGAGTGCGGATTGCACCTGCAGCATTGAGCAGGCCCCTCGAGCACGCTCGGCGTGCTCGAGGCAACCTCAATACTCGGGCAGCGTGACGCCCTCGAACAGCGCCTGCTCGTGGCGAGGGCCGACCATCAGCGCCTCGTCTACCCGATCGCGGGTCAAATGCGGGGCGAAACGGGCCAGGAAATCGTACATGTAGCCACGCATGAAGGTACCGCGACGGATACCGATCTTGGTGGTGGAGCTGGCAAAGAGATGGCTGGCGTCCAGTGCCACCAGATCGCTGTCGAGCGCCGGGTCGAAGGCCATGTGAGCGACGATCCCCACCCCCATGCCGAGGCGTACGTAGGTCTTGATCACGTCGGCATCGGCGGCGGTGAGCACGACGTTGGGCGTCAGGCCCTGGGCCTTGAAGGCGTCGTCGAGCTGGGAGCGCCCGGTGAAGCCGAACACGTAGGTGACGATGGGGTGCTCGGCCAGCGCCTCCAGCGTCAAAGGGCCCGAAAGCGTGGCCAATGGGTGCGACCTGGGCACCAGCACACAGCGGTTCCAGCGATAGCACGGCAGCAGGATAAGATCGGTGAAGAGTTCCAGCGATTCGGTGGCGATGGCGAAGTCCGCCTGCCCTTCGCTGACCATCTGGGCGATCTGCTTGGGCGTGCCCTGCTGCATGTGCAGCGCGACTTCGGGATACTTCTGGGTGAACGCGCCGATGATCGGCGGCAAGGCGTAGCGCGCCTGGGTATGGGTGGTGGCGATAGCAAGGCTCCCTCGACGCTCGTCGCTGTGCTCCTGAGCCACCTGCTTGATGTTCTCGGCAAGCTTCAGCACCTGACCTGCGAGCTCGATGATCGACTGGCCCGCCGGCGTCACCCGGGTCAAATGCTTGCCGCTTCGCGCGAAGATCTCCACGCCCAGCTCGTCTTCGAGCAGGCGGATCTGCTTGGAGATGCCCGGCTGGGACGTGAAGAGGCTTTGAGCCGTCGCCGATACGTTGAGGTTGTGTCGGTTGACTTCCCAGATGTAGCGAAGTTGCTGTAGCTTCATGTCCTCACCTTTCGTCTCGAACACGCACGTTGAATGCCTGCTCATACTCTGCGCTTGGCGCCTCGTGAAATCGGCCTCACGGCCCAACCTCACGATTTTGAATAAAAAAAACCTCTATAATTCACTTATAGTATAAGAAACCTGTGGGCGAGGCACCTGTAATTTTCGTTCACCAAGGGCCTGGCGAGGTGCCTTGATTTGCCAAGCCCTTGCCACGAGCGCTACCATCTGCGCACCTGGCGCGATGAAAATGCGCTATTCTATCGCGTAATGGCCGTTGCTCAGTCAAGGCAACGAATTCGTGAGAGCAACGTAAACGGGAGATGTAAAATGGCTTCTAATGTGGATGTCACCAACGCCAATTTCGAGCAAGAAGTCCTCAACGCCGACCAGCCGGTCCTGCTGAAGTTCTGGGCCCCCTGGTGCGGCCCCTGCAAGGTGATGGCCCCGGTGGTCGATGAAGTGGCTGCCGAGCGCGGCGACGCTCTCAAGGTGGTCAGTGTCAACGTCGACGATGCCCCGGAAATCGCTGCCGAGCAGGGCGTGCGCGGCGTGCCGACGGTCATGCTGTTCAAGTCCGGCACCAAGGTAGCTTCGCTCGTGGGCGCACAGTCCAAGTCCCAACTGACCCAGTTCATCGACCAGAACGCCTGAGTCCTCGTCGATACCCGGCGGCCGCCTTCGCGGCCGCCGTCGCCTTGCCGCTGTTCATCTCTGCCTGCCCTTCCGCGCTCTCGATCACACCCGCACCACGGCACTCACTTCTTGAGATACTTGTCCGCCAGTTGGCGTGTCCAGGGCGGTTTGCGCGCATCGCCTCCATGCCCCGCGCTTCTTTTCAGTTGCCGCGCGCCAGGCCCCAGCAAATGGGCGATCCAGCGCGTCTGCGGATGGCTGTCCAGGGCGATCTTGAGCGTCATGGTCAGCACCACCGACAAGAGCATGCCCGCCGCGCCGAATATCCAGCCCCACACCACCAGCGACAGGAACGCCACGAAGGTGGAAAGCCCCAAGGCCTGCCCCATCACCCGCGGCTCGATCAAGTTGCCCAGCACGAAGTTGATCACAAGATAGGCGGAGGCTAGCATCATCGCCTGCAGTACGCCGCCATCCTGAGCGACCAGCAGCAGCAGTACCGGCGGCACCGCCGCCAGGGCCGAGCCGATGTTGGGAATGAAGTTGAGCGCAAAGGCCAACACCCCCCATAGCAGCGGAAACTCGACGCCGATTATCAGGCATGAAAGCCAAACCAGCACGCCCGTTGCCAGGCTGATCACCGTTTTGACCGCCAGATAGCGCTTGAGCGTCAGGCTGAATTCGCTGAAACGCTTGAGACTCGGTGCCGGGTTTTCGAGCGCCCGGGAGATCTTGGCGCGAAAATTGAGTGTCTCGAACAGCATGAACATCACCAGCAGTGCCACGATGCTGCCCTGCATGACGATCGCCCCGATCTCGCTGAGCAGCATGGCGACCCAGGAGCCGTCCTCGTCCATGTCGAAGGCGCTGGTAAGCTGCTCGGGATCGATGGCGAAGCCGCGTGCAGCCAGCGTGTTGAGCAGATTCCAATAGTGCTCGTAAAGGCGCGCCTCTATGTCCGGCAGCGCGTCGATGAAGGTACTGAAACTGTTGACCACCAGTACCCCGATGAGCAGGAAGAACCCCAGCAATACCAGCAGCGTGATGATGGCGGCCATGCGCATGCCGACCCCGTGGCGATGCAGCCAATGCACCGGTGAGGTACACACTACGGCGATGAAGATCGCCAGCAATAGAGGGACCAGAAGATCCGAGCCCAGTTTCATGCCCGTGACGATGATGACCAGCGCGGCGATGGCAAGCGTTGCGTTCAGGGGAATGCTGCGGTAATCCTTGTCCGTCAGGTTCTGCATGGTTCGATCCTTGGAATTTCGTTTCTACATAATGGCTGGTGAACCGGTAATTCACAAACGGTGCAAATAATAAGCAACTGTTTTTCTACTACTCTTGAGCAGTGAACTAAACACTTTCGCCCTCTTCCAATAGAGGTCGTTCGAACGTCCATCGTGCTGGGTACGACTCACCCGTGCAGCTCTCTTACAAGGAACCTTTTCATGATTCTCAATCCCTTCGCTCACTCGCTGAAAAGCCTTCGCACACCGCTGATGGGGGGTGCTCTTCTGGCACTGCTCTGCGCGCCTGCCGTCCAGGCAGCCCCTCATCACCAGACCCCCACGCTGAGCGTCCAGGCCCAGTCCTGGGTGGAAGTGGAGCCGGACAAGGCCACGCTCTCCGCGCGCCTTTGGGAAAACACCCCGGCGGTCTCATCGCTTGACGAAAGTGACGCCAGCGCCCTGCGCGAGGCACGCGAACGTCTGGAAGAGCGCTCGCGTGAGCTGATCGCTGCCATGGAGGAGATTGGCCTGGGCGAACGCGCGATCACCGCGGGATCGCTGAACGTCTATCAGGAGCAGGTGGGGCAAACCGGCGAAGGCCAGTCGGAGCCGATGATGCGCACCCACGTGGAGCGTCCTTTCAACGTCGAGCTCGATGATCTCGAGCAGCTCACCGACGTGCTGGATGCGCTGGTGGAAGCCGGCGTCAACGCCCTCGACGGCGTGCAGTTCGACCTGCAGGACCGCGAGGCGGCCACCGACGAGGCATTGGTCGATGCGCTGGAGAAGGCCCAGCGCAAGGCCGAGCTGATGGCCCGGACGCTCGACAGCGAGCTTGGCCCGGTGCGCCGCATCGAGGAGACTCAGGCGCCGATCTTCCAGCCGCGCATGATGGCCATGCGCGCCGAAAGCGCCTCAAGCGATGCGGCGGCAGACTACCGCCCCGGCACCCTGCGCATCGATGCCGGAGTGAACGTGGAGTGGTCGCTTACAGAACAAGACGCTCAAGACCGCCCAGATACGGACGCAGCGGCTCGGGAATGATCACCGAGCCATCCGCCTGCTGGTGATTCTCCATTACCGCCAGCAGGCACCGCCCCACTGCCAGCCCCGAGCCGTTCAGGGTATGCAGCAGCTGGGGCTTTTTCATGTCCGGCCGGCGATAGCGCGCCTGCATGCGCCGGGCCTGAAAGTCTTCGCAGTTGGAGACCGACGAGATCTCGCGGTAGGTCTGCTGGCTCGGTAGCCACACTTCCAGATCAAACGTTTTCGCCGCACCAAAGCCCATGTCGCCGGTGCACAGCGTTACCACGCGGTAAGGCAGCTCCAATGCCTGAAGGATCGCCTCGGCGTGGCCGCGCATCTCCTCTAACGCCTCGTAGCTCTTCTCCGGCTCGACGATCTGCACCATCTCGACCTTGTCGAACTGGTGCTGGCGGATCATGCCGCGGGTATCGCGCCCGTGGGAGCCCGCTTCGCTGCGAAAGCAGGGCGTATGGGCGGTCAGTTTCAGAGGCAGTGCCGCCTGTTCGACGATCTCGTCGCGCACGAAGTTGGTCAGCGGTACTTCCGAGGTCGGGATCAGGTGATACTCGCGCTCGTCGTCGAGCTTGAACAGATCCTCGCCGAACTTCGGCAGCTGGCCGGTGCCCATGAGCGAATCCCGGTTGACCATGTAGGGCACGTAGCACTCTTCGTAGCCGTGCTGCTCGGTCTGGGTGTCGAGCATGAACTGCGCCAGCGCCCGGTGAAGCCGTGCGATGGGGCCGCGCATCACCGCAAAACGTGCCCCGGTGAGCTTGGAAGCGAGCTCGAAATCGAGATACCCGGACTTCTTGCCCAGATCGACATGATCGAGCACCGCAAAGTCGAACTCTCGCGGCGTGCCCCAGCGGTGCAGCTCGACGTTGTCATCTTCGCTCTTGCCTTCCGGCACGCTCTCGTGGGGCAGGTTGGGAATGCCGCTCACCGCGTCGTCCCACTCGGCCTGCACCGTCGAAAGCTCATCCTTGGCGGCGTTGAGCCGCTCGCCCAGGTCGTCGACCTCGGCGAGCAGCGGTTGAATGTCTTCGCCGCTCGCCTTGGCCTTGCCGATCGCCTTGGAGCGCGTATTGCGCTCGTTTTGCAGCTGCTCGGTCTGGCTCTGCAGCTCGCGACGGCGCGACTCGAGCGCCTCTAGCGCTTTCGTGTCCAGCACAAAGCCCCGCCGGGCCAGCGTTTGCGCCACCGCGTCCAGATCGGTGCGCAGCAGTTTCGGATCGAGCATGAAGACTCCCTTGACTGATTTCTATCGTAACGGGCTATTGCCGCGGAAAGCGCTCTATTGTAGGCAAAAGCGCGACGAGGGGCTATGGCGCTAGCTCTGTATCCCTTGAAGCCACCCGCCCCGGCCGGGGCTTGCCTGAAAAGATGGTAAAGTAGCCGCCGGCCCGAGCCCCCCAGGGCCTGTTTCAGATTTCACGAGAGGAGCGACACACCGTGCAAAAGAAGGTCACTCAAGGAGCGCTCGCCGGATGGCGGCGCATTGCTTTATGGAAGAAGATTCTTTCCGGTCTGGCGCTGGGTATCCTGGTGGGCGCCTTGCTGGGAGAGACTGCCAGTATCTTCAAGCCGCTGGGCGATATTTTCATCAACGCCATCATGATGCTCATTGTGCCGTTGGTATTCTCGACGCTGATCGTGGGCATCACGTCCATGCGCGACCCGCAGAAAATGGGGCGTATCGGGGTTCGCACCATTACGCTTTACCTGTTCAGTACGGCCTTTGCCATTACGATAGGGCTTGCGCTCTCGACGCTGCTGCAGCCAGGCGTGGGCGTAGAGCTCAGCTTCGATGGCGAGGTGGCGCCCAACGAAGCGCCGTCACTGGTCTCCATCCTCGTGGACCTGGTACCACGCAACCCGCTCGATGCTTTGGCCAATGGCAACATCATGCAGATCATCGTGTTCGCCATCGGCCTGGGCATTTCGCTGACCCTGATCGGTGACAAGGGCGAACCCGTAATGCGAGTATTCGACAGCTTCGCCGAAGCGATGTACAAGCTCACCGCGATCGTGATGGCCTTTGCGCCGTTCGGAGTGTTCGGATTGATCGCTCACGTATCGGGTCAATATGGTCTGGAGATACTGCTGCCACTGGCCAAGCTCATTGGCGTGGTTTACCTGGCTTGCCTCGTTCACGTGCTGGTGGTCTATTCAGGTTTCATTTCGCTGCTGGGCCGACTGAACCCGATGCGCTACCTGCAGGGCAGCCTTGATGCCATCGTAGTGGCGTTCTCCTCGGCCTCCTCTGCGGGCACTTTGCCGGTTTCCATTCGTTGTGCTCAGAAGAATCTAGGTATTTCCGAAGGGGTTTCCGGCTTTGTACTGCCGGTGGGTGCGACCATCAACATGGATGGCACGGCCCTTTATCAGGGCGTGGTGGTGCTGTTCATCGCCCAGATGACCGGGGTCGAACTCGGCATGACGGAGTACGCCATGATCATCGCCACCGGCACTCTGGCGTCGATCGGCACTGCGGGCGTTCCCGGGGCGGGGCTGATTATGCTGTCGATCGTGATGGCGCAGATCGGCCTGCCGCTTGAAGCGATCGCCGTGGTCGCGGGTATCGATCGCCTCTTGGACATGGCGCGCACCAGCGTCAATGTGGCGGGAGACCTGATGG
>NZ_JAMZBC010000137.1 GCF_024158715.1 Halomonas sp. 707D7 | reverse complement strand
GCTGGCCTCGGTCTGGCCCTCTTCGTAGTCGAAGCGCACCAGCGCGTCCTGGTTGGCGACGAACAGGCCATCGTCGATCAGCGCCAGGCCGTAAGGAGCATTCAGGTCCTCGGCGAAGATGGACTGCTGGTAAGTGCCATCATTGTTGGGGCGTAGAAGCGTCAGCCGGTCACCGCTTTCCACCGAGGTGTTGCCCTGGTCCTTGATGTAGCCGGCGATGACGTCCTTGGGCTTGAGCTTGGCAGCGTTTCCGCCGCTGCCTTCCGCCACCAGGATATCGCCGTTCGGCAGTACCAGGGTCTGGCGGGGCACTTTCAGGTCGGTACCGATGGCAGAGATCGTGTAGCCCTCGGGCACGGTAGGAAGCTGATCCCCCCATTCGGCGGGCTCGGGAACCGTCATGTCCGGCAGCAGCCCCCGCTGAGGTTCCGGCAGCGTGGGGTCAGGACCGTAAGGCCGCTCGACGGCTCCGGCACCGGTGGCGATCAGGAGCGCACAGAGCGCAGGCAAGGGCGTGATGCGCGAATGGCTCATGAGGTCACTCCTTCGGTGTCGACACGTTTTCTTGCAAAACCCAGAAACAGCGCCGCCAGGGTCATGACGACGATCACCACCGAGAGGACCAGCCCCGTCGGCATCATCGCCCAGGCATCGCGGGCGTGTATCAAGGCGTTGATGAAGCCCAGTACCCAGGTCACCACCAGCAGCGCCAGGTAGGCCAGCGCCAGCGGCGAGCGGCGAGCGGCGCGAAACAGGCCGACCACGGCGGCCAAAATCGCCAGGCCGTTGAACACCAGGGCGCCGGCGATCAGCCAGGAAGCAAAGGTGCTCCACTGGATATGGTAGCTCACCGAATAGGTGTAGTCGCACAGCGCCGCGCCGAGATAGAGCGGCAGCATGCCGGCCAGCAGCACGGCGTGAAGCGGATGGATATCGCTTCGGTAGATCGAGTGGGGGGACGCCATCATGGGGCTTTCTCCTTGATCGGGGGCCGGTACGGTCGCGTTCGGTGCCCGGGTGTGGCAAAGGCCAAGGCCATCAAGGTGAGTATAGGAGAGCCTGCAGGCATCGCGAACCGAATGACACCGAAAAGTCGTGTTCGTTATTTGACACGCGGAATTTTTTGTGTGCCTGCATAAGTCACTGTTTAGAAAGTGAAACGATTTCTTGAACTAATGTCTAAGCACGTTTTAATGCCACTTTAATCAAACACATAAGCGATCTTGGCAAGGGTGGTTGGATTTTTATATTGTTTTTTTCAATTGCGCCGATAGGATGCCGAAAAAGAAAACGAGATTTTCGAAATGGAAAACGTGGCCGCGGCCGGGCCGGCGCTCGGGCCAGCGGACGAATCGGCATCTGACATAGTTGGGTAACAATGCTTGCAACGATTTTTCTGCACGAGATAGCGGGTACGGCCGTATTGACGCTGCTGGGTTGCGGGGTAGTGGCGAACGTGCTGCTGAACGGCACCAACGGCAAGGGGAGCGACGGTATCGTCATCTTCTTCGGCTGGGGGCTTGCGGTGTTCTGCGCCGTCTACGTGGCCTACGACACCGGCGCCCACATCAACCCGGCGGTGACGCTGGCGCTGCTGGTGAGCCCGGCCAGCGAGTACGCGCCGAACATTCCGATCACCATAGCCACGACGCTTGCCTACTTGAGTGCGGAGTTCATCGGCGCCTTCATCGGTGCGCTGGTCTGCTATCTGGCCTACAAGAAGCATTACGACGCCACCGACGACGCCGGCGCCGTGCTCGCCACCTTCTCCACCGGCCCGGCGATTCCCGCAAAGGGCTGGAATCTGGTGACCGAAATCATCGGTACCTTCGTGCTGATCTTTGTCATTATCATGTTCGGCAACACGCCTTCCGGGCTCGGGCCGCTGGCGGTGGCGCTTCTGGTGGTCTCGATCGGGGCCTCGCTCGGCGGGCCGACAGGCTATGCGATCAACCCGGCGCGGGATCTGGGGCCGCGCATCGCCCACGCGCTTCTGCCCATCAGGCACAAGGGCGGGAGCAACTGGGCCTACGCCTGGGTGCCCATCGCCGGACCGGTGATCGGCGCCGTGCTTGCCGGGCTCGCCGCTCACGTCTACTAGTCTTTCATCACTCGTTCATTCGACATCTTTCATTACGCCAACGCTTGAGAGGCCGCTCATGAGCCAGAAAAAGTACGTTCTCGCCATCGACCAGGGCACCACCAGCTCGCGGGCGATGCTGTTCGATCACGAAGGCCGGGTCGCCAGCATGGCGCAACACGAGTTCGAACAGATCTTCACCCGGCCCGGCTGGGTCGAGCACTGCCCGCGCGAAATCATGACCAGCGTGCTGACCACCTTGACCGAGGTGATCAACCAAAGCGGCATCGACGCCGCCGAGATCGCCTCCATCGGCATCACCAACCAGCGCGAAACCACCGTGGTGTGGGATAAAAACACCGGCCAGCCGGTACACAACGCCATCGTCTGGCAGTCGCGCCACTCCGCCGAGATCTGCGACGACCTTCGCGAGGCCGGCCACGCGGAGATGATTCGCGAAAAGACGGGCCTTGTGATTGACGCCTACTTCTCCGCCACCAAGCTCAAGTGGATCTTCGACAACGTCGCGGGCGTCAAGGAGAAGGCCGAGAAGGGCGAGCTTTTGTTCGGCACCATCGACTCGTGGCTGATCTGGAACCTGACCGGCGGCAAGGTGCACGCAACGGACGTCAGCAACGCCTCGCGCACCATGCTGTTCAATATCCGCGAGCGGGCGTGGGACCCGGAGCTTCTGGCGCTGTTCGGCGTGCCCGAGTCGATGCTGCCGGAGGTGAAATCCTCAAGCGAAGTGGTCGGTCATATCCTGCCCAAGTACCTGCTCGGCGAAGAGGTGCCGATCGCCGGCATCGCCGGCGACCAGAACGCCGCACTCTTCGGCCAGGCCTGCTTCACCCCGGGCATGGCGAAGAACACCTACGGCACCGGCTGCTTCACCCTGATGAACACCGGCACGACCGCCACGCCGTCGAAAAACGGCCTTCTGACCACCGTGGCCTGGGAAGTGGACGGCACCCTCGAGTACGCGCTGGAAGGCAGCGTGTTCGTGGCAGGCTCGGTGATCCAGTGGCTGCGCGACGGCATGCGCATGCTCGGCAAGGCCTCGGACTCCGAAGCCTACGCGGTGCGCGCCAAGGACAACGACGGCGTCTACATGGTGCCGGCCTTCACCGGGCTCGGCGCGCCCTACTGGAACTCCAACGTGCGCGGCGCCACCTTCGGCCTTTCCCGCGGCACGCAAAAGGAGCATTTCATCCGCGCGGCGGTGGAGTCGCTCGCCTACCAGAGCACCGACGTGCTCAAGGCGATGCAGGCGGACGCCGACATCGCCCTGACGGAGCTTCGTGCCGACGGCGGCGCGATCAGCAACGACTTCCTCGCCCAGTTCCAGGCGGACATCCTTGGCGTCGACGTGCTGCGCTGCGAGGTCAACGAGACCACCGCCCTGGGCGCGGCGTATCTCGCCGGCCTGGCGGTAGGCTTCTGGAAATCCCGCGAGGAGATCACCGAGCAGTGGGCGCTGGAGAAGCGCTTCACCCCGGAGATGAAGGCTGACAAGCGCGACGCGCTCTACGCCGGCTGGAAGAAGGCGGTCAACGCCACCATGGCGTTTCACGTCGACTCCTGAGGCGTCATTCCCTCGCACCGCACCCCCGGCCATCGCCGGGGGTTTTTGGTTGAAGGAGCCTTGCGCCGGGCTAGCGCTTGCGCCCGGCGCAAGGCATCCTGAGAATACGCCGATGCAGGGTGACGAAAGGGGAAGGCAAACAGTGATCAAGGCGGCGATCTATCGGGCGCTGGCGCCAGAGGCGCGACAAGCGCCGGGGCTCTCCTGGACCAATCGCGTCATCTGCGTGTCGATCCTGCTGGCGGCGCTGACCGCGATCCTCGAAACCGAGCGCACCCTGGTCGCCCGGGCTCCAGCGCTGTTTCCTATGCTCGAAACCCTGTTCGTCACGCTGTTTCTGATCGAGTATCTGGTCAGGCTTTACGCCGTGGGAATGGAGCCGCGCTATCGCGGCCTGAAAGGGCGGCTCAGGTATATGGTTTCGTTCTGGGCGCTGGTCGACCTGGTCGCGATCCTGCCCTACTTCGTGGGCTTCATCGCCCACAATAACGCCTTCATGCTGCGCCTTTTACGTCTGGTACGCATGCTGCGCCTGGCACGCCTTGGGCGCTTCAGCCAGGCCTGGCATGCGCTTTCCATGGCGCTCTCGTCGCGCGCCCACGAACTCTGCCTCAGCGCCGGGGTGGCGGGGCTTCTGCTGCTGTTCTCGTCGTGCTGCCTCTACGTGGTGGAAGCCGCCGCCCAGCCCGAAGCCTTCGGCAGCGTCCCCCGGGCGCTCTGGTGGAGCATCGCCACGCTCACTACCGTGGGTTACGGCGATGTCACCCCGGTCACTGCGCTCGGCAAGTTCTTCGCCGGGCTGACCGCCGTGGCGGGTATCGGCCTGATCGCCATGCCCACCGGTATCCTCGCTGCTGCATTCAGCGAAGCACTGCACCGCAGGGAGCCGCCGGTTAACTGAACCGCTGACGTATTCTGGGCAGCGCCCGCGCAATGGGCGGCAGGCGAAGCGCGAGCAGCAGGGCGCCTACTGCGGCGTATCCGGCCCACTCGGCCATGTCAGCGCGCACCACCCAGAAAAAGTGCAGAAGAATCAGCGCGAGGATCGGGTAGGCAAGCCTGTGCAGGCTCTTCCAGCGCTTGCCGAGCCGGCGCATGGCGGCGCGGTTGGAGGTGGCGCCGAGCAGGATCAGCCCGATCAGCGCGAGCATGCCGACGATGATGTAGGGCCGCTTGACGATCTCGGCGCCCAGAAGCGCCCAGTCGAGCCCCAGAATGAACAGCGCGTAGCAACAAAGGTGCAGCACCGCGTAGGCCAGCGTCCACAGCCCGAGCTGGCGGCGAATCAGCGCGAAGCCCTTCCAGCGGGTGAGCCTGGAAAGCGGCGTGAGGGACAGCGTCAAGAGCATCAGCCACAGCCCGCCGATGCCGATGTTCAGGAGCAGATAGCGCCCAGGCTCCGGGCCTGCGGCGTTCTGGTAGACCTGAAAACTCCAGTAGACGAGCGGGGCGAGAGCGGCCAGAAAGACCGCCACGCGCCACAGCCGCCACCAGGCTTGCTGCTTTGCCATGGTTACCTGCCCGGGTCGTCGATGCGGTTAATAGTTGACGGCGAGATCCATGCCGGCGTAGAGCTCGGCGACCTCGTCAGCGTAGCCGTTGAACATGCGGGTATCGATGTTGTTGGGGCTGAACAGGCTGTTGGGCAGGCGCCGCTCGGTGGCCTGGCTCCAGCGCGGGTGGTCCACGTCCGGGTTCACATTGGCATAGAAGCCGTATTCGTCGGGGGCGAGCAACTGCCAGGAGTTGACCGGCTGCTCCTCGACCAGCGAGATGCGCACGATCGACTTGATGCTCTTGAAGCCGTACTTCCAGGGCACCACCAGGCGCAGCGGCGCGCCGTTCTGGTTGGGCAGCTCGCGCCCGTACATGCCGAGCGCCAGAAGCGTCAGCGGGTGCATCGCCTCGTCCAGGCGCAGCCCTTCGACGTAGGGCCAGTCGATCAGCGCAAAGGACGAGCGCTGACCGGGCATCTGCTCCGGGTCGACCAGGGTCTCGAAGCGCACGTACTTGGCCTTGCTGGTCGGGTCGGCGCGGCGGATGACCTCACCTAGCGGTATGCCGAGCCAGGGGATCACCATCGACCACGCCTCGACGCAGCGCAGCCGGTAGATGCGCTCCTCGAACTGCGAGGGGCTGGCGAAATCCTCGAGGGTAAAGCGCCCGCCGTTGTTCACCTCGCCATCGACCACCACGCTCCAAGGCTCGGTCTGTAGGCTGCCCGCGCGCTTGGCCGGGTCGCTCTTGCCGGTGCCGAACTCGTAGAAGTTGTTGTAGCCGCTGGCATCCTCGAAGGGCGCCAGGGTGTCCTTCTCCGGGTCTGCCGGGGTCACGGCGCGCCACTGAGTCTGGCGGATCTTGTCGTCGAGCCAGGCCGGCGCGTTGCCGCTGGGCACATCGCTGTAGTCTTCGCTTGCCTTGACGCGCCCGGAGAGCATGAGCCCGGCGCCGACGCCGGCCACGCCGCCCAGAAAGCGGCGGCGGCTAAGATAAACAGACTCCGGCGTCACGTCGGATTCACGCAGGTCGCTGGGTTTGGCGATCTTGATCAGCATGGTCTCTCTCCCTGACGACGGCCCCAGCGGCGTGCCGAAAGCGCGGTCTTGGTTTTTATGGGTGGGCCATGGTGTCTAATCGTTTTTAGCCCTGGAGCATTCGATAGACTCCTTGGCGAAAAGTTCGCCGTTCATTGCCCCGCTGCTGCAGCGGGTGTGGGCTCGTTGGCCGCCGCCCGCGGACTCTGGTTGGCCATGGTGTCGGCAAGTCGCTCGAGCGAAAGCGAAAGCCGCTCGACCAGCCCCTGCAGCAGTTCGCGGCGCCTTGGCGGAATGCGGTCGTGTGCCTGCAGCGCCTCGTCGAGTCGGTTGCCGGCCTCGATCACCCCGTGCGGCGCGTGACCGCGGGCACTCTGCTCGAAGGCCTGGGCCAGCGCCCGGGCAAGCGCCTGATGGGCGCGCTGGACGTCCGGATGCGGGTTGGCGTCGAGCTGATGGCGCAGGCGCAGGATGGCGCTGCCCACGTCGAGCCCGGTCAGCCCCAGAATGAACAGGTGGCGCTGCTGCTCGGCCAGCTGATCGTCGTGCTGGGCGAGCTGCAGGAGCCGGTCCGCCATGCGGCCGCTGAAACGGGCCTCGCTCTGGGTGATCGAGCGCCGGCGCAGGCGGTGGATGTCGCGGGAGATGGCGTGGATCAGGCGCCGGCGGCGCAGCCGGGTGCCGAGCCCCGGTAGCAGGCGAAACGCCGTGACCACCGTGGTCAGGCCGATCAACACGGCCACCACGCGGTTGGCGAAGCTGTCGAACGAGAAATCCATGTCGTTGCCGGGCATGGTGAGCAGAATGTTGAAGATGGTGAAGGCCAGGCAGTACCCCATGGTGGCCGGGTTCGAGGCCCCGAGCAGGCCCAGAAACAGCGGCGTGCCGAACACCACCGCCAGCAGCGCAAAGTCGTGGACCTGGGAGAGCAGCACGTGGCCGAACACGAAGGCGCTGGGAATCGCCGCCAGCATCCCCTTGTAGAACATCAGCGTCACCGCGACCGGGTTGTCGCGGCTGGCGAAGAACGCCGAGAACAGCGTGCCCAGCATCATCGCCACCATGGCGCTCTGCCAAGCGGTGACGATCCAGAACAGCGCAAGGGCCGCGAACACCAGCGCCGAGCGCAGCGCGTTGATGCCGGCGGCCAGGTGGTCGCGGTGCCAGGCCAGCGGCCCGGCGCGCAGCCGGTAGGTACCCGGGGCGGCGATCGCTTCCCTGGCGTCGAGCATCACCAGGGCATGGCCGAGCACCTCGCGCAGCCCCAGGCGCAGGCGCCGGTCCAGCGGTGAAAGCGCATCACTTTCGGTGTCGCGCTCGTGAAGTGAGGCGCGCAGCGCCTGCAGGTGGCGCCGCGCCTCGGGTACGCCCGCGACCTGCTCGGCGTCGCGAAAGCGGGCGGCCATCTCGCGGGCGATGGCGAGGCTCTCAGGGTCGAGACGCTCGGCGTGGTCGTGAAGGAGCTGGTGAAGCGCGTGCAGGCTCGCCAGAAAGCGCAGCGAGCGCCGCGTGAGCACGTGGGAGGCGCGGATGCGTCCCGGGCCTTCCGGGCCTTCGAAGCGCGCCGCCTGGCTGTCGGTCTCGACCACCGTGAGCGCCCCCAGGCTTTCGCGCAGCGCCGCCTGCATGGCGGCAGTGTCATCGCTTGCCTCAAGGCGCAGCGCGGCGTGGCTGAAGGCGCGGTTGATCACCGTGTCCGCCTGCCGGGCCAGGTGTCCGCCCACTTTTGAGGGCCACAACAGCGAGCTGACCAGGGTGGCGCAGATCGCGCCGAGGCCGAGCTCGGTGAGCCGCGCTACCGCCACGTCGAAGATGCCCGCCGGGGTGCTGCCGCTTGAGATCACCACGATCAGCATCGCGGTCACCGCCGCCATCAGACAGCCGTAGGTATAGTTGTTGCGCCAAAGCGAGCCCACGTAGGTGCAAAGCGCGATCCAGAGCGTCAACGTCATTAGCGCCGGCACCCGCGC
>NZ_JAMZBC010000136.1 GCF_024158715.1 Halomonas sp. 707D7 | reverse complement strand
CTCGTCGACGCCCTCGCCCACCGCCTCGACCACGCCGGCACCGTCGGACATCGGAATGCGGCCGTCGTCACACGGGATCATACCCGCGACCACGGCGTAGTCGTGAAAGTTGAGCGAGCTTGCGTGCAGGCGCACGCGAATCTCGCCGGCACTCGGCGCGGCGGCGTCTTCGTGCTCTTGCACCTGGAGTTGGTCGAGCCCACCCGGGGCGTTCAGGATAACGGTACGATTGGCCATTCACTCCTCCTGATTCATCCATTAATCAACTGGTCTACTGCGCTTACGTCACGTTAGCAGACGAATCCGCATCCGACACGTCGAGGCCCAGAAAGCCGCCGGACTGGCGCTGCCAGAGGCTCGCGTAGATGCCGTCCTTCGCCAGCAGCGCCTGGTGGCTGCCGCTCTCGACGATCTCGCCGCCGTCGACCACGATCAGGCGATCCAGCATGGCAATGGTCGAGAGCCGGTGGGCAATGGCGATCACCGTCTTGCCCTCCATCAGCGCGTCGAGCTGCTCCTGGATCGCCGCCTCGACTTCGGAGTCGAGCGCCGACGTCGCCTCGTCGAGCACCAGGATCGGCGCGTTCTTCAGAAGCACCCGGGCGATGGCGATGCGCTGGCGCTGCCCGCCGGAGAGCTTGACGCCGCGCTCGCCGACGTGGGCGTCGAGCCCGCGCCACCCGTGCGGGTCGACCAGATCCGCCAGGAAGGTGTCGGCATGGGCCCGGCGCACCGCTTCCCACACGTCCTCGTCGCTGGCGTCCGGACTGCCGTAGCGGATGTTGTCGCGAAGCGAGCGGTGCAGAAGCGAGGTGTCCTGGGTGACCATGCCGATCTGGTGACGAAGCGAGGTCTGGGTCACCTGGCTGATGTCCTGGCCGTCGATCAGGATGCGCCCGCCCTGCAGGTCGTAAAAGCGCAGCAGCAGGTTGGCCAGCGTCGACTTGCCCGCCCCGGAGCGGCCGATCAGGCCGATCTTCTCGCCCGGGGCGATGGTCAGGTCGAGCCCGTCGAACACCGTCTTGCGCTCGCCCTTGGCCTGGGCGTAGTGAAAGTGCAGCGCCTCGAAATGGATCTCGCCGCGCGGCACGGCGAGCGCCGGTGCCCCCGGGGCGTCCTGGATGGTCGGCGCCTGGGCGATGGTGTTCATGCCGTCCTGCACGGTGCCCACGTTCTCGAACAGGCCCGCCACTTCCCACAGGATCCAGTCGGACATGAAGCGAATGCGCATCACCAGGGCAATGGCGATCGCCAGCACCCCGAGCGAGATCGCATCGACATACCAGGCGCTGATCGCCATGCCGGCGATGCCCACCAGCAGCAGCGTGTTGAGAAACGTCAGGCTGACGCTCATCACCGTCACCAGGCGCATCTGGCGATGCACCGTGACCAGAAAGCCCTCCATCGCCTGCTTGGCGTAACCCTGCTCGCGGTCGGTGTCGGCAAACAGCTTGATGGTCTGGATGTTGCTGTAGCTGTCCACCACGCGCCCGGTCATCTCGGCGCGGGCGTCCGCCTGGGCCATGGAGACGTCGCGAAGCCGCGGCACGAAATAGCGCATGATGCCCAGATAGCCGACGAGCCAAAGCCCCAAAGGCAGCAGGAGCCACGGGTCGGCCCGGCCGAGCAGAAAAGCCGCGCCGGTGAAGTAGACCAGCGCGTAGACCATCAGATCCATCACCTTGGTGACGGTCTCGCGGATGGCCAGTGCGGTCTGCATCACCTTCTGGGACACTCGGCCGGCGAACTCGTCCTGGTAGAAGGCCAGGCTCTGGCTCAGCATGTGGCGGTGCGATAGCCAGCGGCCGATCATCGGATAGTTGCCGAAGATGCTCTGGTGGGTGATCAGCGACTGCAGGAGCACCAGCAGCGGCAGCCCCAGAATCACCAGCAGCCCAAGCCCGGCAAGCCAGACGCCGTTGGCCTGCCAGAAGCCCGCCCGCTCGACGTTGCCCAGCCAATCCACCAGCTCGCCCATGTAGCTGAAGAACAGCACCTCCGCCGCCGAGACGGCAGCGGTGACCAGCGACATGGCCACCAGAAGCGGCCAGATCGGTCGCGAGAAGTGCCAGATGAACGGCAAGAGCCCCCGGGGCGGGGTCTTCACCTCGCCCTCCGGATAGGGGTCGACGCGCCCCTCGAAGTAGCCAAACAGTGGTTTCAGAAAGCGTGCGAACATGGAAGGTCCTTGAAGCCCCAGGTGAGAAAGCGGTGTTGGTGGATGATGTATGAAACCGAATCAGCGCCCGGCAGAGCGGCGCAGGAGAAAGCGCGCCCAGAACGGGGCGAAGAGCATCAGCGTGATCATGCGCAGCAAATGGTGAAAGGCAACGAACACCGGGTCGATATCGAGCGCCACGGCGAGGATCGCGATCTCGCCGATGCCCCCCGGCGCCAGCGCCAGGATGGCCACGTCACGCCCCACGCCGAGAAACTGATGAATGAGCTCGGCAAACAGGATCAGCACGCCCAGCGCCAGCAGCGTCGCCACGCCGGACTGCCACAGGTAGCGCCCGAACAGCCGCCGGGTCATGCCCTTGAAGCGCGAGCCGATGGCGCTGCCCAGCACCCACAGCATCACGTTCATCGCCCACTCCGGCAATGCCAGGCTCGCGATGTCCAGCCCCGAGAGTACCCCGGCGACCAGAAGCGGCGCCAAGAGCGCCGGCGTGGGCATCTTGAGCCGGCGCCCCAGGGGCAGGATCACGGGGATCAGCAGCAACAGCCAAGCGTGCTCGAAACCCGACGATGCGGGTGCGCCGCCGGCCTCGCCCGGGCTGAACATCCAGAACAGCGGCGGCAAAAACAGAATCACCAGCACCACGCGCAGCGACTGGGCGATGGCGATGCGCTGCGGGTCGCCGCCGCACTTGTCGCCGAGCAGGATCATCGCGGTCATCGCCCCGGGGGCGGCGCCGAACCAGGCACTCACGCCGTCGAACCCGCAGCGCCGGTACCAGGCCGCCGCCACCGCCGTGGAGGCCGCCACTGCCAGGAGCAGAAGCGCCGCCGAGACCGGCCAGTCGCCCACCCGGTGGGCCAGCTGCGGGGTGACCTGGCTGCCCAGCACCAGCCCCATCACGGCCAGAAAGAGGCTTCGCAGCCGCTCGGGAATCACCACGTGGACGCCCTTGGAAGACGCCAACAGGTTGGCCACCAGCGGGCCCAGCATCCAGGCCAGCGGCAGACCCGTCAGCTGAAAAATCGCGCCGCCCAAGGCCCCCGCGCCGAGCGAGGTGGCGAGCCCGCGCGCCGTGGTCCGGCTCATGGTCATCCCTTTCACACCTGCTCCTTGCGAGGACCGGGCACCTTCGCCCGATGCGTCGTTAACCGGCTAATGAACACCGTGCATTCTAGCACTTCGTGGCACAAGGCGAGCCGCCGATACGTCAGTAAGGCGCGTCGTCCTCGTCGTCTCGCAGGCGCGCCTGGCGCTCGGCCTCCTCCTCCTTGGCGTCGTCGATCACGCTCATCAGCGCGTCCACATCCGCCGAGCGGGTGTCGAACTCGAAGTGGCCGGTGAGCCGGCTGTCCGGGTGCAGCTTGCCGGCTTCATACAGCGCCCACATCTCCTTGGCGTAGTGGGTGTCGAGCAGTGCCGGGGCGTAGCGACCGAAAGTGGCGCGCATGTTGTCGACGTCACGCTCGAGCATGGCGGCGGCGCTGTTGTTGCCGGCGGCGTCCACCGCCTGGGGCAGGTCGATGATCACCGGGCCGTCGGCGTCGACCAGCACGTTGAATTCGGAAAGATCGCCGTGCACGAGCCCCGCGCAGAGCATGCGCACCACGTCCTGGATCACCTTGGCGTGGTAGGCGAGCGCCTGCTCCTCGGTGAGGGTGACATCCCCCAGGCGCGGGGCGACGTCGCCCTCGGCGTCCGTGATCATCTCCATCAGCAGCACCCCGTCGACGAAGCCGTGGGGCTGGGGCACGCGCACGCCGGCGCTATTGAGCCGGTAGAGCGCGTCCACCTCGGCGCTGAGCCAGGCCTGTTCCTGCTCCTTCTGGCCGTAACGGGTCTTCTTGGCCATGGCCCGGGCGCGGCGGCTGTTGCGCTCCTTGCGCCCCTCCTGATACTGCACGGCCTGCTTGAAACTGCGCTGCTTGGCCTCCTTGAACACCTTCGCGCAGCGCTTCTCGCCGCCGGCGCGCACCACGTACACCTGGGCTTCCTTGCCGCTCATCAGCTGCATGAGCACCTCGTCGATGAGGCCGTCATCGACCAGCGGCTGTAGTCGTTTGGGTATCTTCATGGCTTGCGGCCGTCGCTCCTTGAGTGAGTGCGTATGCGAAATGGCGCCGTGCGGGCGATATCAGCGGTCGATACGGCGAACGCGAAAGGCGCGGCCCTTGAGCTTGTCGCGCTCGAGCTTGCCCAGCGCCTTGTCGGCCACGCCGCGCTCGACGGCGACGAAGGCGCTTTTCGCCTGGACCTTGATCTTGCCCACCTGATCGCCGCGCAGGCCGCCTTCGCCGGTGAGCGCGCCGAGAATATCCCCCGGGCGCAGCTTGTCCTTCTTGCCACCGCCGAGCTGCAGCGTCGTCATGGGGGCCGCGAAAGGGGTCCGGTCGCGCGGCTGGGGCAGCGGCTCCAGATCGAGCACCTCGCCGACGCGCTCACCCAGTCGCTCCAGGCGGTAGTGCTCCTCCGGAGCGACCAGCGTGGCGGCGATGCCGCGCTCGCCAGCCCGGCCGGTACGCCCCACGCGGTGGACGTGCACGTCCAGCTCGCGGGCGATCTGGTAGTTGAACACGGCGTCGAGCCGCTCGATGTCGAGCCCGCGGGCGGCCACGTCGGTGGCCACCAGGATCGACACGCTGCGGTTGGCGAACAGCACCAGCAGCCGGTCGCGATCCTTCTGCTCCAGATCGCCGTGCAGCGCCACGGCGCTGAAGCCGGCGTCAGCGAGCTGGTCCGCCACCTGGTCGGTCTCGCGCTTGGTGTTGCAGAACACCACGCTGGTGGCGGGCCGGTAGTGCAGCAGCAGGTCCACCAGCGCTTTGCTGCGGCTCTTGTCGGCGGGCACGTCGTAGAAGTGCTGCTCGATGGTGCGCGCGTCGTGCTCCTCCTCGACGATGACGCTTGCGTACTCCCTGAGCACGCCCCGGGTCATCGCCGCGAGTTCGCCCTCGCCCTGCTCGTCGGGGAAGGTAGCGCTGAACAGCAGCGTCTGGCGCGCCGCTGGCGTGGCCTGGATGATCGCTTCGATGGCCGGGCGAAAGCCCATGTCGAGCATGCGGTCGGCCTCGTCCAGCACCAGGGTGGTCAGCCCGGCAAGCGACAGCGACCCCTTGCGAAGGTGCTCGTCGATACGCCCTGGCGTGCCCACCACGATGTGCGCGCCGTGCTCGAGCGAGGCGAGCTGGGGGCCGAAGGGCGCGCCGCCGCACAGGGTGAGCACCTTCACGTTGGCAAGCGTGCGGGCGAGCCGGCGCAGCGCCTCGGCGACCTGGTCGGCCAGCTCCCGGGTGGGGCACAGCACCAGCGCCTGCACGCTTGTGCTGGAGAGCGAAAGCTTAGCCAGCAGCGCCAGGCCGAAGGCCGCCGTCTTGCCGGAGCCGGTTCTGGCCTGAGCCAGCACGTCGCGTCCGTCGAGCATCAAGGGCAGGCTCTGGGCCTGCACCGGGGTCATCGCGTGATAGCCAAGCGAGGCCAGGTTGTCGATGAGGGCGGGAGGCAGTGCCAGAGAGGCGAAAGAGGTGTCGGCCACGAAAATATCCTGAACGGGACGAAAGGGAGCACCATACCAGAAAGCGCCGGGGGTTGCCTTGTCGGCGCCGCTCAGGGGGCGGTGAGCGGCGCGAAGCGCGCCTGGCAGAGCGTGGCCAGCGCCTCGGGGGCCAGGGCGATCTCGAGCCCGCGTCGCCCGGCGCTGACGTAGAGCGTGGCGAAGCCGCGCGCCGAGTCGTCGATGAAGCTCGCCAGGCGCTTTTTCTGGCCCAGCGGGCTGACGCCGCCCAGCACGTAGCCGGTGGCGCGCTCGACCGCCGCGGGACTCGCCATGGCCGCCTTCTTGGCGCCGGCAGCCTTGGCGACCTGCTTGAGCCCGAGCTGGTGGGTCACCGGTACCATGGCCACCGCCAGGGTCTTTCCATCGAGCTCGACCACCAGGGTCTTGAACACTTGCGCCGGGTCGAGCCCGAGCTTCTCGGCGGCCTCGAGCCCGTAGGAGGCCGCGCTGCTGTCGTGGGTGTATTCCAGGAGCTCGAAGTTGATGTTTGCCTTTCTGGCGGTGTTGATCGCGGGCGTCATGGCGCTCTCTTCTTGTCGCAGCGTGGGTGATGGCGTGGGCGCCCTGCCCGTCTGGCAGGCCTTGGCGGGGCTGCTAGACTTTAGCAAAGCGCGCGATGAAAGATAAACGCACTCATCCAGAAGGAGACCGACATGCCAGCAAAATCGAAAGCCCAGCAGAAGGCCGCAGGCGCGGCACTCTCCGCCAAGCGCGGCGAGACCAAGGTGAGCGAGCTCGTCGGCGCCTCGAAAGAGATGTACGACTCGATGAGCGAGCAGGAGCTCGAGGATTTCGCCAGCACCGAGCGCAAGGGCAAGCCTGAGAAGAAAGGGGATTGACGCACGGCTCACGCATGCAAAACGACGCCGGGGATCTCCCCGGCGTCGTTTTGGGTGTGGGCCTTGCGCGGTGTTACTTGCAGGGCATCACTTTACGCAGCGTGTCCTTGGCCCACAGGGTCTGGCCGTCCGGCGTGCGGCCATGTTCGTTCCAGCGCTCGGAGGTTTCCAGGCAGTAGGAGCCCATGTCCTCGGTGCGCGGGTCGGCATTGGCAGGACGCTCGCCGCCGACGCGCAGCACGTCCGGGTTGCTTGAGGTGTAG
Organism: Halomonas sp. 707D7; assembly: GCF_024158715.1. GTDB lineage: Bacteria > Pseudomonadota > Gammaproteobacteria > Pseudomonadales > Halomonadaceae > Vreelandella. The sequence goes on along the minus strand of NZ_JAMZBC010000136.1, from coordinate 1,350 downwards.
CGCGGGGCGACGGTGGTGCTTGCGCAGCCCGCCACGAGAACCGTGGCGAGCAGCATGGGCAAACAGCGGCTGAACAGCATGTTTTGAAACCCTCGAAAAAGTCCGATCCGATTGTCGGCAGGGCTAGATACCATCGCCTGGCAAAGGCGTCAATCGTTTTCGCCGCTCAGGTGACCAGAGTGATGCTGGTCACCGGGCGCAGCTGGCGGCGCTTGCAGTGGCGCGTCACGCTCTCGACGATCGCTTCGGCATCGTCGATGCGGGCCTTGTCGAGCTGAATGTCGACCATCAGGAAATTGCCTACCCGCGCCAGGCGCAGATCCTCGTTCTGAACGTCGAAATCCGCCACCTGGCCGACCAGCTCGCGGCGTACGCCGCCGCCGGGTTCGCCGAACATCAGTTCCCTGAGCGCGCCGCGGATCATCGTGACCGGCATGGGCAGGAAATAGGCGACGATCACCAGCACCATGGCGGGGTCAGCGAAGCGCGCGTAGGCCGCAAGCGGCGTGAAGGTGAGCGCGTAGGTGAGCAAAAAGCCGAGCAGCACCGCGGTACTCAACCAGGTATCCATCTTCCACTGCTTGAGCTCGGCGGCGATCAGCGACGAGTGCGAGCCGCGCGCGTAGCGCGCCAGTCGCCACCAGGTAGCCAGGCACCCCGCCACGTTGATCGCACCGAACACCAGCGCCATGTCGAGGGCCACCAGGCGCCCGCCGTGGGCGAGGCTCCACAGCGCCGAAACCAGCGAAAACAGGCATACCAGCGCGATCACCACGCCCTTGACCAGCACTGCCAGCGGCTCGACAGTCAGCCGCCCGAAGGGGTAGTGCTCGTCGGCGGGCTTCTGGGCATGGGTCAGCGCCCAGAGCGACAGGGAGGCAAGCACCAGGCTCAACAGCGAGTAGCCGCTGTCGAACAAGATGGTGATGGAGCCCGAAGAGAGGCCGATGACAAGACCGGCAACAGCGAAGAAAGAGGCGGAGAGCGCCGAAAACCTGAGCGCACGGCGCTCGACAACCGGGGATGACACGGGGAATACTTCCTGAAAGGGGTTGAAAACTGCGCCATACTAACGGCGCCGACACCCTTATACCAATCGCTCAGCGCCAGTTAATTTGGCGCTAAAGAATAAAAGCTTATGCGTATCGAACAGATCCAGGCCTTCATCGATGTCACCGAACAGCGCTCCTTCGCCGCCGCCGCCCGCCTTACCGGCGTGAAGCGCAGCACCCTGAGCGCCATGATCGGTGCCTTGGAGGATCACCTGGGCGTGGCGCTTTTCGAGCGCACCGGCAACAGCCTGAGCCTGACCGCCACCGGCGAGAGCATCCTGCCGGACTGCCAGCGCCT
>NZ_JAMZBC010000135.1 GCF_024158715.1 Halomonas sp. 707D7 | reverse complement strand
CGGCAGCGTCTGCTGCAGGCGGCCAAGCTCTTCCTGCACCGCCTCGGAAAGCGCCAGCACGTTCGCCGTGGACTGCATGATGATGCCAAGGCCGACCATGGGCACGCCGTTGGCGCGAAACACCGAGCGATCCTCCACCGCGCCGACCTCGACCCGGGCCACGTCGGCCAGGCGCACGAGCTCCCCGCGCGCGCCCTGATCCAGCGCGAGACGCTTGAAGTCGTCGGCGGTGGCGAAGGCGCGCGGCAGGCGCACGATGAACTGGCGATCTTCGGACTGCAGCGACCCGGCCGGAAGCTCCACGTTCTCGGCGCGCAGGACATCCTCGATGTCGCCCACGGTCAGGCCCCGCGCGGCCAGGGCGTTGCGGTCGAGCCACACGCGCATGGCGTAGTCGCGCCCGCCGCCCACCCGTACGCGGGCCACCCCGGGCTGTACCGACAGGCTGTCGACCAGGTAGCGGTTGGCGTAGTCGGTGAGCTCGGTCATCGAGTAGTTCGCCCCGGAGAGGCTCAGCCAGACGACGATCTCCTCGCTGCTGTCTGCCTTGGTGACTTCCGGGTTGTCGGCGTCGTCCGGCAGGTTGCGCAAGGCGCCGGAGATGCGGTCGCGCACGTCGTTGGCCGCGGAGTCGATATCCATGGTGATGGCGAACTCGATCTCGATGCGCGAGCGGCCATCCTCGCTTTGCGAGGTGATCAGCTCGATGCCCTCGACGCCGGCGATGCGATCCTCGAGCACCTGGGTGATGCGGGTTTCCACCACGCTCGCCGAGGCGCCCGGGTAGCGGGTGTCGATGCTGACGATGGGCGGGTCGACGGTGGGGTACTCCTGCAGCGGCAGGCGGTCGAGGGCCAGCAGCCCGAAGGCGACGATCAATGCGGCGATCACCAGGGCCAGCACCGGGCGCTGGACCGAAATGTCCGAGAGACGCATCAGCGGTGGGCCTCCAGGATCTCGCGCACGCCGGTGTGGTCGTCCATCACGCCGAGCAGACGCACCGCCAGGTCGTCCCGGGCGAGCTGCAGCCCGTGGACCACGACGAGTTCGCCCTCGTCCAATCCTTCGAGGACTTCCACCTCGCCGTGGCGGCGCTCGCCGATCATCACCGAGCGCTGTTCCAGGCGGTGGCCATTGTCCTCTTCGTGAACCACCATCACGTAGTGGCGGTCGCCGCTGGGCTCCAGCGCCGCCTCGGGCACCACCACGGCGTCGCGCAGGCGCTGCTGGACGATCACTTCCATCAGCAGACCCGGGCGCAGGCGCAGGCCCGGGTTGTCGATGAGCGCACGCACCTCGACGCTGCGCGTGACCGGATCGATGCGCGTGCCGAGGGTGGCGATCTCGCCGCTGAAGACCTCGTCGGGGAAGGCGACGCTGGTGGCACTCAGGGCAAGCCCCGGCGACAGCCGGCCGAGAAAGACCTCCGGCACGCTGAAATCGAGCTTCATGACGTCGAGCTTGTCGAGGGTGACCAGGGCCGTGCCGGGCGTGACGAGCGTGCCCACGCTCACTTCGCGAAACCCGACCCGGCCGCTGAACGGCGCGCGAATACGGTAGTTGGCAAGCCGCGCCTGCTGGGCCTGGACCTGGGCGCGCGCCTGGTCGAGCTGGGCCTGGCGGTCTTCCACGTCGGCGCGGGCGGCCAGGTTGCGATCCTGAAGCTGGGAGACGCGCCCCAGCACGTTGGCGCGCTCGGCGCTCAGAGCCTCGGCGGCGCGCAAGAGAGCCTGCTCCTCGCCATCCTCGAGGCGGAACAACAGCCGCCCGCGCTCGACCTGCTCGCCGTCGGCGAAGTTGATCTCGGCGACGGTCTTGGTCACCGTGGCCGACAGCGTCACGCTCTCGTCGGCGCTCAGGGTGCCCAGTGCCTCGAGCGGGTCCGACCAGGGAGCGCGTTCGGCGAGGCTTGCGATCACGCCGGGCAGCGGCTGGGCGAAGGCCAGCGGGCAGAGCAGGAGCAACAGCGCCCCGAAAGGGCGGATCAACGTGGGCATAGGCGTCTCGGTCGGCGAGCGGGCATGGGCGAAAGGTCGCAGGGTCGGGCAATGCGGCGTTTAATGCAACGCCGCGCGGGAGCATCGCCCCCGTGGACTTTGCTAGAATGCACGACTTTATAGTGAATCGAGGGGCGCCGCATGGTATTCGATGTCGTGATCATTGGCGCGGGAGCCGCAGGGCTCATGTGCGCCGCCCAGGCAGGCTATGCGGGCAAGCGCGTGCTGGTGCTCGATCATGCCAACAAGGCGGGCAAGAAGATACTCATGTCCGGCGGCGGGCGCTGCAACTTCACCAACCTGGATACCGCGCCGCGCCACTTCTACTCCCAGAACCCGCACTTCTGCATCTCCGCGCTCAAGCGCTACCGCCCGGAGCACTTCGTCGAGCTGGTCGAGCGCCACGGCCTTGCGTACGTGGAGAAGGCGCCGGGCCAGCTGTTCTGCGCCGACTCCGCCAAGGAGATGGTCAGGCTGCTTCTGACCGAGTGCGAGTGGGCGGGTGTCGAGGTGTCGCTCGAGACCCGCATCACGCGGGTGGAGCGAGCAGGCCAGGGCATGCGCCTTGAAACCTCTCTCGGGCGTATCGATGCCGGCGCGCTGGTGGTCGCCACCGGGGGGCTTTCGATTCCCACCCTGGGCGCGAGCGGCTTCGGCTACGAGATCGCCCGCCAGTTCGGCCTCGAGGTGTTGCCGACCCGCCCGGGGCTCGTGCCGCTCACCCTGAGCGATGGCTGGAAGGCAAGGGCGAGTGCGCTCTCCGGGGTCAGCGTGCCGGTGAGCGTCGAGCATGGCGGCCAGGGCTTCACCGAGCCGATGCTCTTCACCCATCGGGGGCTGTCGGGGCCTGCGATGCTGCAGATCTCGAGCGTCTGGGAGCCGGGCGAGGCGCTCACCATCGACCTGCTGCCGAAACGCTCGGCGCGGGAGCTGTTGTTCGAGGCGCGCGCCCAGACGCCCAAACGCCTGCTCGCGACCTGGCTCGGCGAGCAGTTTCCCAAGCGCCTCGCCCAGGCGCTGATCGAATGGTATCCCGAGGCGCACACCCAGGTGCCGCTGGCCCAGCTTTCGAACGAGGCGCTCGAGGAGTGGGCCGAGCGGCTCAACGCCTGGACGCTCAAGCCCTCGGGCACCGAAGGGTGGCGCACCGCCGAGGTGACCATGGGGGGCATCGACACCGATGCGATCTCGTCGAAGACGTTCGAGGTCAAGGGCATGCCGCAGCTGCGGTTCATCGGGGAAGTGCTGGACGTGACCGGCCGCCTGGGGGGCTACAACTTTCAGTGGGCGTGGTCGAGCGCGGTGGCTTGCGCGCAGGCGCTGTAAGAGAAGAAGACGTCAAGTCGAGGAGAAGGGCGCGAGAACCGCGCCCTCGTTCAGGTGGCGATCTTGGCCAGCAGCTTGAACTTGCGAAACAGCATGTAGCCTGCCAATGCCTTGCGACCCGCCGCCATGGCGCCGCCGGGATGACGCAGTATACGCCAGGCCGCAATGCCTCCCACGGCGTAGAGCGGCAGCTTCAAGCGGCCCCAGCCGTTTTCGAGCGGAGCGGCGGCCTGGAGCAGGTAGTCGCTGTCGACCAGGATATCGACCCGCTGGCGCTCGAGCTCGGCGAGCAGCGCCGCCTTGCGTTCGGCACGGCTGGGCTTCACGTCACTTTGCGGGGTAGTCATGATCGTTGGCCTCCAGAAGAGCCCGATCCGCTGCCAGCTGCTTGAGTGTCTCCTTCAACAGCGTATGGCTCTTCGCCTGACGAAGGGCGATCACGGCCAGTAGAAGGCTCATGAAGATGAGCGCGCCTGCACTGATGGCGATGGCGGTGATGCGATAGGTATCCCAGAAGTAGACGATGACCAGTGCGGTCAGGGTCGCGATACCCAGCAACAGAAGCAGCAGACTGGCACCTGCCAGCATGAAAAGAACCAGAAGACGAGCGCGTTCCTCCTCGAGTTCGAGAACCGCCAAACGCAGGCGGGTTTCACTGTTGGCAACCAGTGACTTCAGCAGGCGTTTGGCGGCAGAGAATACGCGTTGGGTAGGGCCCAAGGCCATTAGCGGCGACCGAGCAGCAGACCCGCTACCAGGCCGGCGGCGGCGCCGATGCCCAGACTCGTCCAGGGGTTCTCGCGTACGTAGCGGTCGCAGCAGTCGACCTGCTGGGAGAGCGAATCACGCGTGTCTTCGTAGAGGCTCTCGCCGGCGGCTTCCAGGCGGGAGCGGGTCTCTTTCAGGCGACGTTCGGCGCGCTCGCGCAGGCCGCGCATTTCACCGCTGGCATCCTTCGATGTGGCACTGACCAGCTCTTCCACGGTCTCGCTCAGATAACGCAGGTCGTTCTTGAGTTGATCGGCACGTGTGGAACTATCGGAGTTGCGCTTAGCCATGTTGTCTTCCTTTGACGGGTGAATGAAATGATGACCCTATCCAGCATAGCAGTCATCGTCGAATAGACAACTCGGCGTCCTACCGGTCGAGACCGGTGGCGCTGAACATCGGGTTGAGGCTGAAACCGATGCTCAACCGGTGGACGCGGTTGTCGTAGTCGATCATGCTCTCGCCGTACCCGTAGTAGTACTGCAGGTGGGCGCGAAGATTGGTGAACGCCGGCCAGCTGTAGTCCACCTGGGTGCCGTAGTTGCCGGCAGAGGGGTTGCCGCGAAACTGGGTGGCGATCTCGTGGTTGCCATTGAGCCGCTTGGCCACGCGGATGTCGCCGTAGCCCATGTAGCGCTCGATGTCCGGGTTGTCGTCGCTGCCGTCGGATTCCGGCACGCGCCAGTGGGGCGCCAGCGTCAGGGCCCAGTCGCCGCGCTGGAAGGTACTCTCCAGGTAGACCCGGTTCCAGCTGCGCGACAGCGGGTCGGAGCGGCCGTTAGACTGGTGGTTGAAGGCGACGCGGTTGCGCGTGTTCACCCAGCCAAGCGCCGTCCAGGCGTTGTCGAAATCGATGAAGATCTCGGGCTCGTAGTTGGTTTCACGAAAGGGCGAGGAGGCGTCGGTGTTGTACGCCTGCCACCAGCTGCGCTGGGTATAGCCGAAGTAGACGTCGCCCACGTCGCCGAACAGATCCTCCACCAGGTTGAACTTGGCGCTGAACTGGAACTTCACCTCGACGTTGTCCGGACCGTTCTCGTCGGTGATCTCGCGAAAGTTCTGCTCGTTGACCTTGTTGTTGTAGCTGAACGGGAAGATGTAGTTGGTACGGTGCGTGGTGATCGCGAACGGGTTGCGCGTGGACTCCTGTTCGAGCAGGCGGCGCTCGTTGAGATCCACCAGCGCGGCCTCTTCGGGCAGGGGCTCGGCGGGAATGCCGGCGGCGCTCTGCTCTGGTGCCTCGATCTGCTGGAGCTGCTCGCGAAGCTGGTAGAGCTCGACGTTGAGCGCGCGAATGCGGGCCTCGATGGCTTCCTGGGTGTCCGCTGACTGTGCCAGGGCGTTCGACGCCATCGGCGTGGTGCCGACAAACACGAAAAGAGCTGCTAGTAACCGGTGTCGGGTGACCATGGGGAGGGCTCGCGAAGGTAGAAGGGGGAATCAACAGGGCTTTCTATACAGGCTGGCCGTTTAAGTCAACCACTGCTGATTGCGAAAGCGCCGATTACCTCCGACAATGTCGCCGTTGCAGCGGTGCACGCAGCCAGTGAGGCATACACGACGTGGTGAAGAATGTGGTGAGGCGGTGGATGTGGGGCGTGCTGGTCACGCTGATGGTAGCGGTGCCGGCGGCCCTGGCCGTCGAGGTCGAGGGCGTGCCTGCCCGGGAGGAGCTGGCCGAACGCCTGGACGCCCTGGAAACCGCCGAGGCCGAGCTCACGCCCGCCCAGCAGCGCGACCAGGAGGCGATCGAGTCGGCGCTGGACAGCTACGAACGCCTCGAGGGCATGGAAGAGCGCCTGGCCTCGCTCGAGCAGCGCATCGCCAACGCCCCGGAACTGCTTTTGCGCCTCGAGCGCGAACTCGACGACGCCGAGCAGGAGCGCCAGGCGCTCAACGTCGAGGATCTGAGCGACACGCCACTCGAGAGCCTGGAAAGCCGCCAGGCCGACGCGGTGGTGACGCTGCAGCAACTGCAGAGTCAACTGGCCGACGCCAGCTCCCAGCTGCTCGCCGCCCAGACCCTGCCCGAGCGTGCCCAGCAGGCCATCTCCGATGCCCTGCAGCGCAGCGAGAACCTGCGCCGCGAGGTCGACGAGCGCGAGCAGCGGGTAGCCGACCGCCAGCTCTCCGCCCAGAACGACGCCAACCTGATCCAGCTGCGCCTCGACCGGGCGGTGGCCGAGCGCGAAGTGATGCTCAACCAGCGCGAACTGAGTGCCAACAGTCGCCTGCGCGAGCTCGCCCAGCAGCGCCGCGACCTGCTGTCGCTGCAGATCGACGAGCAGGAGCAGCTTCTCAACCTCTTGCAGGGCGCCATCGATCGCCAGCGCCGCCTGGCGTCGGAACAGGCGATCGCCGACGCCGCCCGGGACGATCCGCTGATCGCCGAGGGCCACCCGGTGGTACTGCGCGCCCAGGAGATCAACCAGTCGTTGAGTCTCGAGCTTCTGCGCGCCACCGATCGCGCCAACGGCATCGTGCGCGAGAACATCGAGGCGCAGCGCCAGCTCGACCACGTGCGCCAGCTCCAGCGCAGCCTCAACGAGCAGCTCGACGCCATTCGCGGCAGCCAGCTCTTGTCGCGCATTCTCACCGAGCAGCGCCAGTCGCTGCCCAGCATCGCCCCCCGGCGCGACCTGCAGGACGAGATCGCCGACCTGCGCCTGAAGCAGTTCGACCTGATTCGCCAGCGCGACCAGCTGCGCCAGGGCGAGCGGCTGGCCACCCAGCGCCTGGAGGAGGCCGGGGTGGAGGTCACCCCGGCGCTGGTCGACTCGCTCTCGCGGCTCTACCAGTCGCGCCGGGAGCTGGTCGAGCAGCTCGAACAGGCCTACGGCGAGCTCTTGAGCGCTGCCATCGAGCTGCAGCTCAACCAGCAGCAGCTTCTCGACATCACCCGCAGCCTGCGCACCACCATCGACGAGCAGCTCTTCTGGGTCGCCAACAGTCGCCCGCTCGACATCGCCTGGCTCCGGCAACTGCCCGCCAACCTGCAAAACGAGTGGCGCGAAGGCGAATGGCGAAGTCTGTTGCCCACCCGCTGGCCGTGGCTCTCCTGGGACGTGCTGGCCGGCGCGCCGCTGGTGCTGATCAGCCTGCTGCTGACCTGGCTTCGCCCGCGCATCAAGGCGCGCCTGGCGCTGATCCACTCCCAGATCGGCCGGCTCAAGAGCGACACCCAGGGCCATACGCCCAAGGCGGTGCTGCTCAACGCGCTGCTGGCGATCCCCGGGCCGCTGGTGCTGGCCGGGGTGGGCGTTGGCCTCAATGCCACCGAGGACCCTCGCGCGACGAGCCTGGCGATGGCCTTCCTGCAACTGGCGCTCAGTTGGGGAGCGATCGCCTGGGGGAGGCGGCTCCTGGTTCCCGACGGCGTTGCCGAACGGCACTTCACCTGGTCGCCAGGCTACAACGCCATGCTCAGAAAACTGCTGGGCGGGCTCGGCATGGCGCTGTCGCTGGTGGTGTTCATCGCTACGCTGTCGGCGCCCATGCAGACGCCGCTGGCCCAGTACCCGGTGGCGCTGGGGCTGTTCTTCCTGGCGCTGTGCGCCATGAGCGCGTGGCTCGCCAAGCTGATCCTCGCCCACGTGCCGTTTTTCGGCGTGCGCCTGTTTCGGCTGCTGCTGGGGCTCTCCATCGCCGCGGTGCCGCTGGTGCTGGCCGGGCTGGTCGCCTGGGGGTACGAGTACACCGCGCTGCGCCTGGTGGGGCGCTTCGCCATCACGCTCTACATCCTGGGGCTCTGGATCATCGTCGAGGCGACGGTGGTGCGAAGCCTGGCCGTGGCCGCGCGTCGGCTGGCCTACCGCCGGGCGCTGGCGCGTCGCCGCGCCCAGGTGCAGGAGGGCGCCGAGGGCGGGCTCGAGGTGGTCGAGGAGCCGCCGCTGGACATGGAGAAGATCAACATCCAGTCGCTGCGCCTTTCCAAGCTGATTCTGCTGATCGCCTTTCTCGCACTCTTGTACCTGGTGTGGTCGGATCTTCTGACCGTCCTCGGGTACCTCGACCAGGTCTCGCTATGGGACGCCGAGGACGGCGACCTGGTCGGCAGTGCGCTGTCGCTCACCGACGTGTTCACGGCGCTTTTGGTGGTGGCGGTGATGTTCATCATGGCGCGCAACCTGCCGGGGCTTCTGGAGGTGATGGTGCTCTCGCGGCTGTCGCTCAAGCAGGGCAGCGCCTACGCGATCACCTCGCTCTTGTCCTATAC
>NZ_JAMZBC010000134.1 GCF_024158715.1 Halomonas sp. 707D7 | reverse complement strand
CTTCGACGAGGAGCTCTACCGCTTCGAGTTTCCCGAACGCCCCGGCGCGCTGATGAACTTCCTTTCGCACCTGCCTCACGACTGGAACATCTCGCTGTTTCACTACCGCAACCACGGCGCGGCCTACGGGCGCGTGCTGGTGGGCATGCAGGTGCCGAGCGCCGACCGTACCCACGTGGCCGAGCATCTCGATGCCATCGGCTATCGTTACTGGCGCGAAAGTGACAATCCGGCGTATCGGCTGTTCATGGCGTGATCAGGTGAGCACTCACTAACGCCACGCTTCAGCGCTGCCAGGCCGCCTGCGATGTCTAAACGTTTAAATAGGCGTTAAAAAATGCGCTTATGGCTATTGTCACTGCTTGGCCTTGGCCCTATAGTCGGCTTTGAAAAATAGTCAAGTGAGTCATCTTCTCTCATCGACACGCTGATGACGCACTCGAGGGCATTGGCAATCAATATACGTTGGAGAGAAGGCATGCGGCGGAAAAAGCCCGATGTGGTAATGGCGTTGACAATGGTCTTTCTGCTGGGGGTGCTGGCAACCGGGTATGCGCAGGCATTGGCGGGCAGCTGACCGCTACCTCAGGTTTGGCGTCGAGGGGGCGCTTGAACGCTGGGACGACATCATGAAACGGGCCGATCATCGATCGGCCCGTTTTCGTTGGCATCATCGGCGGCGCACGAGCCCCGCATCGCTTGCCACCGCGTCGAGCGGCACGTCCCAGGGCGCCACGTCGAGCCGGTCGACCTGCTGACAGGCGTGGGCCACGCCGATGAGCGCAGGCTTGGGGCCGGGGCGGCGCATGAAGGCCAGCGTGCGATCATAGAAACCGCCGCCCATCCCCATGCGATTGGCACGGGCGTCGAAGCCCACCAGCGGCACGATCAGCGTCTCCAGCGCCCAGGCGGGCAGGCGGTTGCCACGCCGGGCAGCGAAGCGGGTGCAGGGCTCGCGAATGCCGAAGCGGTTCTCGACCATGGGGGTATCGGCATCGAAGCGCACGAACCAGAGCGAATTGTCGCTCAAGGGGCGCAGAACCGGCAGGTAGACCGCCACGCGGCGTTTCTCGAACCAGGGCAGCAGCGGCGTCGGGTCGATCTCGCCGCCCACGGGCAGGTAGAGGCTCACGCGGCGGGCGCGCTGGAGTTCGGGAAGGCGCTTCAGGCGCTGGCATAGAGAGATAGCCGCCGTTTGCTGCTGCGCGTCGCTCAAGGCGCGACGTCTGCGGCGAAGTTCGCGGCGCAGGGCAGGCTTGTCGAAACGGTCGGCGTCGATGAGGGTGTGGTGTTGCACGAGAGTTCCCCGAAGTGCCGCTGTCGTTCTGGCCCTGAACCTACTGGTTCAGGTGGGTGGCCGCAGCCAGACCGTCAGGCTTTCCGACGCACGGACATGCACACGGGCCTGGCTAGCATTTGGCCCCCTGGGTACTGCGCATAGGCTCGAGGGACTATAACGACTGGCGCACACTCCAGAGAACCGCTTCATTTTAACAGAGCCCGGCGCAATGCCAAAGGACTGGCTAGCTTTTCGCCGGGCGCGCGCCTTCCAGGGCGCGTTCGAGTCGGTCGTGCAGGCGATTCAGGCTCGCCTCGCCGGCGCGGTGCTCGTCCAGCGCCTCCAGAAGCTCGTGGGTGATGTTCAGCGCCGCCATGATGGCGATGCGCTCGTTGCCGAGCACGCTGCTCTGGGAGTGGATGCCTTGCATGGCACGGTCCAGGTAGCGAGCAGCGCGTTCAAGCTTGGCTTCTTCGCCGCTGTCGCAGGCGATCATGTAGCCGCGACCCAGCAGGGTGATTTCTTTGGTTGGCCGCTTGGCGGTGCTCATCGAAGACTCCGGCGCGGGCACGTGCGGGCCCGAATGCGTTAACATCACCGTCATGGGTGAGGGTCGGCGTTCACTATAAGAGAGCCGCTTGCGCGGGGTCAACGCGCCCTCTGCCTCAATTCGACGATACCAATGCGAGCACACCATGTCAGTCATCGACCAGCGCCAGGACTTTTCCGACATCGCCGACGTCTTCCTGCTTCACGGCAGCATGCAGTCGCCCGCCTTCCTGGATGGCCGGCTCTGCGCGCTGCTCGCCCTGCGCGACATCAGCGCCGAGGCGTGGCTCGACGAGGTCACCACGAGCCTGGGGGTAGAGCAGCCCCGTGACCCGGAAAGCGCCGAGCGCCTGCTCGGCTGGCGCCGCCAGACGCTGGACGCACTCAGCGCCAGCGACCTGAACTACGCGCCGCTGCTGCCCGACGAGCTCTTCTCCCTCGGCGAGCAGGCCCAGGGGCTCAAGGAGTGGGCGCTGGGCTTCATGGAAGTGGTCGAGGAGGTCGCCGACGACGCGCTCAGACAGCGCTGGTCCCAGCCGCTGGGCGAAGCGATCGACGATCTGGCGGGCTTTGGCCAGATCGACACCGACCTCGACGACAGCCCCGAGAACGAGAACGACCTGTTCGCGCTCAGCGAGCACGCGCGCATGGCGGCGATGCTGCTCTACACCGAGCAGCATCCCGGCAAGCCCCAGGTGGAACAGACCGACGCCCCGGTTCACTGACCCAAGGAGTTTCGATGCTACCCGAACGTCTCTTGCGCCCCGCCGCCATTACCAATGACGAGTACCGCGCCCGGCGCGCTGCGCTCATGGAGCACCTTCCCCCGGGAGCCGCGATGCTGGTACCCGGGGCGAGCCTTGTGACCCGCTCCAACGACAGCGAGTACCCCTTTCGCCAGCAGAGCGACTTCTACTACCTGACCGGCATCACCGAGCCGGATGCGCTCCTGGTGCTGCTGCCGGACCAGGACGGCGGCATGAGCGTGGTGTTCTGCCAGGACCGCGACCCGACGCTGGAGGCCTGGACGGGCCGGCGGCTCGGCGCGAGCGGCGTGATGACGCGCCACGGCATCGATCAGGCCTTCGAGAACGCCGAGCGCGAGGAGCGCCTGGAAGCGCTGCTCGACGGGCGAACCCGGCTCTACCTGCCGCTGGACGACGAGCAGGCGCTTGCCATCGCCGACGAGGCCCTTGCCCGCGCGCGCGCCGGCCGGCGGCGCGGCAAGCCGGCGCTTCAAGGCTTCTTCGACTGCCGCGAGCTGATCCACGAGCAGCGGCTGATCAAGAGCCCGGCGGAAATCGATCTCCTGCGTCACGCGGCGCGTATCTCCGCCCTGGCCCACTGCCGGGCAATGCGCACCTGCGCCCCGGGGCTCTTCGAGTACCAGCTCCAGGCCGAACTCGAGCATACGTTCGTCTGGCATGGCGGCAGCGGCCCCGCCTACGGCACCATCGTCGGCGGCGGCGCCAACGCCTGCGTGCTGCACTATATTGAGAACAGCGCCGAACTCGCGGCGAACACGCTGGTGCTGATCGACGCCGGCGCCGAGTTCGACCTCTACGCCGGCGACATCACCCGCACCTTCCCGGTCGATGGCCGCTTCGGCGATGCCCAGCGCGCGCTGTACGAGGTGGTGCTGCATGCCCAGGAGCGGGCGGTGGCCGCCGTGGCCCCGGACGTCACGCTTGCCGACATCCACGCAGGCGTGGTGGAGGACCTGACCCGCGGGCTCATCGAGCTTGGCCTTCTCGAAGGCGAGGTCGAGGCACGCATCGAGGACGAGAGCTACCGGCGCTTCTACCTGCACTCCACCTCTCACTGGCTGGGGCTCGACGTGCACGACGTGGGCACCTACCGGCTGGACGAGGACACGGCGCGCCCGCTCGCACCGAACATGGTGGTCACCGTCGAACCCGGACTCTACGTGCCCGATGCCGAGGATCTACCCTGCGCCTATCGCGGTATCGGTATCCGCATCGAGGATAACGTGGTGGTGACCGACACCGGTGGCGAGGTGCTCACCGGCGACGTGCCCAAGCGGGTGGAAGAAATCGAGGCGTTGATGGCGAATAAATGATCAGCCGCGTCTGTGCTCGATACTTTATACGTAATGATATTACGAAATTACATCCATGGTAGAGGAGGCCGGTCGATGACCACTCAAGCGCCGGACAACGCTTCAACGGCGGCTCGCTACGATATCGTCATCGTGGGCGGCGGGCTGGTGGGGGCGAGCCTGGGCTGTGCGCTGGCGCCCTTGATCGCGCGCCAGGGCCTGCGCGTGGCGATCGTCGAAGCTACGGCGCTGCCCGCCGAGGGGACGGCCGAGTGGCAGCCGAGCTTCGACGCCCGGGCGAGCGCCATCGCCGAAGGCTCCGCCCAGCGCTTTCGCGAGCTGGGCGTATGGGAAGCCATGCGACGCGAAGCTGCCCGGATCGAGCGTATCCATATCAGCGAGCGCGGGCGGCTGGGCGCGACCCGGCTGAGCGCGGCGGAGCTCGGCGTCGATGCGCTCGGCCACGTGATTCCCAACGCCTGGATGGGGCGCGTGCTGCACGAGCACCTGTCGGCGCTGCCCATCGACTGGCACTGCCCGGCCCGGGTCGAGACCCTTGCGCCGACTCCCCAGGGGCACTATCTGGCGCTCTCCACCGGTGCCGAGATTACCGCCACGCTCACCGTGCTGGCCGACGGTGGTCGCTCCGGGCTCAAGGAGCAGCTGGGCATCGAGAGTCGTCGCCGCCCTTACGACCAGACCGCGCTGATCGCCCACGTCGGCGTGAGCCAGCCCCACCACGGGGTGGCCTTCGAGCGCTTCACCAGGGAGGGGCCGATCGCGCTTCTGCCCTTGAAGCATCAGGCGATGGAGCTGATCTGGACCCACAAGAGCGGCGAAGAGCGAGCTCGGCTGGCACTAGACGACGGTGCGTTTCTCGATCAGCTCCAGCGCGCCTTCGGCGACCGCGCCGGGCGCTTCACCAGGGTGGGCGAGCGCTTCAGCTACCCGCTGTCGCTGGTCACCGCGCGTGAATCGGTGCGCCCGGGCCTGGCGGTGCTGGGCAATGCGGCCCACGCCCTGCACCCGGTGGCGGGCCAGGGCTTCAATTTGGCGCTGCGCTCGGTGGTGGATCTGGTCGAGGCGCTGACCCAGGGGCAGGAGCAGGGGCGCTCGCTGGGTGATCTGCAGACGCTGCTCGACTTCGAGAGCCGCCGGGCGCGGGATCGCGCCAACGTGATCCGCTTCAGCGACAGCCTGATACGGCTGTTCGGCGCCTCGTTTCCGCTGCTGCCCCACGCCCGGGCGGCGGGATTGATCGGTCTCAACCTGGTCGGCCCGCTGCGGCGCGGGCTGGCGCGAAGGGCCATGGGACTCGAGCGCTGAGTGAGTGTTCACTTTTTAACGCACTGCAAACATCTGTCGTCAATCAGTCGTCATTAGGGAGCGTTATGCAAACGCCAAAGGCGTCATCGGAAGGATCCTTCGAGCGGTTCGACGTGGTCATCGTCGGCGCGGGCATGGTGGGAACGGCGCTGGCGGGGCTTCTGGCCGGCGCCGGGATGCGCACCGCCCTGGTGGAGGCGGCCGAAGCGCCGCTCGATCTGACGACCCTGGAGCTGGGGACGCCTGCGGCGCGGGTCAGCGCACTCACGCCGGTCTCCCAGCGCCTTCTGACCCACCTGGGCGCCTGGACCGCCATGGAGAAGACGCGGGTCACGCCGTATCGCTACATGCACGTGTGGGACGGCGAGGGCAGCGGCAGCATCGACTTCTCCGCGTTCGACGCGGGAACGCCGGTGCTGGGGCATATCGTGGAGAACGACGTGACCCTCGCCGCCCTCAATCATCCGGTGCTGGCGCTGCCCCAGCTGCATGCCATGTTCGGCGCGAAGGTGGCCGCGCTCCAGAGCGCCGCCCGCGGGCGTTGCCTGGTGCTCGAGGATGGCCGCGAGCTCCACGCGCCGCTGGTGGTGGCCGCCGACGGCGCACGTTCGACGCTGCGCGCACTGGCGGGTATCGAGGTCAGCGAGGAGGCCATGGAGCAGGACGCGGTGGTGACCACGGTACGCTGCAAGCGGCCTCACGGTGGCGTGGCCCGCCAGGTGTTCATCGACGGCCGGCCGCTGGCCTTTTTGCCGCTGACCGTCGAGGGCGACGACCACTACTGCTCGATCGTCTGGTCGACCACGCCGGAACACGCGCGACTCTTGAGTGGGCTCTCCCGCGAGGCGCTCGGCGAGACCCTGGGCGAGGCCTTCGGAGAGCGCCTGGGCCGGGTGGAGGTGTGCGATATGGCCTACCGCTTCCCGCTCGTCCAGCGTCACGCCAGCACCTACGTGCTCGATCACTTCGCGCTGGTGGGCGACGCCGCGCACACGATCCACCCGCTGGCGGGCCAGGGGGTGAATCTCGGGCTGATGGATGCGGCAGTGCTCGCCGATGAAGTGGTGCGCGCCTGGCGGCGCGGCGCGCCCTGGGGCGAGCGCGCAACGCTCGATCGCTTCGAGCGGCGTCGGCGGCTGGACAACGCCGCCATGCTGGCCTTGATGAAGGCCTTCAAGGAGCTGTTCGGCAGCCGCTCGTCGGCGCTGACGCTGGCGCGCAACCTGGGGATGAGCGCGATGAGCCGGGCCACCCCGCTCAAGCGACTGATCATTCGCCAGGCGACCGGCGAGCGCGGCCGCCTGCCGCCCACGTGCCGCTGAGCTAGCGGCGGCGATCCACCACGTTGAGCGCCTTGAGCAGGTTGAGCGCTTCGCTCAACTGGTAGTCGTCGCGCAGCCGCTCCGAGAACTCGCCGCGCGCCTGGGCGCTGCCGGCCTGGTTGTCCAGGTGGCCCTCGAGGTCGATCTCGCGAAGGCCGCGGCGTTCGTCGGCCACCTCCAGGCGCCCGCGTACCACTTCCACGTCCGGGACGATGCCCTGGGCCTGGATGGAGCGTCCGTTGGGCGTGTAGTAGAGCGCCGTGGTGAGCTTGAGCCCTTCGCCGTTGCCCAGCGGCATGATCTGCTGCACCGATCCCTTGCCGAAGCTCTCGGTGCCCATGATCACTCCGCGGCGCTGGTCCTGCAGGGCGCCGGCGACGATCTCGGCGGCGGAGGCGCTGCCGCCATTGATCAATACCACCAGCGGCACGTCGCGGGCCGGCGTGGAGGTGGTGGCGGAGAACGACATCTCGGTATTGGCCAGGCGCCCTTCGGTGTAGACGATCAGGCCGCTGTCGAGGAACAGGTCCGCCACGCCCGCTGCCGCCTGGAGCACGCCGCCGGGGTTGTTGCGCAGATCGAGCACCAGCCCTTCGAGGGGGCGATCGCGGCCCATGCGCGCCAGCGCCTGGCTCGCCTGCTCCGGCGTGCGCGACTGGAACTGGCTGATGCGCAGGTAGCCGTAGCCGGGCTCGAGCAGCTCGTGCTTGACGCTTTCGCTGCGAATCACTTCGCGCGCCAGGGTGATCTCGCGCGGCGTCTCCTCACCTGCGCGCAGAATCTCCAGGCGCAGTGCGCTTCCGGGTTCGCCGCGCATCAGCGTCACCGCTTCCTGCAGCGAGAGGCTGTCGGTGGGGGTGCCGTCGATGGTGAGGATGACGTCTCGCGCGAGCAGGCCCGCCCGCGAGGCCGGGGTATCGTCGATCGGCGTGATGACCATCAGCTGGCCGCCTTCGGTCCCCACCTCGATGCCAATGCCGCCGAACTCGCCCTGGGTGGATTCGCGCAGGCTCTGGTACTCGTCGACGTCGAGGTAGGCGGAGTGCGGGTCGAGCTCGCTGAGCATGCCGCGCATGGCGTTGCGCAAGAGCGTCGCGTCGTCCACCTCCTCGACGTAGCCGCGCTTGATGCGCTCGAACACCTCGGCGAAGGTCTGGATCTCCTCCAGCGGCAGCTCCTCCTCGCCGACCACGCCGGCGGGCTGGGCCGCCGCCGGCAGCGGCGCGGCCAGCAGCGTCAGCAGAAGCGGGGTCGCCACCAGTCGCTTCGCGGGGGCCAGTACCTCGTTAACAGTTCGCGTCATGCAGACTCCGCAGGGCAAAAGGCGGCTAAAGGGTCGCCGCGGGTAAAGAGTAGCGTCTCGATAACGCGTCGTGTCAGCTTATCCCGTCAACGCCGTGCAATCCAACGCTGAGGGTTGATCGGCTCGCCGCGGTTGCGCACCTCGAAGTAAAGCGCGGCGCGGCCCTGGCCGCCACTATTTCCCACCCGGCCGATCTCCTCGCCGGCGCCGACCTGCTGGCCCGGGCGCGCGCTGAACCGCTGCAGGTGGGCGTAGAGCGTCATCACCTGGTCGCCATGGTCGATGATCAACAGGTTGCCGAAACCGCGCATCCAGTCGGCGAACACTACCCGGCCGGCATGCACCGAGGTCACCGGGGTGTTGGCGCCGGCCTCGATGACGATGCCGTTGTAATGCACGCCGTCCTGGCCGCGAAAGCCTGCCGTGATCGCCCCTTGCACCGGCCAGGGCAGGTCGCCCTGGGTGCGGCCGATGTGGGTGGTGGGCGTGGGCGTTGCCATGCGCGCCATTTCGGCCTGCAGGCGACGAAGCTGCGCCTCGGCCTCCTCGCGGCTCTGGTTGAGGTCCGCCAGGC
>NZ_JAMZBC010000133.1 GCF_024158715.1 Halomonas sp. 707D7 | reverse complement strand
AGCAGATCTGGCTCGACACCCGCCGCTTCGCGCCGCTTCTCACCGTCGACCCCGCCGACTTCGGCAACCTGCTCTACCCGTTCTACGAACAGCGGTGCGGGCAGCTGATCGGGGCGGCCGAGGAGACCCTGTCGGTGGCGACCGCCAGCCAGGCGATCGCCGAGCGGCTCTCCATCGACCCGGGCCGGCCGGTGATCGTGATCGAGCGCATCGCCAAGGGCTACGACGCCACGCCGCTGGAGTTTCGCCGCTCCACCGGCGACGCCGGGCCGTTTCGCTACCGGGTCGATATCACCTGAACCTCGCTTTCTGGCCCACAAAAAAAACCCGCGACCAGGTCGCGGGTTTTGTGTTTCAAGAGCTTTTTTTCAAGAGCTTGCGTTTCAGGCGCAGGCCGTCAGTCGATCAGCGGCAGCAGGGTATTGAGGCTTTCGCGTGCATCGCCGTAGAACATGCGGCTGTTCTCCTTGTAGAACAGCGGGTTCTCGATGCCGGAGTAGCCGGTGCCCTGGCCGCGCTTGGAGATGAACACCTGCTTGGCCTCCCACACCTTCAGCACCGGCATGCCGGCGATCGGGCTTGCGGGGTCTTCTTGGGCCGCCGGGTTGACGATGTCGTTGGAGCCGATGACGATCACCACGTCCGTCGAGGCGAAGTCGTCGTTGATCTCGTCCATCTCCAGCACGATGTCGTAGGGCACCTTGGCCTCCGCAAGCAGCACGTTCATGTGCCCCGGCAGGCGTCCGGCGACCGGGTGGATGCCGAAGCGCACCTGCTTGCCGGCGGCGCGCAGCTTGCGCACCAGATCGCTCACCGCGCTCTGCGCCTGGGCCACCGCCATGCCGTAGCCCGGCACGATGATGACGCTGTCGGCATCGTTCAAGGCGCTCGCCACGCCACCTGCGTCGATCGCCACCTGCTCGCCCTCGATCTCGGCGGCCGGCCCCTGGCTTGTCCCGAAGCCGCCCAGAATCACGCTGACGAAGTTGCGGTTCATCGCCTTGCACATGATGTAGGAGAGGATCGCGCCGGAGGAGCCGACCAGTGCGCCGGTGACGATCAACAGGTCGTTTCCGAGCGTGAAGCCGATCGCCGCCGCCGCCCAGCCGGAGTAGCTGTTGAGCATCGACACCACCACCGGCATGTCGGCGCCGCCGATGCCCATGATCAGGTGGTAGCCGATGAAAAACGCAAGTAGCGCCAGCAGGATCAGCGTCCAGAAGCCGGCGCCGTTCAGGTACATCACGGCCAGCACCAGGGAGAGCACCGCGGCACCGGCGTTGAGCAGGTGCCCGCCGGGAAGCTGGCGCGGCTTGCCGTCGACCTTGCCGGCGAGCTTGCCAAAGGCGATCACCGAGCCTGTGAAGGTCACCGCCCCGATGAAGATGCCCAGCACCACCTCGATCTGCAGAAACGTCAGCTCGTCCGGCGCCTTGGTCGCCACCAGCGCGGCGAAGGCCGAGAACTCCTGCATCACGCCATCGGCGGCGCGGGCCGCCAGCACCCGGCGGCGCTCGAGGTCCGCGCTCCAGGCGACGAACACCGCCGCCAGGCCGACGAAGCTGTGCAGTGCCGCCACCAGCTGGGGCATCTCGGTCATCTCGACCTTGCGCGCCAGGTACGTGCCGATACCGGCGCCGATCAGCACCATCGGGATCAGCCAGCCGTAGCCGCCGATGCCGGGGCCAAAGGCAGTGAAGCCCACCGCCACCGCCATGCCGACGATGCCGTACCAGACGGCGCGCTTGGCCTTCTCCTGGTTGCTCAAGCCCCCAAGCGAAAGAATGAATAGAACGCTTGCCGCGATCGCCGCGGCGGATACGAACCCTTGACTCAACATAGCGTTTCCCCGCCGCTCAGGATTTCTGGAACATGGCGAGCATCCGGCGTGTCACCAGAAAGCCCCCCACGATATTGATGGTGGCGATCAGCACCGAAATCGCCGCCAGAACCACCACGACCGCACTGCCGGAACCGATCTGCAGCACCGCGCCGAGAATGATGATGCCGGAGATCGCGTTGGTCACCGCCATCAGCGGCGTGTGCAGCGAGTGGCTCACCTTCCAGATCACCTGGAAACCGATGAAACACGCCAGCACGAAGACGATGAAGTGCTGCATGAACGACGCCGGCGCGACCTGGCCGAGCAGCAGCATCAGCACCCCGCCCACGGCCAGAAGTCCGACCTGACGCGTGGTCTGGGCCTTGAAGGCGGCGGTCTCCAACGCCCGTTTCTCCTCGGGGGTCGGTTCCTTCTCCTTCTTCTTCGGCTTGGCCGCGGCGATCGCCTTCACCTTCGGCGGCGGCGGCGGGAAGGTGATCTCGCTTTGGTGCGTCACCGTCGCCCCGCGGATCACGTCGTCCTCCATGTCATGAACGATCACACCATCCTTCTCGGGGGTAAGATCGGAAAGCATGTGACGGATATTGGTGGCGTACAGGAGTGACGCCTGGGCCGCCATGCGCGAGGGGAAGTCGGTGTAACCGATCACGATCACGCCGTTGTCGGACACCACCCGCTCGTCGGGCCGGGTCAGGTCGCAGTTGCCGCCCTTCTCGGCGGCGAGATCGACGATCACCGACCCCGGCTTCATCAAGGCGACCATGTCCTCGAGCCAGAGCTTGGGCGCCGGGCGGCCGGGAATCAGCGCGGTGGTGATGACGATGTCGACGTCGGCTGCCTGCGCGCGAAAGCACTCGAGCTGCTTCTCGCGAAACTCCGGGCTCGAGGGCGAGGCGTAGCCGCCGCTTTCCGAGCCGTCCTGGGTGTCCTCGAAATCGAGAAACAGGAACTCCGCACCCATCGACTCGATCTGCTCGGAGACTTCCGGGCGCACGTCGAAGGCGCGCACCACGGCGCCGAGGCTCGTGGCGGTGCCGATGGCGGCAAGCCCGGCCACGCCCGCGCCGATCACCAGCACCTTGGCCGGCGGCACCTTGCCTGCGGCGGTCACCTGGCCTGTGAAGAAGCGACCGAAGTTGTTGCCCGCCTCGATCACCGCGCGGTAGCCGGCGATGTTGGCCATCGACGAGAGCGCGTCCATCTTCTGCGCCCGCGAGATGCGCGGCACCATGTCCATGGCGATGACGCTGGCGCCCTTGGCCCGGCACTTCTCGAGCATCGCCTCGTTCTGGGCGGGCCAGAAGAACGAGATCAGCGTCTGGCCCTCGCGTAGGCGCTCGGCCTCCTCGTCAGAAGGCTCGCGCACCTTGATGACCACCTCGGCGGCGTCGAACAGCGCCGCGACCCCCTCGACGACCGTCACGCCAGCGGTGCGGTAGGCCTCGTCGTCGAAACCCGCCGCCACGCCGGCCCCGGCCTCGATCAGACACTCGTGGCCAAGCTTCTGGAGCTGGCCGGCGCTCTCCGGGGTGAGCGCGACCCGCGCCTCGCCCCGAAAGCGCTCTTTCAATGCGCCTATTTTCACTCGATGTCTCCCTTGGGTAAGAAAGCCAAGCAACGCCACCCGCTCTTTTCGGCTCGGCTTGAGAAGGCGACGCACGCCGCCGCCCGCATGAATCCAAATATCGCCAATATGTAGTAATATTACATTTATAGACACCCAACTTTTGGCTAATGCCGGCGATTATTTTGTAATGATAACCAAAAATATCTGCCATAAATCGAGCGTCGTGCCCGTTGTCGATTTATGCGATCGACGTCGCACTGCCTAGACGACCGCGTAACGCCAACTGCAAGAGTAACCGCTGCCAACAAGCAGACAACCTCCCTTAACGACGTCTCCCGCAATACCCGCGACATCCTTCCCTTGATCGTTCCATCCGGGGCGTTTTCACGGCTCTTGACGGGCCTGACCGGTACGGCACGCTTCAACACGAACCACATCGGCATAATTGCGCCGCTTAATCGGGCGTATTTGGCCGCTATCCGCACTTTTCATCTGGTACTTTATGACCACGATCGCCAATTAAAGGCCATACTTGTTCAGGATCGCCACCCATTAAAAGAGACGGCGCGCCGCGCGCCTTCAGAGGCACCGCCTTGGATTCCCTACGCCATCGCATCATGAACGGCTTCACTCTGCTAGAGCTTCTGGTGACCCTGGCCCTGCTGGGGCTGCTCGCGGCGGTGGCCTTTCCGAACTTCGCCCGCGTGATCGAGGCGAACCGCCTGGTGAGCGCGACCAACGAGTTCCAGACCGCGTTGATGTACGCACGCAGCGAGGCGGTGCGGCGCAACCGCAGCACGGTACTGATCCCGCTGGAATCGAGGCAGTGGTCGCCGGGCTTTCGTGTCATGCAGGGCACGCAGACGCTGCGCCAATGGCCGCGCTCGAACGCCACGGTGCAGATATCGACAGGGCTCGATGAGATTCGCTTCAATAGCCTCGGGCGTTTCGCGCCGTCCAGCGGCACGCCGTCGGTTCGGCACATTGCGCTCGGGATAGGAGATCAGGCGCGCTGCATCCGCCTGGAGCCGAGCGGACTCTCGCGTGTTCTGACTCCGCCGCAGGCCTGCCCTGCTCCCTGACCACCCCCATGGAGGCCGCGATGAAAAAGCAGCAGGGTCTTTCGTTGATCGAGTCGCTGGTGGCCATGCTGATCATGTCGGTCGGCCTGCTCGGCGTGGTGGCGCTGCAGACCCAGGCGCTCACCCAGCAGCGCAGCGCCTACCTCGAGACCCAGGCCACCAACATGGCCCAGGACATGATGGACCGCATTCGCGCCAACCGTGGCCAGGCCAATGCCTACTCGCTCGCCTTCGGCCAGAGCGTGAGCGGCACCGAGCTTGCCGCTCGCGACAAGCGCGAGTGGGCGGTGGACGTGGCCGCGGTGCTGCCCCAGGGCCAGGGCGCGATCAGCGTCGCCCAGTCGAACGTCAGCGTGACGGTACGCTTTACCGACATCGTGTCGCCGTCGCGGGAATGGCGCGTCGTGCAACTGGCCTCGGAGCTTTGAGATGACGGCTTCCTCGCCCTACTCGCCCTCCTCCGCCCAGACGGGCTTCACGCTGATCGAGCTGCTGGTCGCCATGGTGATCGGCGTGCTGGTGATCCTGGGTGCCACCCAGCTCTTCATCGCCTCGCAGCAGAGCTACCGCATCACCACCGCGCTTGCCAACATGCAGGACACCGGGCGCTTCGCGCTGGAAACGCTGTCCCGCGAGCTGCGTCAGGTGGATTACAAGGGCGGCTGTGCCCAGAGCCTGCTCAGCGTCCATGTGCGCAGCGCAAACGACGCCGCTCTCGCCGCGCCGGCGCTTCAGGTCGCCACCGGCGCGCAGGCACAGGGGATGGCCGCCGTGCTCGAAAGCCCCTTGCCCGATACCCAGAGCATCGCCTTTCGCGCCGCCACGACCCTGCCACCAGTCACGACGACGATCGAGACGCTCGCCAGCAACCAGCAGCTCAATCTGACGGGAAACGTCCCTTACACCGGGCGACTGGTGCTGCTTCAAGGACTTCAGAACTGCGATCTGTTCTACAACGTCTCCACCCAGCCCAACCGCCTGATCAAGGCGGCAAGCGGCGTGCCGGGCAACCTGTCGCCCCAGACCAGCGCCTGGTCGAAAAATGGCGCGGTGCCCTACCTGCAGGGCCAGCCGGTGACGCTGAGCGCCATCGACAGCGGCCTTTACTATCTGGGCCGTGACGCCGAGAGCGCCGGCGCACCATCGCTGATGCGTCTGGACATCGGTACGCCGACGCCGCGCAACGAAGTACTGGCCAACAACGTCGTGGCCCTGCGCACCCGCGTGCTGGTCGGCGAGCAGTATCTGGCTCCAGAGGCGCTGACGGCGGCCCAGTGGGCGCAGACGCGCGCCATGCGGGTGAGCCTGATCGTGCAAAGCGAGCGCACCGACCTGCGCGAAGCACCCACCACCATCGCCACCGGCAACTTTCGCGACGCCCCCTTCAGCGCCGATGACGGCCGCCTCTATCAGGCGTTCACCACCACCATCACCTTGAGGAACCGGCCATGAACCGCGCACTTCAAGGCTCGGCGCCTCAGCGCGGCATGGCGCTGGTGCTCAGCCTGATCTTTCTCGCCATCGTCACGCTGGTCAGCCTGTCGTCGATGCAGGGGTCGGTGATCCAGGGGCGCATGGCTGCCAACCAACAGGAGTACAGCGTGGCGCTTCAAGCGGCCGAGGCCGCCTTGAGGGCAGGCGAGCAGGCCTTGCAAGCCGGTACCGAAACGGGGATCGTCAAGTGCGGCTCCTCCTCCGAGCCCGCCTGGAAGCCACACGCCAGCACGGTCAACGGTCAGTCGCTCAGCTCTCGCTACCGTATTTGTGATCTGGTCATCGTCGGCTCGCGCGCCACCAGTGACGGTCAGGAAGTCCGCGAAGTGCTCTACCGGATCGAAGCGCAAGGCGCCGGCCGCTCGGAGGCCACCAGCGTCGCCCTGGAAAGCCTCTTTGCCCATGAACAGCGAGAAGGATCATGAACAAGAAACCTTGTGCGCGTCTTGCCTGCATGCTTCTCTGCTCTCTGGGCCTGGGGTTCTGGACACTGCCTGTCTGGAGCATGGGTACCACGCCGCCTCCGTCAGAACCGACACCGACACCCACGCCAACCCCCACACCGACGCCGACGCCCACCCCTACGCCTACCCCGACGCCGGACACCCCGGTCGGCGGCGGCGAGGGCAGCTACGACGAGAACTACGCCATTCCCAGCGACGAGACCGGGGTCTCCAGCGCCCCGCTGAACGTCGTCAGCCGCGTGCCACCCAACGTGCTGCTGATTCTGGACAACTCGGAAAGCGGCCAGGAGGGGCTCGACGGACGCGTGGCGATCGGCACCAACCCGGGCGATCGGGGAACACTCGCCGCCTGCCAGCTCGATACGTTCAACGCCGCCAATTGCCCGGCCGGGGCGCGCTCGCCGCTGAGCAAGTCGAGCACCATGAAGCGCGTCGGGCGCGAGCTGATCGACCGCTATCGGGGCAACATCAACCTGGGGCTGATGGCTTATCAGCAGAACCCCGCCTCGCGTACCCGCGACGACGCGTTCAACAATCGGACGGTCGTGTGGCGCCTGACCGAGCGAGCGCTGGCGACACGCTACTCCACGGAGTCCAATCCCAGCTGGTACAACCCGGGCTTTACCGGCGCCTGGGACGCCCCGACCAAGCGCTATCGCGCCCGCTTGCCGAGCAGCAACTACTACGCCTTCTTCAACGCCGGGGTACCGGGATATACCTTCGACGAGTCCTATACCACCGGCGTGCCCACCCGAGACGTCACCGAGTACTGGTACAACGTTCAGAACCCCACGGCGACCTCGGATCAACGGGTCCAGCGCTTTCGCGGCTTCACCGCTCTCAATCTCAACAACTGGCCTGCCGCCGAGCCTAACCGAGTCTGGTACGACAACCCGGTGGTATCGGGCAACTCGGGATTGCCTCTCTTTCGACCGGTCGTGAGCGAATACACGCTCCCACTGGTCGACAGCCTTCGCCAGCGCGGCATCCCCAACTGGGGCCCGCATATCGCTTCGCTTGCGCTGAACCAGCTCGAGTGGCGTACCGCCTCCTCGCCCGGCCTTGGCTATCTGCACGTGCCCATCGGCGGGCTCAACGCCGACGGCTCGATCAACGATGCCCACTGGAACCAGATTCTCGCCAAGCTCCAGCCCCAGCGCCACGACTGGAACGGCAGCGGCAACCCGATGACCGACCCCGCCTGGCCGCTGCTGGCCACCGGGCTCACCCCCATCGAGGGCACCATGTACACCGCCCGAGACTACTTTCTGAACAACGCCGGCACCGGCACCTCCTTCGGCACCGACCAGGGGCGCCGTGCTGGTCTCAGCATCCCGAACATGAACAACGCCAGCGCCCAGCAGTGCCTGGTCAACGCCAACATCTGGCTGACCGACGGCCTGCCTTCGGTGGACCGCACCGGTCGCTCGCTGGGCAACAACGTGAGCCAGGCGCTGACCGATGCCCAGAACGCCATTCGGCGGCTCTACAATGATACCGGCAGCGCCCTGCGCAACCCGGTGCGTACCTACGTGGTGGGCTTCAACCTGCCGCCGGACATCAACAACCTGCCCGGCGTGCCCGCCGACCCGTTAGGGGAGCTGGCCCGGGCCGGCGGCACCGAGCAGGCCTACTTCGCCAACGACGAGGCCTCGCTCAGCCAGGTCATGCAGCAGGTACTGGGCACCATCATCGCCACCTCGGACTCCAACACTTCGTCGGCGGTCAACAGTGACATCGTCGATCTGCAGGCCGGCAACCTGATCTACAGCGCCGGGTTTCGCAGCACCGACTGGTCGGGGCGGCTGACCGCCTCGGCCATTTCCGCGACCGGCCAGCGCACGCCGCGCTGGAACGCGGAGACCCAGCTGGCAAGCCAGGCCGGCAGCCGACGGCTTTTGACCGCCGACGAAGTGTTGGAGTCCGAGGTGGCGATGATGGTGCCCAGTACCTGCTGCATGAC
>NZ_JAMZBC010000132.1 GCF_024158715.1 Halomonas sp. 707D7 | reverse complement strand
AGTCGCCAGAGCCGCCACAACCTCAACTACTGGCGCTTGCGTAGGCGGAGATCTCGTAGCGCGAGAGCCCGGCGCGGGTCAGCCGCTCGTGGCCCTGCTCCTGGATGTCCCACAGCGCTTCTTCCTCGGGAAGCGCCGGCGGGCGCGAGTGAAACGCCGTATTGGGCTCGAGGGTCAGCTGATACCAGGAGAGGTGCTCCGGGCCGAGCGCCAGCGCCTGGTCGATGTCCGCCAGGGCGAGTTCGGGGGTCTGGCCCGGAAGCCCATGCATGAGGTCGATGTTGAGGTTGTCGAATCCCGCCGTACGCGCCTGGCTCACCGCGCGAATCGCTTCGTCGGCGCTGTGGATGCGCCCGAGGGCGGCGAGCTGGGCGGACTGGAAGCTCTGGGTACCGATGGAGAGACGGTTGATGCCCGCCTCGCGGTAGCCATCGAAGCGCGCCTGCTCGGTGGTGCCGGGGTTGGCCTCGAGAGTGATCTCGATGTCCGCGGCGAAGGGCAGCCGCGCATTCACCTCGCGCAGCAGGCGACGATAGAACGCCGGTGACAGCAGGCTCGGCGTGCCGCCGCCGATGAAGATCGAGACCAGCTCGCGGCCGTCGGCCAGCGCCAGGTCGAACTCCAGGTCACGCACGAGGGCATCGAGGTAGTCGGTTTCCGGCAGCTCGCCGCCGGTGGGTTCGTGGGAATTGAAGTCGCAGTAGGGACACTTTCGCACGCACCAGGGGGTGTGAACGTAGAGCGACAGCGGCGGGGTGCTACCCATGCGCCACCTTCAGAAGCTCCACCAGGCCCTGCAGTGCCCGGCCACGATGGCTGAGCCGATTCTTGGTGTCGGCGGCCAGTTCGGCCACGCTCATGGCCTGCTCCGGCAGCCAGAAGAGAGGATCGTAGCCGAAACCGTTCTCGCCGCGCGGGTGGGCCAGAATCTCGCCGTCCCAGCTGCGCTGAACGATGATCGGTACCGGATCGTCGGCATGGCGCAGGTAGACCAGCACGCACCAGTAGCGCCCGGTGCGCTGCCCTTCGGGACAGTCGGCCAAGGCGTGAAGGAGCTTTTCGTTGTTGCGCGCATCGCTCTTGGGTTCGCCGGCAAAGCGCGCCGAGTAGATGCCCGGCGCGCCCGCCAGGGCGTCCACTTCGAGGCCGGAGTCATCGGCCAGCGCCGGCAGGCCGCTGACGCGGCTGGCTTCGCGTGCCTTGAGCAGGGCGTTCTCCACGAAGGTGAGCCCGGTCTCCTCGACATCGTGCACGCCGAACTCCGACTGCAGGCGGACATCGAGCATCAGAGGGGCAAGCAACTGTTTGAATTCTTTGAGCTTGCCAGCGTTGCCGCTGGCCAGGACGAGCGTATCGGTAGCGGACATGGCGCTTCTCCCATCGGTAGGGCGCCAGTTTACGCTGAACCGCAGGTCAGCTAAAGAATCTGCGCGTACAACGGCGATTACCGGCTATTATCTAAGTATGAATAGGCGTCATGCCTTTTAGTGATATTCGATAAATGAATATCAATATTCAAATTACTTTTTGAATATTTAAAGTAACATAACTTTACTAAAAATACATTCTGGGTAACAATCCACTCATTCTCGTCTCACACTTTATTTCCACATGGAGGGTTTCCCGATGACGCAGGAAAAAACCTCGAGCGTGGTGTACATCATCACCGAGAAGAGCCCTCAATCGCAGCTGTTCGCGGAGTACCTGACCAAGCAGACCGGCTACGCCGTCAATCTCCATGCTCCCGGCGCGTCGCTTCCCCCCTCGACGCATGCACGTCAGCTATTGCTGGTGGACGCCGACCACATTCCGGTCGATGCCATTCCCGACTGGCAGGAGAAGCTTTCGGATACCCTCTCCCGCGTTCCGCTGGCGGCCTTCAACATTCGTGACATGGACCACGCCCTGGAAGCGCTCTCCTGCTCCCAGCTCAAGGGCGTGTTCTACCGCAACGAGAATCTCGAAGTGATCTGCAAGGGGATCCATGCCCTGCTCGACGACGAGCTGTGGATGTCGCGGGACTTGATGGCGCGGCTCATCCTTTTCTATCGCAAGTACCAGAGCAACGCGTTTCGCCCAGCCTGCGGGCTGACCAACCGGGAAATGGAGATCATCTCGCTGTTGAGCGCGGGCTCCTCCAATCAGCAGATCGCCGAGAAGCTCTTCGTCAGCGAGCACACGGTCAAGTCGCACCTCTACAACATCTTCAGAAAGATCAACGTGCACAACCGTATCCAGGCGCTGAACTGGATCCACCAGAATCTCGGTCCCATTCTGCCCAATATCGAAACCGCGCGCAGTCTGCAGCGTGGCAGCCGCTGATTCCTTGAAGGAGAGACTGGCCATGGCCTCGAAGAGCACCCTGCTACCGGTCGGCGTCCTGCTTCTGGCGCTGGCATGCCCGACCCTCGCCCAGCAGGTCGAGGACGCGGTATCGCCCAACCTGCCGGCATCGCCCAGCGACACCCTGCCGGAGAACGAGCAGGAGGCAGTGGATGCCATCAACCGGCTTTCGGGTCCCGACGGCGAGGCGATACAGGAGCGCAACTACGGCAGCAGCGAGCTGACCGGCATCATGGTCGATCGCACCATCACCATGGCGGGCAAGTCCTTCTATCGCGCCTTCAGCCAGCGCGCCATGGACAACCCGCTGATCAACAACGCCACCATCACCATTCAGGAGCGCCCGGACGCCCGCTGGGGCAGCCAGCTCTGGATCATGCAGGGCAACCAGATGTTCTTTCGCACTCAGCTTTCTCCACGCATCGGCCAGGCGGACCAGGTAGCGGAAGAAGCGGTGCAAATCGTCCAGGAAGCGCTTCTCCAGCAGCAGCTGGCCACGGCGCTCTCCTCTGATATCGACCTGGGAAGCGAGGAGTTGCAGTAATGACCCATCCACGACGTAGCATCGCCATCAACCTCCTGGCCGCCGCCGCGCTGGCCACCACCCTCGGCGCCTCGGCGGGCGAGCTGGTCTACCGACCGCTCAACCCTTCCTTCGGCGGCGATCCGTTCATGGGCAGCTACCTGCTGGGCAAGGCACAGGCCCAGGACACCAATACCGATCCCAACGCGCGCAGCGTCCAGTCGCTCTCCTCCACCGACCGCCTGGTCCAGAACCTGGAAAGCCGGCTCATCTCGCAGCTGATCTCGGATGTCGGGGCGGGCAACGTCAACCAGGGCTCCTTCGACAGCGGCGAGTTCAACGTGGTGGTCAGCGACGACGGCGGACAGCTCGTGGTGCGCGTGGTCGACAAGCTGACCGGCGATGTCACCAACATCAGCGTCGGCGGGCTCTTCAACCCGTAGCCAACGACGTCGGCACACCCAAATCCAACCGGCAAACGCCGCCATAACACTTCGTGTCGTCAGGGGATCACAATGAAAATCATCGCATCACTCGTGCTGGTCACGCTTCTGAGCGGCTGTGCGGGCATGGTCGCCAATTCGGAAAACCTGGAAGGGGCCCAGGCCACGCTGACCCCGCGCGGCGCGACCTATCAGGATCTGGTCTCGCTACCGCCGCCGGCGGGCAAGATCTTCGTCTCGGTCTACGACTTCCGTGACCAGACCGGCCAGTACCGCCCGGCGCCGGCCAGTACCTTCTCCACCGCGGTGACCCAAGGGGCAGCGGCGATGCTGACCGGGGCGCTTGCGGACTCCGGCTGGTTCATTCCGCTCGAGCGGGTGGGGCTTCAGAACCTTCTGACCGAGCGGCGCATCATTCGCGCCGAGTTCGAGCGCTTCGGCCAGCCGGATACGCTGCCCTCGCTGCGCGCGGCCTCGGTGATGCTCGAGGGGGGCATCATCGCCTACGAGTCCAACGTGCGCACCGGCGGGGCGGGGGCCGAGTACTTCGGCATCGGCGCCTCGGGGCAGTACCAGGTCGACCAGGTGACGGTGAACCTGCGCGCAGTGGAGATCTCCACCGGCGAGATACTGGCCAACGTGACCACCACGAAGACCATCTACTCGAAGGAGCTGCGCGCCGGCGTCTACCGGTTCATCGATTTCCGCCGCCTGCTCGAGGCGGAAGCGGGGATCACCACCAACGAGCCGGTGCAGATGGCGGTGATGTCGGCGGTGGAGTCGGCGGTCATTCACCTGATCGCCCGCGGCGTGGAGAACAACCTGTGGAACCTCGCCAGCGGCAATACGCTGCAAAATACCGTGCTGGCCGACTATCTCAACGCTCCCACGCCTGCGCTCTAGGTCGATAACGCGCGAAAACTCATCTTCATATCATTGATATCAAAAGCCAAAAAGGCGATGCGGGCTCGGCCCGCATCGCCTTTTTCATGGGCAGTTTCCAGGTATTAGAAAACTCATGTTTTAGAGTGAGTTTTTATTTAAATATTTCAACCAATCTCTAAGAAAAGTTCCGATAGCGCATTTTAGCCAATCGTCCAAACTCATCCCCATGAATACATTTTGATACAAAACTTTTCAAAGGGTATAGCGATGAAACTCGACCAGGCGTTTTCTTCACGTAAAGCGCGGGCGCTCAAGGCGCCGCTGGCCCTCTCGCTTGCCACGCTTGCCCTGGCACTGGTGACCTCGGTGCCGACCCAGGCCGCTCAGGACAACCGCGTGGAGCAGTACCGGCAGAGTGCCGACGCGGCGCTGGCAGGCAACTACAGCATCATTCGTCAAAACGGCAACAACAACCGTACGGCGGTCTTTCAGTCCTACTCCGCCCAGTACCAGAGCGGCAACTTCTCGGCCATTCGCCAGATCGGCAGCTCGAATAGCGCGTTCATCACGCAGTTGGGCGGCAACAACGCCGGCGTCATCCTGCAAAACGGCGATCGTCACATCGCCACGATCAATCAGGCCTATGGCCGCCAGGGGCTGGAAGCCTTCGTCTCCCAGTCCGGCAACCAGAGCGATATCGCGATTTCACAATCGGGGAGTGGCTACCGCAGCGTCAGCGTAGAACAACAGGCGTTCTCGGGAAATGCGCGACCAGTCACCGTCGAAACCTACTGAGCACGAGGGCGTGTCTCGGTAACAACTAAAGCAAACGTCATGAAGGGGAAGTCAGCATGAAAACTCAGATCACCACTATCGCTGCCGCCATTGCCGTCGCCATGAGCACCGCTGCCTCTGCTCAGTTCTACACCGGCGGAAGCGATTCGACCATCTATCAGGAAGGTCAGCGCAACACCAACAACGTCACTCAGTACGGTACCCAGACCTCACGCGTCAACCAGACCGGTACCTACAACTCAACCAACGTCAACCAGGACGACGTGGCAGGTGTTGCCACGATCCTGCCTGGCCTGAACAACTCCGCAATCGACCAGGTAGGTGACGGCAACGACGCCAATGTCGACCAGCTGGGTGCCAAGAACCACTCCGTCATCTACCAGGTGGGTCGTGACAACACTGCCGGCGTCGACCAGAACGGCAGCGCCAACAGCGCCGACGTCTACCAGCAGGGCGGCAACAACGTGGCCTCCGTCGAGCAGATGGGCAGCTTCAACAAGTCCGTCGACAGCCACATCGGTGACTACAACGAATCCGACGTGATGCAAAACGGTCGCCTGAACGACAGCTACGCCTACCTCGAAGGCCGCGGCAACAGCGCTACCGTGACCCAGGAAGGCACGCTGAACAAGTCCGTCGTCGAAGCGACCGGTGCGTCCAACGAGGCGACCATCGCTCAGAACGGCTGGGGCAACGACAGCTACGCCTACCAGGAAGGCAACAACAACATGGCCGACGTCAGCCAGACCGGCACCTACCACGAGAGCACCATCCTGACCACCGGCAGCTACAACACCGCTGACGTGACCCAGTCCGGCTTCAACCACGACTCCTACATCTACACCAGCGGTGCCGGCAACCAGCACACCGTGACTCAGAGCGGCAGCTTCCTCGGTGGCCATACCTCAAGCATCACCACCGTCGGCAGCAACAACGTCAACGTCGTCGCCCAAGGCCACTAAGCGCCCGACACGTTCGACCGCCGTCTTCGAAACCGCCCTCACGGGCGGTTTTTTTCGTGCTCAGCGAAGGGTCAGGTTGAGGGTGCTGCCCTTGCCCTGGGTGGAGGAGCGGGTGCGGTTGCCGTCTTTCTGGACATCCACTTCGAGCCGGCCATTGTCCGTGAGCAGCGTCACCTGGCCCACGAGCGCCGTGCCCGCGTAGTGAAACTGCGCCGGCACGCCAAGGCGTTCCTCGCGGTACTCGGTGACGTCGTCGCCGTCGCTCACCCGCCAGTGCATGGAGAACTGGGTACCTGGCGTGCCGCTGATATCGATCTGGATACGATTCATCTCCTGCTCCTCGAAGGCGAATGCGCCGGTGGATAACACGGCGACCAGCGCCGCAAGGCCAACATGGCAGGAAAGTGCCGGGAATCGTTTCATGGTGGTCTACCTCGTAACCACGAGCGCCGCGAGATCGCGGCGCTTTCAGTGTAGCAGTGGCGGGGCGACCAGGCGCTAGAGCAGGGCGAACGCCTTCTCGGCGGCGTCCAGGGTCTTCTGGATGTCCTCCGGCGTATGGGCGCTGGACATGAAGCCTGCCTCGAACGCCGAAGGGGCCAGGTACACGCCGTGATCGAGCATCGCGCCGAAGAAGCGCCGGAAGACTTCCGGGTCGCAGGCGGTCGCCTGGGCGAAGTTGTCGACCCGCGACTGCGCGGTGAAGAAGAGCCCGAACATGCCGCCGACGGACTGGGTCATCATCGGCACGCCCGCCGCGGCCGCGCGCTCCTCGAGCCCGGTGCACAGCGTCCGCACCCGCTGGGCGAGCGCCTCGTGAAAGCCCGGCTCACGCAGCTTCTGCAAGAGCGTCACGCCGGCAGCCATGGCCAGCGGATTGCCGGAGAGCGTCCCCGCCTGGTAGATCGGCCCCATCGGCGAGAGGTTCTGCATGATGTCGCGTCGCCCGCCGAAGGCCCCCACCGGCATGCCGCCGCCGACGATCTTGCCGAGGCAGGTGAGATCCGGGGTGACGGCGTAGTGCGCCTGGGCACCGCCGAGGGCGACCCGAAAGCCGGTCATCACCTCATCGAAGATCAGCAGGCTGCCGTGCTCGGTGCACACCCGGCGCAGGGTCTCCAGAAAGCCGGGCTGCGGCGGGATGCAGTTCATGTTGCCGGCCACCGGCTCGACGATGATGCAGGCGATCTCGTCGCCGATCTCGGCAAAGCACGCCTCGACCCCCTCCGGGTCGTTGTAGGAGAGCGTGACGGTATGCTCGGCAAGCGATGCCGGCACGCCCGGCGAGCTCGGCTCGCCGTGGGTCAGCGCACCGGAGCCGGCCTTGACCAACAGCGAATCCGAGTGGCCGTGGTAGTTGCCCTCGAACTTGACGATCTTGTCGCGGCCGGTGCTGCCGCGGGCCAGGCGAATCGCCGACATGGTCGCCTCGGTGCCGGAACTGGTCATGCGCACCATCTCCATGGAGGGGATCATCTCGCAGATCAGCTCCGCCATGGTGGTCTCGACGGCGGTGGGCGTACCGAAGGAGAGGCCGTTGTCGAGGCGCGCGCGCACCGCCGCCAGCACGTCCTGGTCGGCGTGGCCGGTGATCATCGGCCCCCAGGAGCCGACGTAGTCGATGTAGCGGTTGCCCTCGACGTCGAACAGGTAGGCGCCCTGGGCGCGCTCCATGAACACCGGCGGACGATGCAGGCCCTTGAACGCGCGAACCGGTGAGTTGACGCCGCCGGGAATGTGGCGGGTGGCGAGTTCGAAGAGTTCGGCAGATGTGGTCATGGCATCCTCGGCATGAAGGGTTCGATGGTTGATAGCTTAGCGCGCGCGACGCGAAACGAAAGCCGCCCGGGCCCGCCGGTCAAAAGCGGCTCGACCGCGCCAGCCGATTGGGCAGGTATTGGCCGCTCGGCGGCTCGTAGGCGTGAGACAGGGCGCGCCAGGTAAAGTGCTGGGCCTGTTCGCAGG
Organism: Halomonas sp. 707D7; assembly: GCF_024158715.1. GTDB lineage: Bacteria > Pseudomonadota > Gammaproteobacteria > Pseudomonadales > Halomonadaceae > Vreelandella. The sequence continues at coordinate 578 of NZ_JAMZBC010000132.1, read as the reverse complement.
CCGTGGAGAGCCGCTCGCCCGCGGCCATGCGCGCGGCCAGCGCCGAGGCGAGCGTGCAGCCCGACCCGTGGTAGCGATGGGGCAGGCGCGGCCACTGCCACTGGCGCGTGGTGTCCGGCGAGTGCAGGGTATGCACCACCAGATCCGGGTTGCCCGGCAGCGGATCGTCGGTGCCGGTGACCAGCACCGCCTGGCAGCCGCGCGAGATGAGCGCCACGGCCCGGGCGGTATCGTCGTCGGCGGCGTCGATTTCCGGGGTCAGCGCGGCGAGCTCGAAGCGATTGGGCGTCAGGATATCCACCAGCGGCAGCAGACGATCCACATAGAGGCGCCGCAAGGCGGCTGTGGACAAGTCAGCGCCACCCCCGGCCTTGAGCACCGGGTCCGCCACCACCGGCACGCCGGGAAAGCGACGAATGATGCGCTCGGCGGCCATGAGCGTCGCTTCGTCGGCGAGCAGCCCCAGCTTGATGGCGGCGACCGGAAATTCGCCCAGCGCCTCGGCCATCGCCTGCATGGCGCTCGGGTCGGCGGGCAGAACCCGCGCCACGTCATGGCAGTTCTGCACGGTGGTGGCG
>NZ_JAMZBC010000131.1 GCF_024158715.1 Halomonas sp. 707D7 | reverse complement strand
GAGCGGCCGGGTGACGGACATCAACGGCCCCGGCATCGCGGTGGATGCGGCGGCCATGCAGGCCCTGCTCGAAGCCGTCGACATCGAGCCCCGGCGGCAGGCTTCCCGCAACCAGTAGCGCGTCGAGCGGCCTTTCAGCCATAGTCGTCTCGACGGCTTCGAGCAGGGCCTGCATGGCCGCCGCATCCACCGCGATGCCGGGGCCGTTGATGTCCGTCACCCGGCCGCTCGCTTCGGCCAGCTTGGCGTTGATGCGGGTGTCGCCGGGCAGGCGCAGGAAGGCGTCCGTCACCCCCAGCTCCGCGAAGGCGCGCTTGAACAGGGCGTCGTTGTCGGCGCCGAGAAAGCCGCCGACGATCACCTCGTGACCGAGCCCCGCCAGCACCCGGGCCACGTTGACCCCTTTACCGGCGGCCTCGAGCTGGGCGTGATGGGAGCGGTTGACCGCGCCGGGGGCCAGCTCGTCGAGGGCGAAGGCCAGATCAAGGGCCGGATTGAGGGTCACGGTCATCACACGCGCCATCAGTTCGCCTCCAGCGCGTCGCGCACGGCATCACTGGTCGACTGGGCCAGCGCCCGCCGGGCGCTCTCGCGGGCATCATTAAGGTCGAACTCGCGCAGCCGCGCCTTGACCAGCGGCACCTGACGGGCGCTGACCGAGAGCTCGTCGACACCCAGGCCCACCAGCACCGGGATGGCGACGGCGTCCGAGGCGAGCTCGCCGCACACCCCGACCCATTTGCCCTGGGCGTGGGCGGCCTCGACGGTCATCTGGATCAGGCGCAGTACCGCCGGATGCAGGCCATCGGCCTGGGCGGAGAGCACCGGGTGGCCGCGGTCGATGGCAAGCGTATATTGGGTCAAGTCGTTGGTGCCGATGGAGAAGAAGTCCACCTCGGCGGCCAGGCTGGGGGCGAGCAGGGCACTCGATGGAATTTCGATCATCACGCCGAGCTGCACGTCGGTGGCGCGCTCGTCGGCGGGAATCTCGACCATGAGTCGGTCGAAGATCGCCTTCACGGTACGAAACTCCGCCACGTCCTTGACCATCGGCAGCATGATGCGAAGCGGGCACGCCAGGCCATCCTCGCGCGGGGCGCCGGCCAGCAGCAGCGCGCGCAGCTGGGTCTCGAGCACGCCGGGCTCGGTCAGCGCCAGGCGAATGCCGCGCAGGCCCAGAAACGGGTTGTCCTCCTGCGGCACCGGCCAGTAGGGCAGCGGCTTGTCGCCGCCGACATCCAGGGTACGCGCCACCAGCGGACGCCCGGCCAGCGCCTCGAGCGCCTGGCGGTACTCATTGGTCTGCGTGGCGAGATTCGGGGCGCTCGAGTGCGCCATGAACAGGAATTCGGTGCGCAGCAGGCCCACGCCTTCGGCGCCGCGCTCGACGGCATCCGCCGCGTGCAGGGTATTGCCCAGGTTGGCCGCCACCTCGACCGGGTGGCCGTCGCGGGTCGCTGCGCGCTCGAAGCGCCGCGACCAGGCGTTGGCCTCGCGCTCCTCGAGGGCGCGCAGGGTCTGTCTTGCCCGCGTCAGGCGCTCTTCGCTCGGCGACGGAATGATCCGACCGCGCTCGCCGTCGAGAATCAGCGTGCTTTCATTGTCGAGCGCCATCACCGCGCGACCGGCACCGACCACCGCCGGAATGCCGAGGGCGCGGGCCAGGATCGCGCTATGGGCGGTGGCGCCGCCGCGCTCGGTGAGCAGCCCCTTCACCTTGGCAGTATCGAGGCGCGCCACGTCCGACGGGCCGATGTCCTCGGTGACCAGGATGTAGGGGTGCGCCGGCGGTTCGGGCAACTCGATATGGCACAGCACGCTCAGCACCCGGCGGCCCACGTCGCGCAGGTCCGCCGCGCGCTCGGCCAGCAGCCGGTCGGCGAGCATCTCCTGGGCGTGAGCGGCGGTGTCGATCGCCTCCCACCAGCCGGCTTCCGCCGAGCGGCCCTCGCGAATCGCCTCCTCGGCGGCGCGGTAGAGCTCCGGGTCGTCGAGCATTTCCTCGTGCATCGACAGAATGTCCGCCACTTCGCCGCCAGCCCCGCGCACCAGCGCGGCGAGCTGCGCCTGGCCCTGGGTGATGGCGTCTTTCAGGCGGCCAAGCTCCTGCTCGCTGTCCGTCGCGTTTTCCGGATAGTCGAAGCGCGGCGCTCGCATCACGAAGATGGGCGCGATCGCAAGGCCGGGCGAGGCGGCGACTCCTGAGTGAGCCTCGTTCTCGGCCAGCGTCGGGTAGGCCTTGATGTCGGCCGGCGCGGGGGCGGCGGGTTCGAAACCGCGCTCGAAGGGCGAGACCTTCTCCCCGAGCCCGCCTTCGATGGCGCCGGCGAGCGCGTCGAGGGCCGCCTCGGCACCCGCGCCGGCGGCAGAGAGCACCAGCCACTGCCCGCGCCGCGCGCCGAGGCCGATCACCTTGGTCAGACTCGCCGCCGAAACGCTCGACGGACTGCCTTCTTCCAGGCGCACGTTGATCGCCACCGGCTGCTCGCGGGCGATCTGGACGAGCTGCTTGGCCGGGCGGGCGTGCAGCCCGTGGGGGTTGAGCACCCGCACCCGGCGCGTGGCGGTAGCGCCGGTTTCACCGGCCAGCAGCGACAGCGCGCGCGTGCTGTCGGCGTTGGCCAGGGTCTCGCCGGGAACGCTCTCGACCAGCGCGGCGATCCGCTCCAGCAGCGGCAGGTGGTAGTCCGCCTGGCCCGCCAGGCAGAACACCGCCTGTACCGGGTGGCCCTGCTCCTCGAGCCGCGTATCGGCCGGGGTCGCCAGGGCCAGGGCCGGGGCGAGCTCCGGGCCTGCGTGGCTCGAAAGCCAGTAGCCGCCGCCGAGATAGACCGGCGCGCGTTCGGCGATGGCGCTCATGAAGGCGGTGTTCACGCAGCCGCCTTGATAGAGGCGCGCCGCACCGGCCAGCGCCAGCTCCTTGGCGCTGTGAGCGGGAAACTTAAGGCACAGCGTCTGCTTGTCCAGGCGCGGGGCGGGCGCTTGTTTGGCCAGTAGCTTCGCCACTTCCTCGCGCGATTCGGCCGAGGCCAGCGCCTGGGCGACGCCGTCGCGGTCGAGCACGTGAGTGAGCGCGCGCAGGATATCCAGGTGTTCGTCGTTCTGGGCGGCGATGGCGACCAGCACGTGAACGCGCTGGCCGTCGTGCCAAGCCACGCCCTCGGGAAATTGCAGCACCCGCACGCCGGTGTGGCGCACGTGACGACGGCTTTCCGGGGTGCCGTGGGGAATGGCGATGGCGTTGCCGAGATAGGTGGACGACTGCGCTTCGCGTGCGTGCAGCCCCTCGCGGTACTCCGGCGCGGTCAGCCCGGCCTCGGTCAGGGCCGTGGCGGCAGCGTCCAGTGCGGCCTGCCAGCTCTTCGCCCGGCAGTCCAGCAGGATGTCATCAGGGCCGAGTGTCAGCATGCGGTTCTCCTTGAGTAGCGTCCGGCGACGGCTTGGCGGGTGGCTCACCGATCAAAAGGTGGCCCCCTTAGCGAGCCCGGGCGAATGACGCTATGCTGAAACGATTCACCTTCGGGCACAAGGGGTGGGTTTTTAGACGTTGGTAGGGGCTTAGTCAAGGCGCTGGTACACTCAAGGCCTGAATACGAGGACTCGATATGACACTTGCCGACATCGCCCGGCTTGCCGGCGTCTCGCGAACCACGGCCAGCTACGTGATCAACGGTCAGGCCGAGCAGCGCCGTATCAGCGCCGCCACCGTCGAGAAGGTGAGGGCGGTGGTCGCCGCCCACCGCTATCACATCGACCCCCAGGCGGCGGCGCTGCGGCGCGGGGCGAGCCGGCTGATCGGGCTGATCGTGCCGGATCTCGAGAACGCGAGCTACGCACGGCTGGCCAAGCGCCTGGAGCGCGGCGCGCGCGAGCGCGGCTATCAGCTTCTGGTGGCGAGCTCCGACGACTGTGCCGAGCGCGAGCGCTCGCTTGCCGCCGCACTTCGCGCCCAGCGCTGTGAGGTGCTGATCACCGCCAGCTGCCTGGATCGGGAGGATGCGTTCTACCCGGAGCTCGCCAACGAGGGCCTGCGTATCGTCGGGGTCGATCGCGGGCTTTGCGATGCGCGCTTTGCAAGTGTGGTGAGCGACGATTTCGAGGCCGCGCGGCGGCTGACGCACTCGGTACTCGATTCCCGCACCCGCCGGGTCGCGTGGCTCGACGCGATGCCCGCGCTTTCCATCAGCCGCGAGCGGCGCGCCGGTTTCGAGGCGGCGCTCGAAGGTCGCGGCATCACGGCACGCAAGTTTAGCGCCGCGCGCTACGAGCGTGTCGAAGCCGCAGGATTGATGGAAGGGCTGTTCGAAGAAGGGGAGGCGGTGGATGCCATCATCACCGCCTCTTACACGCTGCTGGAAGGGGTGTTCGACTACTTTCTGGCCCGAGGCGGGCTACCCGACGACGTCAGGCTCGCCAGCTTCGGCGATCATCGGCTGCTGGATCTCTTGCCCCGGCCGGTCAATACCGTGGCGCAGGACGTCGAGCAGATGGCCCGGCGTACCCTCGAGTGCGCCCTCGAGGCGATCGAGGGCAGCGCGCATCCGGGGCGACACGTGATCGCCCGAACGCTGCGAACGCGCTAGGCCGGGCGTCGCGCCTCGGCCCAGGCCTCGGCATCGGGCATCGTCAGAAGGTACTCCTCGCCAAGTAAAGGCGAGGAGAGCAGGAAGTCGGCGCTGGCCGCGTTGCAGGCCACCGGCACGTTCCAAAGCGCCGCCAGGCGCAGCAGCGCCTTGACGTCCGGGTCGTGGGGCTGCGGGGCGAAGGGGTCCCAGAAGAAGATCAGAAGATCCAGGCGCTGCTCGGCGATGCGCGCGCCGATCTGCTGGTCGCCGCCGAGCGGGCCGCTCATCAAGCCCTCCACCTCGAGACCGAGCTCCCGGGTCAGTCGCCCGGCGGTGGTGCCGGTACCCAGCAGGGTGTGGTCGCTCAGGGTCTTCTTCCAGCGCGTCGCCCACTCCATCAATTCGCTCTTCTTGCCGTCGTGGGCGATCAGCGCGATACGCTTGGTGGCGTCGAGCCGGCGCGTGGCCTGGCGGGGTGGGCGCGCATCGTTCATGGTGTGCTCTCCTGGCATCGTCAACGGGCGTGGGGTCAGGCGTCCACCGCCAGCACCTTCAGGGTGTTGGTGCCGCCGTGGGCGTTCATGTGGTCGCCGCGGGTAAGAATGACATGCTCGCCCGGGCGCGCCAATCCGTGCGCCTTGAGCAGCGCAATGGCTTGGTCGTTCACCTCGGTGGGGGCCATCTCGCTGGTGTCGAAGGGAATCGACACCACGCCACGGTAGAGCGCCATGCGCCGCTGGGCGATGGGGCTGTGGGCAAGCCCCACGATGGGCAGCGCCGAGCGGATGCGCGAGGCGATCAAGGGCGTATAGCCGGTCGAGGTCATGCAGGCGATGGCGCGCACGCCGGTAAGGTGGTTGGCGGCGTACATCGCCGAGAGCGCGATGGTCTCGTCGATGCGCTCGAAGCCTTCGTGGATGCGGTGGCCGGAGGATTGGGCGACGCGCTCGCGCTCGGCGCCGAGACACACCCGGTCCATCGCCTGGATGGTCTCGACCGGGTAGTCGCCCGCCGCGGTCTCGGCGGAGAGCATCACCGCATCGGTGGCATCGAGCACGGCGTTGGCCACGTCGAACACCTCGGCCCGGGTGGGCAGGGGCGACTCGATCATCGACTCCATCATTTGCGTGGCGGTGATCACCGCGCGGTTGAGGGTGCGGGCGTGCTTGATGATGCGCTTCTGGGTGCCGATCAGCGCCTCGTCGCCGATCTCCACCCCCAGGTCGCCCCGGGCGACCATCACCGCCTCACTGGCGACGATGATGCCGTCGAGCGTGGCGTCATCGGCCACCGCCTCGGCGCGCTCGAGCTTGGCGACCAGGCCGATCTCGCGGCCCTCTTCGCCGAGCAGCGCGCGGGCCTCGATCATGTCCTCGGCGCTGCGCGGGAACGACACCGCCAGGTAGTCGACGCCGATCGCCACGGCGGTCTTGAGATCCTCCTTGTCCTTGTCGGTCAGCGCCGGCGCCGAAAGTCCGCCCCCCTGCTTGTTGATGCCCTTGTTGTTGGAGAGCTTGCCGCCCACGTGCACGCGGGTATGCACCTCCTGGCCTTCGATGGTGGTCACATCGAGCACCACGCGACCGTCGTCGAGCAACAGCCGGTCGCCCGGGGCGACGTCGTCGATCAGAGCCTTGTAGTCGCAGCCCACGCGCTCGGCGCTGCCGGCCTGGCCATCGAGGGCCATGTCCAGCACGAAAGCATCACCGACGTTGAGATGCACGGCGCCTTCCTCGAACCGCGCGATGCGAATCTTCGGACCCTGCAGGTCACCCAGCGCCGCTACGCTTCGGTTGAGGCGCGCGGCGATCTCGCGCACCTGCTCGAGCCGGCGGCGATGATCCTCGGCGCTGCCGTGGGAGAAGTTGAGTCGCACCACGTCGACGCCGGCCTGGATCATCTTCTCGAGCACGCCGGGGCGGTCGCTGGCCGGTCCCAGGGTGGCCACGATCTTGGTACGGCGCAGGGGAGTATAGGGGGCGGTAGTGCTCATGAAAGCGACTCCTTGGTCGACGCGAACGCGCGCGAATGCATGATGTCAGTCGGGGTGAAGGCGACAATTAACTGTTGGACTACGATAGCTTTTTTATAGTAATTTTACTACATATTCGGTCTCGGACTGTCGCTCTTGATACGGTCAAAGCCGCAGCCGGCTATCGACGGCTTTCAGTGACTACCTTTTTGTAATTTATTTACCGAATTTCTATAGTTTGTAATAGATCTGGCTTACGACGAATTTTCTATCACCCAGGCGAGGTGCCCCATGAGCATTAAGATTGCAATTAACGGTTTTGGCCGGATCGGGCGTAACGTGCTGCGCGCGCTCTACGAGAACGGCTATCGCGACCGGGTCCAGGTCGTGGCGATCAACGACCTGGGCGAGGCGTCGCTCAATGCCCACCTGCTGCGCCACGATACCGTGCATGGCCACTTCCCCTTCAGCGTCGAGCACGATGAAGAGAGCATCACCGTGGACGGCGATCGCATCGCGATCTCCTCCGAGCGCGACCCCGCCAAGCTCCCCTGGAAAGCCCTGGGCGTGGATCTGGTCATGGAGTGCACCGGGCTCTTCTCCAAGCGCGAGGCCGCCGCCAAGCACCTCGAGGCCGGTGCGGCGCGCGTGCTGATTTCCGCTCCGAGCCCGGATGCGGACGCCACCGTGGTGTTCGGCGTCAACGACGACATCCTGCGCGCCGAGCACAAGGTGGTTTCCAACGCCTCCTGCACCACCAACTGCCTGGCGCCGGTGGCCAAGGCGCTCAACGACGCCGTGGGCATCGAGAACGGCCTGATGACCACCGTTCACGCCTATACCAACGACCAGAACCTGTCGGATGTCTACCACTCAGACCCGTACCGCGCGCGCAGCGCCACCCACTCGATGATTCCGACCAAGACCGGCGCCGCCGCGGCGGTGGGCCTGGTGCTGCCGGAACTCGACGGCAAGCTCGATGGCCTGGCGGTACGCGTGCCGGTGATCAACGTCTCGTTGGTCGACCTGACCTTCACCGCCTCGCGGGATACCTCGAAAGAGGAGATCAACGCCATCGTCGAGAAGGCCGCGGCGAATTCCAAGGTGCTGGCGGTCAACGCCCAGCCGCTGGTGTCGATCGACTTCAACCATGACGCGCACTCCTCGACCTTCGACGCCAACCACACCCGCGTCAACGGCCGGCTGGTGAAGATCATGGCCTGGTACGACAACGAGTGGGGCTTCTCCAACCGCATGCTGGACACCGCGCTCGCCATGCACGAAACGGCGCAGTAGGCGCAACGCCCGGGGCATTGCCTCGGGCGGTGATCGACCGCTGTATCGAAAGGGGCGTGACACCACTGGTGCCACGCCCCTTTCTTTTTTGCGCTTTCGTTGCTCGTGCGCTCGCCGCTTCTTTCAAAGCGCGATGCGGTACAGGGCGAAGCCGTTATCGCCGTCGCCGGCGGCCTCGATGTGGGTGCTGCCGGCCACGTCCTCCAGGTGATTTGCCGCTGCCGGGCCGGTCTGGAACAGCGCCGTGGTCCCCGGCATCGGCTTGAAGGACCAGTTGAAGTCCGCCGCCGGGTCGACGGTGCCCTGCTCGACGATATAGCGCACGAGGATGTCGCGATTGGTGTCCGGGCCGACGAAGACGACCACGTCCGGGTCGATGCCCGGGAAGTTGCCGCCGCCGCCGGCCCGGTAGTTGTTGGTGGCCACCACGAAGGTCTGCTCGGGGTCGATCGGCGCGCCGTCGAACTCCAGGTCGACGATCCGGTGCGCCTCGGGGTGGGCGAGCTCGCCTTCGGCGGTATAGCGCGCCGGCTGTGACAGGTCGATGCGGTAGCGTACGCCGTCGATGACATCGAAGTTGTAGGAGGGGAAATCCGGGTCGAGCAGCGGCGCATCCGTGGCGCCTTCCGGCACCTGGAGGAACATGCCGGCGGACATCTCGAGCC